>DASQPN010000070.1:0-6503 GCA_035643915.1 Terriglobales bacterium | reverse complement strand
CTCCTCAGCCGCCTGCGGAAACTCCTTCCGTTCCATATGCAACCAGGCCAGGGCACGATGCGCGATCTCGTTATCCAGCGGTGCGCCCTGCTTGTCGGTCATTTTAAGAACGTTGTCGATTTCTCTCAGCCCCTGCTCCCTCCGGTCCGGGAGGCGCACCATCACTTCCGCCATTTGCGCCTGCGCGTTCGCTTCAGATACCGGCTTTGCTTCGATGGAGACATCGTCCGGTCCCAGCGGAACGGCAAACCGGTAGATTTCCGGATGACTATTTCGTGGTCCGGGCTGCCGTGCCGCCTCCTGGTCCGCGACCAGCTTCTTCAACGAACGGAAGTAGTCCTTCACGGCCTTGTCGAATTCGGCCGAGGACATTCCGTAGGCCTGCTGGATCGCTGCTTCGACCGGGACTTTCTGGTTCTGTACCAGGTCGAAATAGGTGCCGGCCGCAGTCAACTGGTCTTTGTTAAGCAGGTAATGCATCACCATCCAGGACTGCGCGTAAAACAGCGTGTGGCGCGTCCCTTCCTGATCACCGGCTGGGTCGTGGCGCATCCTGAACAGATCAGGCAGCGAGAGCCACACCCAACCGCCCAACAATTCCGTCAAGGATTTTGGCGGGTTGCGCACCTCGCTCTGATTGCCGAGGACGTCTTCGGAAACCGACGAGCCCAACTCCGGATCGCTGCCGATCTCGGCCTGCTTGTTGTCCAGGCGTAGCGACGAAAAATATTCGGCAAAACCCTCGTCAAACCAGCCTTGCGTCGGCGGATAGTTGTAGTTGAGGAGCAGGTGGGCAAACTCGTGGGTGATCGCACGCCAAGGATCTTCTTCCGATGCGTTCAGCACGATGAATTGATGGTCTTCCCCGGGAACGAAAAATCCGGGCGCGCCGATGGGACGGCCGTCGTGCAGCGGAGCCATCTTGTAGTACTGCTGGTCATCCTGTAACGCGAAGATCGTGAGCGGCACCGGCATGTTCAGCTTCTTCCGCATGAGCAGTTGCCCGAACACGGCGCGCATCTGCTCGAAGCGCAGCGCCACCTCGCGGCCTTTCTTGTCGCCCGCATCCGTGATGACGGTAAAGTGCGCCGAGCGGACCTCCAGCCACTTGGGTTCAGCGGCCTGCAGGGTGGAGGGCAGGAGGCAGAGCGCGATCTGCAGAAGCAGGGAAGCTGCGAAAACCGGTGTCCGAGGTGAGAAGCGACCCATGGTGAGCTGCCGGGACATGGAATGAGGGAATGCTATCACGGAGGGGATTCGCGGCAACTGCCCCGCGCAGACGACCGTGCAACGCATTCGACGGGCCTTGACCGCAAAGACCGCGTTTGCGTGATTGTCTTCGCGCGCAATGGCGCGCCCGGAGCCTTGCGCTTCAAAGCCTTGCCGCCCTCAGGAGCGGCCCAGCTTTCGCAAGGCCCACGCAGCGCTCTCGGCCACCGCCACATCGTTGTCTTCGAGCAGGCTTTCGAGCGTCGAGACGAACTCCCGATTCCCGCTGTTGCCCATCGCAATCACCGCGTTCCGCCGCATCCCGCTCAGCTTGGTTCGGCGGACCGGCGACCCACGAAAAACTTCGCGAAATTCCTCTGCCTTCATCTCAGCCAACCACTCTAGCGCCGGATTGACGAGCCCCTTGCGCGGCTGGAACTCGGAGGCCTCGGTCCTCGGCGCTTTCCGGTTCCACGGACACACGTCCTGGCAAACATCGCACCCGAACACGTGCCTGCCCATGCCGTCACGCATCTCCTCGGGAATCGCGCCCCGCTTCTCGATGGTCAGATACGAAATGCATTGATTGGAATCAAGCTGATACGGAGCGATAAATGCGTCCGTGGGGCAGGCATCGAGACATCGCGTACACGACCCGCAACGATCGGGCGCGGGCAGATCGGGCGCCAGGTCGATCGAGGCAAGAATCACCCCCAGAAAGAGCCATGACCCCATCTTCTGATTCAGGATGCAGGTGTTTTTCCCGATCCACCCCACGCCGGCATACTTTGCATAAACGCGCTCGACCAAAGGCCCGGTATCGACGTAGCAACGCGTAAGGAGCGCCGGTCCTGCGCCTTCGCTCAGGGCGGGCTTGCCGGCCGTCGGGGTGGGATTCTGCCACCCCTCCTGAACACTCTCCACCAGAGACCGCTCAACGACCCGGAGCCGATCCATCACCGAGTCGTGGTAGTCCTCGCGGCTCCAGGCGTAGCGCGATATCCACCCGCGCTCGGGGTCGCTCACGTTCGTGGAATACGGCTCGGCGCTGTTGTAATTGATCGCGCAGACGACCACGCTGCGCGCCCAGGGAGCGGCTCTCCGCAGAGATGCCCGCTTCAACTCTCCGGCGTCATCCCGCGATTCGAGATACTTCATCTCCCCCGCGTGCCCGTCGGCGATCCACTCAGGGAAGTAGTCCAGTTCGGGAAAGTCACGCACAGGCGCGACGCCCGCCAAATCGAAGCCTGCACTTTTCGCGGCATGCTTTACGGTCTCGGTGATGGCGTGGATTCCGGGCATCGAGAGAAATTCCGACGACCAGCTTATCTCATGGGCTTATCTCATGGGTAAGACCGGCCGGGTACTGAACCTAAGCTGGGGGTACTGGGAAGGAGGCAGTTCCACGACCTCCGCGAGAGCGATTTCTTTGCTTATTTCTCAACGCGAACCCAGCCCGTATCCGCCCTAGCAGCATCACTCCCATTTTACGGCCGCACCCCCATGCCTTCGAGCCCCTTTCCAGTCGCATCCGGCTGACTGACGATTTCCTCTCTGCGCCTCCAGTCGGACAAGGCGATTCTGGGGAGACTCAATCCCCCAGTCGGGCTTTGCCACCACGTCTTCGTACCCGAGCATACGGAAGGCGGAACAGAACTGGAGGAACTCGTTATCTGGATCGGTGGCGTCCTCGTCCAACAGCCGGTCTCGCATCGTATCTCGGTGAAAGTTCTCGATGACAACGATACCGCGGTTTTTCAAGCTTGGCTTTATCTTGGCCAGCAAGTCCCGGAAGGATAGGTATGTCAGTCCAACCAAATCCCATTGCTCGGTTCCGAAATCGAAATCAGTGTCGCTCTTCGCGACGGCACTGACGTTGACCCCCCAATTTCTTTGCGCGCGTGCGCGCCCGTACCATCGCGACTCCGGCGATGTCGAATCCAGTGACGTCTCATCCGTGAGCAGCCAGGTAAAGAGCATTTCCGCCAGAACCCATGCCTACGGCCAGCGCTTTTGCCAGGTTTTTCGAATTGCGGACACATATAACCAGGAATGCCTTTGGGTTTTGATTGAATTGCCGCTCGGCACCGGGTGCGCAGGCGCCACAGTAGTCCGCTGCACCAGGCTCGGGTTGATGTGCTGTTGGGTTGGAAGCGTCCTGCGCATGGCCGGAAACGACGATCGATGGCACAAACAAGAACCACTTCTCATTCTTCATCCTGCCTTCGCAGGGACGGATATCTTCGCGGGGTTTCAGAGCCCTGAGGTTAGCTGTGTGGAACAACTCATGCATCAAGAGTGTCCCCTCTGGCTCACACACAGGTTGCGGGCGAAAATCGTCCTCTGGCCGCAGCTTGTCCCATCGGAACCAGCGCAGCCTATCCATGCAGCGCTTTGGAGTCGTCCTGGCCCTAAATCCTTCCGCCACCTTACTTCTCCCCCTCCCTTGCCCTCCCCGCGATAGACTCATCCGTTCCCCTCGCACCAGGAGAATCCGCCATGAAGAGATTCATCGTCCGCATCCTCGCCCTTCTGGGAGCCGTCTATCTCCTCACCCTTGTCCTCGCCGTCATGCTCATCTCCGCGCGCAAGGGCAAGGTGCCCTCCCGCACCATTCTCGAGGCCGACTTCGAACAGCCGTTGATCGAGGACGTCCCGGAGACGCCCACCGCCAGGTTCTCTCTTGCCGACCGCCTCACCGTGCGTGACGTTGTGGACGCCATCGACCGCGCGGCCGACGATGACCGGGTAAAAGGCATGGTGGCGCGCGTCGGCGCGGTGCAGATGGGTATGGCCCAGACGCAGGAGTTGCGCGAAGCGGTGCTGCGCTTCCGCGCTCGCAAGAAATTCGCCATCGCGTACGCGGAAACCTTCGGCGAATTCGGCCCGGGCAACGGCGCCTACTATCTGGCGACGTCGTTCGATCAGATCTACTTGCAGCCCTCCGGCGACATCGGCCTCACCGGCCTGATGCTCGAAAGCCCTTTCGTCAAAGGCACGCTCGAGAAGCTGGGCATGCGCTTCCACGGCGACCATCGCTACCAATACAAAAACGCGCTGAATATGTACACCGAGACCAAGTTCACGGCCCCACACAAGGAAGCCCTCGAAAAAGTCCTGAATTCGTGGTTCGGCCAATTGAGGGACGGCATCTCGACCGCACGCCAGATTCCGGCGGACCAGTTCCAGTCGCTCGTGGACAAAGGCCCCTACCTCGGCAAGGAAGCGCTGGACGCCAAGCTGGTCGACGGTCTCGCCTACCGCGACGAAGTCTACGATCAGGCAAAGAAGAAAGGCGGTGGCGACGTTGAGTTTCTCTACCTGAAAAAATATCTCGAGCGCGCCGGACGCCCCCACGCCAAGGGCAAGACGATCGCGCTCGTCTATGGCTCGGGCGGAGTGGTTCGCGGCAAAAGCGACTACAGTCCGGTGACTGGGTCACAGACAATGGGCTCCGATACCGTCGCCGGCGCGATCCGCGCGGCCGTTCGCGACAAAGACGTCAAAGCCATCCTGTTTCGTGTGGATAGTCCCGGTGGGTCCTATGTCGCGTCCGACACGATCTGGCGGGAAGTCGTAAACGCACGCAGGGCTGGGAAGCCCGTCATCGTCTCGATGGGAGATCTGGCTGGCTCGGGCGGCTACTTCGTGGCCATGGCCGCCGACAAGATCGTGGCCCAGCCCGGTACGATTACGGCCTCCATCGGCGTCCTCGGCGGCAAAATCCTCACCCATGGTTTTTGGGATAAAGTGGGCCTGTCCTGGGATGAGGTCCACAACGGCGCCAACGCCACCATGTTCACGGGCCTCCAGGACTACACCCCCGCGGAGTGGCAGCGCTTCCAGGGCTGGCTCGATCGAGTCTACCTAGACTTCACCCGCAAGGTCGCCGATGGCCGGAAGTTGCCCCAGGAGAGAGTGCTCGAGATCGCCAAGGGCCGCATCTGGTCGGGCGAGGACGCGAAGGTTCTCGGGCTGGTTGATGAACTGGGCGGTTTCGATACTGCGTTGAACCTGGCCAAGAAAGCCGCCAACATTGCCGAGAAAGAGGACGTGAAAATCGTGGTCTTCCCGCGCCAGAAGACGCTGTTCGAGTCCATCATGGAACGCGGAGGCGCGGACAACAGTGACAAGGAAGGCGTCGGCGCGCTGGCGGCGGTGAACGAAATGTTGAAGGTCGCACAGCCCGTGGCGCGCGAGCTGCACGCGCTCGGCGTCGATCGCAAGGACGAGGGCGACGACGTACTCCTGATGCCGTCGCTCGAACCGGGAAGGTGATTCATCCAAAGTAACAGGGGCGGCCGCAACCGCCCCTCTCAATCCATCTCGCGGGCCAACGACCAACGACCGCTCTCAGATCCCCAGCTTTTTCACTTCCTCGTTGTAGTACTTGCGGTACAGGATGTCCCACTCCTGGCTGCCCTCGAGGATGGTGCGCTTCTGGCTTTCGATCTTCTGGCGGGCCGACTGGTCGATCCTCGCTTCCTGGGTGAGCAAGTCTTCAAGTATCTTCCGCGTTTCCAGCCGAATCGTGTTGCGATCTTCGACGAAATCCACCTGCGGCATTTCGGCCAGCGCGTCGCTGACGACGTGGGCAATTTTGTTCACTTTATCGCGGCTGAGTCTCACGGTTCCTCACGAGAGGTGCGGGATGAAAACCAGGAAACAAAAGGATACCACGCAGACCCGGGCCCTTCGGGTGGGCGCTCTAGCGCCGCCTGGGACGGTCTCGTCGCCGAAGGAAAGTTTCGATCTCGCCGTCGTAGCTCATTTTCACGAACAGCCGGCGTTTGTCGGTGCGGAACTGAATCGTCTGATTCGGCTTCCACTCGTTGGGCAGAGGCCCGTTCGGTTGCACGTCGGGAGTGTAGTCCGTGAAATAGATCTGATCTCCGACCTGGATCTGCAGCTCGTAGGTGACGGTTTCGTAGTAGCTCACCACCACTTCGAACACGTACGCGAGCGGCGTGGTCGTGACTCGCTTCTCGATCCCCAGCAGGATGCCCGTCTGGTAGGCGGGTCCCTCCACTGCCAGGGAGGGCGGCAAGACAAGGACAAGAAAAGCGAGAATCAGGCACCACTCTGCCCTGCGCCGCATGGGAACCTCCTGCGCGCCCTTGACTTCATTCTAGCGCCAAAAGGAAAAGAGCGACGATCGCCGCTCCCTGAACTCATCCTGACCGGTGCCCTTAGAGGACGGCCTTGTACTTCTTCACCAACTCGCTCTTCACCTTGCGGAACATCTCCTGGTAGTTGGCGCCGCTCCGGCGCATCTCGTCGGAATACGCCTCCAG
>DASQPN010000069.1:0-56640 GCA_035643915.1 Terriglobales bacterium | reverse complement strand
CGCAGCACCGCAATTGCGAAAAGCGAACCGCCTTTTTCTTGACCGGCGGGATGGCTTCCGGTTCTGAACCCGCCGGAACGACCAGACGAAAAAGGGCGGGGAGCTGGCCGGACGCGACCCATTCCGCCACTTCTTCCTCGTCGAGCGAATCGGAGCTCTTGACCTCGGCCGCTAGTTCGGCCGGGCCATCGCGGCCGTCTCCAGAATCGGTTCTCCAGACGACAACCTCCGTAAAGCGCGGCTGATCGTCGTGGCCGACCTGTGGACATCCTTGGAGAACCGCCTGACCACGATCTGGACCCAAGCGTCGATGACGCGCCCTGCACCATTTGGCTGCTCGCGGTTGAGAGCTTGCCAAGCCAATGTTCCGGACAGATGAAGCCGGGGCGAAAAGTTTAGAGTTTCTCGCGAAGTAGGCTGATCACGTCGTCGGAGGTGATGACGCCGGTCAGCCGGTTCGCGTCATCGGTGACGGGCAGCGTCAGCAGGTTGTACTTGTCGAACAGTTCTGCCACCTCCTTTTCCGAGGTATCGGCGTGGCAGGAAATCAGTGGCTCCTGAGTCAGAGCCAGCAGCGGAGTCGTGGGCGATGCCAAGACCAGTTTGGCGAGAGGAACAGCGCCGGCCAGGGTGTTGCGGGAATCGACCAGAAAGATCGTGCTGACGGTCTCGACCCCACCTTCGAAGTGACGCAACGCCTCCACGGCATCGTGGGCGGTAGCCGCGACCGGGAGAGCGATGTATTCGGTCGTCATTCGACCGGCAGCCGAATCCTCCTTGAACTCGAGCAGTCCGGAGACTTCCTCCCGCTCGGCGGGAGCCATTTCCTCCAGAATCTTCTCTGTCCTTTCCTCCGACAGGTCAGCCAGCAGGTCGGCCGCGGCATCGGGCTGCATCTCTTCGACGATCCCGGCGACTCGATCGGAGTCGAGCGATTCGACGATCGCCTTTTGCACCTTGGGTTCGAGTTCTTCCAGCGCCCCGGCCGCTACCCCTTCGTCCAATGTTTCGAAAACCGCCTCGCGCTCGTCCGGCGCCAGATTTTCAACAATGTCGGCAATGTCGGCCGGGTGCAGCCTCGCCAGGCGTTCGTGGGAAATCTTCAGCTTGACGCGGCGGGCGGGGTCAGTTTCGATCAGGTCCACGAAATCCCAGGGGATGCTCCGCGGCGGGATCTGGTTCAAAAGCAGGTGGAGAGCCCCCATGGGGACCACACCTTTGAGCAGGCGACGGATCGCTCCCCGGGCACCCACATCCACGGACCAGACCTTCAGAACGGCTCGGTTTTCCACCGACTCCTGCTGCAGGTCCACGTCGTTGACCCGTACGACCTTGCGGCCGTGTACGTCGATCACCTGCTGGTCCAGGAGGTCGCGCTCGAGCAAGAAAAGTCCTTCGGTGCCGCCGGACGGCCCCCAATCGCTCGACGGGGTCGAGGTGCGGACACTCGCGTTGATCGAGGTTACCGATTGCAGTGGTAGGACGCGGTCACCGGTGCGCGTCTTGACAATCAAGACCGACACCCGGACGCGGTCTTCCTGGGGGACCAAGGCCACTTCGCGCACCCGCCCGCAGGTCTTGCCCCCAGTATCGATCACCGGGGCACCCAGCAGTTCCGTCAGCGCGAGAGCGGACATGCCAGCGAGAATACTCAACTGGCGATGGAGAATCCAGATGGCGCACGCTTTTTTTGCTTACGGCGGTGTCGAAGGAAGGAGAGACCTCCCGAAACAGGACGGAGACAGCGCCTGGGGGCTTGTCCGCGTTGACAATTGTGCTGCGGAAGGGCAAACTACCGGATTCGCTGATCAGCCGCTCCCCTTCTTGCCTCACAGGGTTGACCGACGAAGCGATTCGAGTCTTGTAGGGGTTCAACCGACTCACCATGATGGGCGAACACCGGGTGTCGTATACGCTCGATTCGACGCTGGACACGGTTAACAGCGCCGAAGAAGCCGCCAGCCAGATCGCGACCGAAGCTGGTTTTGGCGATGAAGAGGTCATGAAGATTGCGATGGCCGTTCGCGAAGCCGCGGTGAACGCGGTGCTGCACGGCAACGCGTACGACCCGGGCAAGAAGGTCATGGTCGACTTTGAGCGAACTGCCCAGCATCTGGTCATCACCATTCGGGACCAGGGCAAGGGGCTCGATCTGAATAAGGTTCCCGACCCGCTGGCGCCTGAGAACTTGTTGAAGACCTCGGGTCGTGGCATTTTTCTCATCCGCTCGTTCATGGATGAGGTGGAAATACGCCCGTCGAAAACAGGCACAGAGATTAAATTGATCAAGCACGTCCACGGTCCAGCCGCGGACGGCAAGGAGGCTTCCCAGTGAGCATGAAGACCAGCAACCGTCAGGTCGATGGCATCACCATCGTGGATTGCAGCGGCCGTATCACCCTTGGTGAAGGCAGCGTGACCCTGCGCGACACCGTGCGCGACCTGCTTGGCAAGGGCAATAAGAAGATTCTTCTCAACCTTGGCGACGTGAACTACATTGACAGCTCGGGCATCGGCGAGCTAGTCAGCGCCTACACCACCGTAAAGAACCAGGGTGGCGAACTCAAGCTGCTCAACCTGACCAAGAAAGTGCACGACCTGCTGCAGATCACCAAGCTATACACCGTGTTCGATGTGAAAGACGACGAAGCGGCAGCCGTAAAATCGTTCGGCAAGTAGTCTTCTCCGTTCATGGCTCGGTGGGCCGACGCGCGGCGTCGGCCTCGTTCGTATTCCCATTCGGGGGAAATCCTCTCGCATCCGCCGCGCCCGGTTCGCTGTTTCGCGCAGTGCGTTCCTTACTCCCGAGCCATGAAGCAGATTGGGGCTGCCGCCAAATGTGCGACGGGGGAAAGTGCTGCGCGTCAAGCAGGGCGACGCCAGGGGCGCGTTTCTTCGATGTTTGCCGAAGACCACCGGGTGTGTCCGTCCAAAATCAAAAGGCTCAGACCAGACCCTTTCGCAGCTCCTCCAACGGGTACTTCGTTCCCCGCCAGGTCACCCCGTCGTTCCAGAGAGTAAGAACCATTGAGCGTAGCAACGTGTACGCGAAGAGCAGGGTGCTGATCGGGTGCAGAAAAAAATAGTACGGCGGAATCGACGACTTGAACGACATTCCCAGGTAGATCAGGAACATCGAGCCCAGGGCGACAGCATACGGGATGCGCTCCCAGCCGTGCGTCAAGCACACGCCGACGAACGGACCCAGATTGAGGAAAACTAGCCCAAACGCCGATGCGATGGTTCGCCAGCACTGGAACGACAGGAGGGCGAAGAAGTTCTTGGTCAGATTGTCGACCACACCCATCGCTCCGCGGGCCCAGCGAATCGAGATCAGGTCGTCGCCGAATACGTTGCGCTGCCGGAAGTGGGCGTTCTTGACGACTTTCCCCAGCTTCATGTCGTCGACGACTTCCATGCGCAAGGCCCGGTAGGTGCCGACGGCTTGGTATGTGCTCTGGCGCACCATGTTGAATGCGCCCACTCCCATGTGGTCTTTCGTGTCTGGATCCGCGACTCTCCAGGGGCGATGGCCGAAGGTAAACAGCGTCTGGAAGAAGGCGATCATCATGCGCTCGCCGGAGCCCTTCATGATGATGCGCGGGAAAACCACCACGTGGTCGGCGTTCTCGGCTTCAGCGTAGGCGAGGGCGCGACCGAGAACGTCAGGCTTGAACAGAACATCAGCATCGGTGAAGAGCAGCCAGTCTCCGGTGGCCTGCTGACCCGCCGCCCACATGGCGTGGGTCTTGCCCAGCCAACTGGGGGGCAGTCCGGTCACGTGGATCCCTTTCAGGCAGCCGTGCGCCCCCGGGCTGGCGGCCACGCGTTCGATGATTTCCCCGGTTCGATCGGTGGAGCGGTCGTCGACCACGATGACTTCGTAGTTGTCGTAGTCGAGCGCCAGCAGAAGGCTCAGGCCCTGCTCGATCGTTTCCTCCTCGTTGCGGGCGGGAACGATAATGCTGACGCGGGGATGCCCGCGTGGTTGCAGATTCCACCGGGGCTTGGAAATGTCCGCGATCTTGGGGACTCCGATGGCGGCTTCGACGATCCGCGAAAACCAAGCCAGGCCGAGGATGACGCCTGCGATCCAGTAGAGGTAACCCATCCCTAGTGGGCTCCGGCGGGGCCCGGCGGATGGGTTAGGGTGACTGGCGGGGCAAATCTCATACCGTAAAACAGTATCGCAGAAGAGAGTCCGATCGCGATGACCGGCGCCACGAAGGCCAGTTGGAGCGAGTACTTGTCTGACATGTAGCCGATCAGATAGGCCGAGGGCACGTCGCCCAGCAAGTGGAAGATGAAGATATTGACAGCCAGCGCCATGGCGCGCACCTGCGGACCGACAGCGTTGATGACCGCCGCGTTCAGTGGACCGGTGTTCAGGAGGAGCAGGAATTCCGCCACGAAGATCCCGACCACCATGATTTTGCCGCTGGCAAACAGGGCCACACACATCGCCGGAATCCCCAGCCCCAAGCTGACCGCAGACACGAGGTAGTGCGCCGCCGGAGTTCGCTTTAGCAGCCAGTCAGAGATCCAACCGCCCGCCAGCGACGCCACCAGGCCGTTCGAGATGGTACTGATGCCAAAAATGATGTTTGCTTCGAGCAGACTGTATCCGTGAGCACGGTGCAGGAAGGTCGGCATCCAGACCTGCAGCCCGCCCAGGGCGAAGGTCATCATGGCCATGCCGAAGGTGGCCGTCAGGAAGGCGGGATTGCGTGCGAGCCCTTTGAGCGTGTCCCGCTCCGGTGCTTTGTGCTGTGCATCGTCGAACTGTCCCAGCGGCGGCTCGGGGACGAACAGCAGCAGGAAAGCCAGGAAGACCCCGGGCGCAGCTCCCACATAAAACGGCATGCGCCAACCGTATTTCGGGCCCAGGAATCCGCCCAGGAGATAGCCCAGAGCGGTGCCGACTGGAATCGCCAGGTAGAACACGCCCATCACGCGCCCGCGCTTTTCTTCCGGGAACATGTCCGCGACGAACGTCGGCGACAGAATGACGAAGCTGGCTTCTCCGATGCCCACCAGCGTGTGTCGGATCAGCAGCTCGTCGAAGTTCTTGGTAAAAGCCGTAAGCAGGGTAGCCACGCTCCAGATCAGGGCGCCCGCCACGATGACGGCTTTGCGCGAGAATTTCACCGACAGCGGCCCCATGAAGGGCGCGGCGCACATGTAGAAGATGAAAAAAACACTGGTAAGCAAGCCGAAGGCTGCGTCGCTGCGATGGAATTCTGCCTTGACCAGGTCCTGCACCGCAAACAACACCGAGCGATCGATGTAGTTCAGCAGGTTCAGCGCCGTCAGCAGGGCGAGCGCGGTTTTTGGGTAGAGCCTTTTGTCGGGCACGGTCGAGCGAATCTAACACGGTGCGCGGCGCGTGGGCTAATTGGTTCCTGCTAGGCGAGTCACGCACCTGCCAGTTGCTGCAATGTTTCGCTGGTTGCGCCGCAAAGATCAAAGATCGATGTCCACCGCGATCAGGGCCAAATTACCTGGGAAGGACGTTCGAACCATTGTCCTTCTCACGAGTGATGCAGCTCGAGCTTTACGCCCGTTCCCCTTTTCCTCTCGGTCGCGGCCAGCGCGCAATCACAACCGTCGAAATCCCGCCCCGTGGCCGAAAGTCCCCCTTCACCTCCGCCCACACCGGCTTCGCCCAGCGCGCCACGTCTTCCAGCACCCGGTTGACGATGTTCTCCTGGAAGATGCCGAGGTTGCGGTAGCTTTGCAGGTACTCCTTCACGGACTTCAATTCGAGGCACAATTTCTGGGGCATGTAGCGGATCGTGATCAGGCCAAAGTCGGGCAGCCCGGTCTTGGGACAGACAGAGGTGAATTCCGGATCATCGATGACAATCTCGTAGCCGGGAAACTGGTTGGGCCAGGTTTCGATCTCGGGAAATTTGGCGTCGAGACCGGCTTGGGCGTGGTCTCGCGTGTAACGGGGCGGCTTGGGCATGCGGGATATTGTAACGGGTGGTCGAAAACGAACATCAAAAGCGGAGATACGGTCAGCCCAAATGGGTCAACCTGCATCTAATAGGCCATAGGATTCAATGGATTGCGCTGCCCGGGATCGGGTCCGGGTGGTAAATTGTTGCTTATACAACTCTCTTCATGACATTGACGGATAAGGGCAAATCCGGTTTCTTCAGTCGGCACCGCTGGCTGGCGATCTCGCTTGGGGCGGTATTGGCGGTCATTCTGCTCGCCTCCTTTAACTCGATGCGAGATGAGGTGATTCCCGTGCGCACCGCGACCGTGGAACGCAGCTCCATCCGGAGCGTGATTTCCACCAACGGCAAGATCGAACCGGCTCGGAATTTCGAGGCACACGCGCCCATCAATACGACGGTCCGGCACCTGTTTGTGAAAGAAGGCGACCGCGTCCGGAAGGGACAGCTGCTGTTGCAGCTCGACGATGCCGATGTGCGCAGCCAGGCGGCACGTGCGCAGGCGCAACTGAAGGGCGCCCAGGCTGAAGTGCAGGCCGTACAACACGGTGGATCGCAGGAAGAAGTGCTGACCCTGCAAACCCAGATTGTGAAGGCGCGCACCGACCGCGACGCGGCGCAGAGGAGTCTCGAGGCTTTCCGGCGCCTGCAGCAGAAGGGCGCGGCTTCGGTCGGTGAAGTGAAGGAAGCCGAGAGTGTGCTGCAGCGCGCGCAGGCTGATCTCGATCTTCTCGAGCATAAGCAGAAGGAGCGCTACTCCCGGCCCGAAGTCGAGCACGTGGAGGCGCAGAAGTCCGAAGCGCAAGCCGCCTTTTCGGCGGCGGAGGATATTCTGCGGAAATCCAACATCGTTGCACCCTTCGACGGCGTCGTGTATGTCCTGCCGGTGAAACAGGGCGGCTACGTACAGGCCGGGGATTTGCTGCTGCAGGTCGCGGATCTGTCGAAAGTTCTCGTTCGCGCCTACGTAGATGAGCCGGACGTTGGGCGGCTCACGCGCGGGCAGAAGACAGAAGTGACCTGGGACGCGACGCCCGGACGAATATGGGATGGCCTGGTGGGGACACTGCCCTCCACGGTCAAACTGCGCGGCACCCGGAACGTCGGTGAAACCACCGTCGTTCTTGACAATCATGACTTCATGCTGCTGCCGAGCACAAACGTCAGTGTCACCATCATCATTGCGCAGCATGACAGCGTCCTGACCATTCCGCGCGAAGCCTTGCACCAAGACGATTCCAAGCCCTACGTCTACCAGATTGTGGACGAAAGATTACATCGCCGCGACGTTGGCGTGGCCTCATCGAATCTGACCAAGGTCGAAGTGAGCGACGGGCTCACCGATAAGGACCTGGTGGCGCTGAGCTCCACATCGAGCATGAAACCACTGCGCGACGGCAGTCCTGTGAAGGTGGAGAAGTAAATGAATTGGATTGTCAGGTTCCTCGCTTTCCTATCGCTTTTGCTGCCGGTGGTGGCTGTAAGCTCGGATTCCCCGTCTGACTTGCTGGCCGCGGGCCGCGTCGATGATGCGATTACCACGCTGAGCGGCAAGATCAGTTCGACTCCGGATGACGCCGCCTCCTACAATCTGCTGTGCCGGGCTTATTTTGCGGTGAGCAACTGGGACCGCGCCGCCTCCGCGTGTGAAAAAGCGGTGGCTTTGGCTCCGAACAACGGTGAGTATCACCTGTGGTTGGGGCGTACCTATGGTGAAAAAGCAGACGCTTCCAACTTCTTCACAGCTGCGGGGCTCGCCAAAAAGGTTCGTACCGAGTTTGAACGTGCGGTGGCCTTGGACCCCAACAACGCCGCGGGGCGCACCGACCTCGCCGAGTTTTATCTGGAGGCGCCCGGCATCGTGGGCGGAGGCCAGGACAAAGCTCGGGCGCAGGCGGAAGCGCTTTCCAAGCTGAACCCGGCAAAGGCGCACTGGGTCAACGGGCGCATCGCTGAGAAAAATAAGGATACGGCGACCGCGGAAAGAGAGTATCGCACCGCCATTGATGAGAGCCACGGGGGAGCGAACGCGTGGCTCAACCTGGCGCTGTTCTACCGCAAAGCCGGGCGCTTTGATGAGATGCAGGACGCGTTGAAGCACACGGCGGCCGCGCCCATGGATCAGCCGGAGGTGCTTGTCGATGCGGCTTCCACGCTGCTGCGTGCGAACCGCGATTTGCCGTTCGCAACCCAGTTGCTGCGTCGTTACCTTGCTTCCAGTACTGTGGAACAGGCACCTCCCTTCAAGGCGCACTTCCTGCTCGGAAACATCCTGGAGAAGCAGGGGGACAAGCAAGGGGCAGTCAAGGAATATCAGACGGCTCTGGCCCTCGCAAAAGACTTCGGACGTGCCCGGGAAGCGCTCAACCGGGTCAACCGATAACTGCCGTTGCCAGCCTCCGGTGGAGCATCTCGGGATGATGTTCTCCGGGCGTATTTCGCGGGTTATTTTTGTTCCGCGGTGACCGTCCGCTTGGCTATTCTTAGCCGACATGTTGCCGCTCGTATTTTCTCTATCTTTTCTGAATTCCCGGTTCTCAAAGGTGATGCGATGAATGACTCCAAGTGTCATGGAACGTGCTTTGCCGGTTGGGGGCTTCTGGTCTGGCTGATGTGGTTTGTGCCGGCCAACCTGGTCGCCGAACCGCTCCCCTTGAAGCGCGCCGTCGAACTCGCTTTAGCCCACAGCACCACCTCTGCGATTGCAAGCGCAGACGAACAGCGCGCCTACGCGGCGTACAGGGAACTCCGCAGCAACTACATTCCCCAGGCCGCAGTGGGCTCCGGGTTGGGGAAGTCCTGGGGGTTTCCGCTCAGCCTTGAGGGTGCAGCGCCCTCGCTAGTGAACTTCACCGCCAGTTCCGCGCTCTACAATCCATCCCTGCATGAGGCGATCCGTGCCGCCCAGGTCGATTCGCAAGCCGCCACATTCCAGAGCAAGGATCAGCGCAATCAGGTCATTCAAGACACCGTGCTGAGTTACGCTTCGCTGAGTAAGTGGGAGCAGCGGATCGGCCGTCTGCAGGACGAACAGGCAGCGGCGATGAAACTGGAAGAAGCAATGGCAGAACGCGTCAAGGAAGGAGTCGACAGCCCCCTCGAGCGGACCAAGGCTCGGCTCTCGGCCGCGCGTCTACGGCTCCGGCTGACGGAAGCAGAGGGTTCCGCCGATGTGCTGCGACAACACTTGGCCAAGCTCACGGGTCTGCCGGCGGCCTCCATCGAAACCATCGCAGATTCGGTCCCCGCATTTCCGGCGCTCAATCAGGAAGAAGACCTCAGCGCGAAGGCAGAAAACAATCCGGCGGTGGAGTCCGCAGTGCAGCATGCCCGCGCACAGTATTTGCGGGCCAAAGCGGAGCACAGGGCTTGGCGGCCAACCGTGGACTTCGCCACTCAGTACGCTCGACTCACCACCTACAACAATTATGATGTCTTCTTCAAGAGTTTCGAACCGAACAATGCTTCGCTGGGAGTGGTCATTCGGTTTCCGTTCCTGAATTTCGCGCAGCGAGAGCACGCCAGGGCCGCCGACGCAGAAGCCCTCAAGGCAAAGAAACAAGCCGAGGCCGCCCAGAACCAGGTCTCAGAGGAGACCCTAAAGTTGCAGCGCACGGTGCGTCAGATGGAGGCTGCCCAGGAAGTCGCCCAGCTCGAATACGAGGTCGCGGAGTCAAATCTGGATGCCCTCGAAACCCGCGTGGATGCCGGCACGGCTTCCATCCGAGACCTCGGCGAGTCCCGAGCTCAAGCGAACGAACGCTACCTTGCGCTGCAGGATAGCAAGCTCGACCTCCAGCAGGCTCACATCGCTCTGATGCGGTCCACGGGAGACCTGGAAAGCTGGATCCGTGCCGGGAACTGACCTCGAGCCAGGTTCGTTGAGGATCAGGGCGCTGCTAAAGGTGTTTTTTGGCCCCTTAATGCATCCAATGACAGTTCGACGGAAACCGGTTCCACAAGCCGGATGAGCTTGTTATCGTTACACTTAAGCCAACATTTACCCGGGTTGCGGTGCGGTCCAGAAAGTCATGGCCGGTTTAGTCCCCGGCGAACCCAGGGAAGCACCCGGAAATCCGAGAGAGGATGTTAGTATAACTTACTCACCCATATGCCTTTGAAGACACTGTTTCTGAATCCGCCCTCGTTTGAGAATTTCGACGGTGGGGCTGGCTCTCGGTGGCCTGCCACGCGCGAAATCGAGTCCTACTGGTACCCCGTCTGGCTGGCGTATCCGACCGGCATGCTCGAGGGCGCAAGGTTGTTGGACGCGCCGCCGCACCACATCAGTGGCGAGGAGACCATCCAGATCGCCAAGGACTACGAATTCCTGGTGCTGTTCACCAGCACGCCGGGCTTTCCGGGCGACATCCGGCTGGCGAGCGCGATAAAGGACGCGAACCCGAAGATCAAGATCTGTTTTGTCGGCCCCCATGTGACCGTGTTGCCCGAAAAGTCGCTGCGGGAATGTACCGCAATCGATTTCGTCGCGCGAAAGGAATTCGACCACACCGTGGTCGAATACGCGCAGGGCAAGCCCCTCGAGGAGATCTTGGGCATCTCGTTCTTGAAGAACGGCGAAGTCGTGCATACTGCGGACCGCCCGCAGATCCAGGATCTGGACGCATTGCCGCACGTGACCGACGTCTACAAGCGCGACCTCGACGTCACGCGCTACAACGTACCCTTCCTCCTGAACCCCTACGTCTCGCTCTACACCACCCGCGGCTGCCCAGCTCAATGCACATTCTGCCTGTGGCCGCAGACCCTGAGTGGGCACGCCTGGCGCAAACGTTCGAGCGATGATGTAGCCCGCGAAATGGCCAAGGTGAAGGAATACTGGCCGAACGTCAGAGAATTCTTCTTCGACGACGACACCTTCAACATCCAGAAAGCACGCACCATCGAGCTGTGCGCGAAGCTGAAACCGCTGGGTCTGACCTGGTCCTGCACTTCACGCGTGACCACCGATTACGAGACCCTGAAGGCGATGAAGGAAGCAGGCTGCCGCTTGCTGATCGTCGGCTATGAGTCGGGCGATCCGCAGATTCTCAAGAACATCAAGAAGGGCGCAACGGTCGAGCGGGCGCGTCAGTTCACGAAAGACTGCCACAAGCTCGGGCTTGTAATCCACGGAGATTTCATCCTCGGTCTGCCGGGCGAGACTCGCGAGACCATTCACAACACCATTAAGTTTGCCAAGGAGCTCGATGTGGAGACCATCCAGGTTTCCGTCGCGCACGCCTATCCCGGCACCGAGCTCTACGATTATGCTGTGAAGAACGGGTTCATGGTGGCGGATACCAAGATGGTGGACGAAGGCGGCCACCAGTTGGCGCACATTCAGTATCCCGGGCTGCCTGCGGCGGAGATCCTCGAGCAAGTGCACCGCTTTTATGACGAGTACTATTTCCGCCCCAAGGCTGCTTTCCGCATCCTGAAGAAGGCGGCTTTCAACAGCAATGACCGCAAGCGCCTCTATAAGGAAGCGAAAGCGTTCCTGAAAACCCGCGCCATGCGTCACAAGTGGGTGCAGGAAAAGCAGCTGGAAGCGGAGTCTTCAGCGGCGGTGGAACCGGCCAAAGCCTAGGCGTACCGTGACTTTTCGTAAATACCTGGTGTTGGCCGGAGTGGCCCTGTTTGGATCCGTGGGTGATTCGTTGCTCTCCCGCGGCATGAAGGAAATCGGCAACATTTCAGTGGCACACCTGCAAGCCGTAATTCTTGCAGTTCGGAATCCCTGGGTGGTGGGCGGGATTGTTCTCCTGCTCGCATTCTTCGCCGCCTATATGACTGCCCTTTCCTGGGCAGACCTTACTTACGTCCTGCCCGCCACGTCCATCGGCTATGTGCTACTGGCGCTCATCGCCAAGTTCATTCTGCACGAGCAGGTGACCGCGGGACGGTGGCTAGGCATTCTGCTGATCACGGCCGGAGTTGGCTTTGTGGCGGGCGGCCCGGCGCTCACGCCAATCGCGGCGCATGAAAATCTTGCCGACCACGAACCCGAAGTGGCGAGCATTCGAGGCGAATCGTGAAGCACGCCTACACCTGGGGCGCAATTGCCGTCATTGTGACTGCCTCGGTTACGGGTGACGTGCTGCTCTCTCGGGCGATGAAGCAAGTTGGCGACGTGGGAGAGTTGTGGCGTCATCGGGGTATGCTGACCGTTATCGGACGCATCCTGCGCCATCCGTATTTCGTCCTGGGCATGGCGGCGATGGCGGTGGCTTTTTTTAGCCTATTGTTCGGACTTTCGTGGGGAGACGTGAGCCTGGTCGCCCCCGCTTCCGCGTCCCTTACCTTCGTCGGAAATGCCGCCGCAGCGAACCTTCTCCGCCACGAACGCGTCGACCAGCGTCGCTGGATCGCGGCCGCTTTGGTAGCTTGTGGGGTGGCCTTGCTGGCTGCCTAGCCAGAGGTTGAGCCCTTTTCGTGCCGTATCCATCCTTCGCGGGCAGTTGCCAGTAGCCTATCCCGGTTGCCCGTTCTCGGTTCTCCGCTGGTTGGCCTCGACGTCCGGCTGTTCGCTGCCTACCGCTCAGCATGAATCCTGGGAGCTCGGGGCTGGCAACCGGTGACTGTTTACCCGAACAGACGCATGAAACCGGTGGGCGGCAGATCAGGAACCAAAAACGTGGCATCGGGCTTGCCCGCAACTCGGGCCAGGGACTGCGCGGCCAGATAGCCGCTCCGCACGGCTCCCTCCATGGTCGCTGGCCACCCAGTAGCGGTCCAGTCACCCGCCAGGAACACGCGGGGCCAGATGGTCTCCGGGCGAGGCCGATTCAGGTCGATGCCGGGTTTCGGCGAGTAGGTGGCGTTGATTTCCTTGATCACCGTGGACTTGACCAGATTCGCTTCGCGAGCGGCCGGGAAGAACTCGCGCAGTTCCTTTAGCGCGAGGTCCACGATTTCCTGCCGTGATTTGTCGACCAGACTTTTCGACGAACTCACCACCAGTTCCACGTAGCTTCCATGGCCATTGTTCCCGCGTTTCTGCAGTTTCGATTTGTGGAACATCCACTGGATGGTGCGGTCGAGCAGTACCGCGTGTTCGAGCTCTGAGATTTCGCGATCGAACCACAGGTGGATTCCGGTGATGGGCGAGGTCTCGAAGCAGGACAGCGAGTCGCGCAGCGGCTGGGACGCGGAGGTATTTGGCAAAATGCTGGCCAAGCCATCGAACGGCAATGCCAGCACGACATAGTCAAACGGTTCTTCCTTACCCCCGACTCCCAATTGGACATGCGAGAGCTCGGTTCGAAACGATTCCGCCGAGGTGCGGAATTTCACTTCCCCGCCGTGGCTTTGAATGTACTCTCGCGCCGCATCGTACAGTTCTGTCAGCGGGATCTCGGGAACTCCCATGTGGCGCGCACTGGGAGATTTCAAAGACTCCCGTACGACTTGCCCGGCAGAGGAAACGGATACGCGATCGATTTCATCGTTGAGCGCACTCACGAGAATTGGTTTCCAGAAACGCTGAATGGAATTCTGGGTCTGGCCGCGGTTTTCGAGCCAAGTCAGGAAGGACTGACCGTTGTCCCGGAGCGGCATCGGGATCAGGGCGGCCAGGGCCCGAGCGATCGCCACCTTGTCCGCGAACTCCAAAAAAGGGAAGCGCAGAAACGCGGGCGCTGTATGCAGAGGCGCCGGAAGGAACGACTGATTCATGATGGTCGCGCGTCCACCCGGTTCGACGAATGTCATCTGGTCGAACCAGTGAATCTTGTCGTCCACGCCAATGCGTCGATAAAACTCGACGAGATTCGTACAGCAGCCAAACAGCACGTGCTGGCAGTTGTCGACCACCTCGCCCGTACCTGGATGCTGATACGACGAAGCGCGGCCGCCGAGATAAGGGCGGCGCTCAAACAACCGGATGCCAAAGCCGGCGGAGGCGAGGGCGCACCCCGCCGCGAGTCCGGCCAGGCCGCC
Source organism: Terriglobales bacterium (assembly GCA_035643915.1). Lineage (GTDB taxonomy): Bacteria > Acidobacteriota > Terriglobia > Terriglobales > Acidobacteriaceae > Gp1-AA133. The sequence continues at coordinate 42,736 of DASQPN010000069.1, read as the reverse complement.
TCCGACTACCGCTACCTTGGGAGGTTGTGTCCAGGACTGGGGCATCACGTCAACCGCTTCAGAAATCCCTTCCCCAGGATCGTAAGTTTTTCCCTCGTCGTCAGGCGGATCTTCTCGGCGAAGACTTCGTACCGTCGAAGGGCAATCTTTTCGAGCAGACGCTGATAGATGGTTACCAGGACCCACAACGCGGGCTGGCTGTCTTCATTGACCAGGTGGATCAGTTCATGTCCGGACTTGTAGAAATCCCGCGCCCGGTCGGCCTCCATGGCAAGCAAAGCACGCATGCGTGCCGAATCAGGTGAGTTCGTTAGGTCGCTTGGAGAGAGCTCAAACTTCTGCAAATCCTCCAGGGGAAGGTAGACGCGTCCCATGGCGGCGTCTTCCTTCACGTCTCGGATAATATTCGTCAGCTGAAAAGCGATCCCGCAGCGCTCCGCGAGCCGTTCGGCCGCCGGGTCGCGATAACCAAAAATCTTGATGCACACCAAGCCAACGACCGAGGCTACGTGGTAGCAATACAGGTAAAGATCCTTGAAAGACCGGTATTGCACGGTTGGACCATGGGCCGGAGGCTTTGCCTCTAGATAGCGGTAGGTTTCGTCGCCGTTGTCTGGGACGTCCATCAGGGTGCCGAAGGCAAGCTGGTCGACCAGTTCGGCGGGAATCTGGTAATGGCGCTGTGCATCGGTGAGCGCCAGCAGGACTGGATCATCGGTCGGTTCGCCCGCCAACGCATGATGGAATGCGTTCAGCCAGGTTTCCAGCCTCGAACGGCGCTCCCAGGGCGGCATGCTGGCATCGTCGGAAAGATCGTCGCAGCGCCGCATGAACGCGTACACCGCGCATAGCGCTTCCCGCTTGCGCCGAGGCAGCACCAGAAACGCGTAGTAAAAGTTCTTCGCCGACGCGCGCGCAATGCCACGGCAGACCGAATAGGCCATCGCCAGCTGCGACTCGGTGGGTGAGAACTGCAGCGGAACCTGTTGCGCGGCCGTGCTCATAGCAGCTTCCCCAGCGCGGCCCGAGCGACCAGCGCCAGCTTGCGCGACTTGGAGATCGAGGGACGCCGTCCCAAGACCGCATACCCTTGCTGCTCGACCGCGTTCAGAATCTCCTGGCCGCCCCGGGAGAACAGCCCCAGGTCGAGCGCCAGTTCTTTGTTGACTTTGCTAACCAGTGGCAGGCCCTGTTGAAACCAGTCCCGCGCACGGTTCACTTCGAACTTCATCATTTTGCAGAACGCGGGCGTGTTGCGGTTGTTGGCAAGATCGTCTTCCCCGACCCCAAACCGGCGGAGGTCTTCGAGCGGCAGGTAAATCCGGCCTTTCGCACAATCCCGGGAGACATCCTGCCAGAAGTTGGCCAGCTGCAGGGCGGTGCAGGTAAAGTCGGAAAGCTTCTGACGCTCGGCATCCCGATAGCCACCCAGGTAAAGCACCAGATGTCCTACCGGATTGGCCGAGTAAGTACAGTAGCCGAGCAAATCGGTGAAGGTCTGGTAGCGCGTGACCGTCTGATCCTGACGGAAGGCTGTCAGAAGATCAGAAAACTCATGCTGCGGGATGTCAAAGGTACGCGCCGTCTCCCCGAGCGCGACAAACACAGGATGCCGCGGACTTCCGTCGTAGCAGGCGTCAAGCTCGCTCTGCCACTGGTCCAGCAGGCGCAACGAGGTGATCGGGTCACCGACCTCGTCCCCTAAATCATCCGAGATCCGGCAGTACGCGTAGACATTGAAAAAATGCTGGCGGAGGCGGTGCGGCAGAAACCAGGTCGCAACCGAGAAATTTTCGTAGTGCGTGCGGGCCAGGCGGCGGCAATAGGCGCGGGCTTGCTCCAGCGAGGGCGCCACCGGCGGGATGGCGTACTCGGGCGGAAGGCGGCTCCAGCCTGCCAGCGGGGTGGCCGCGGGCAATGGCCGGGATTCGCTGTTGGCGATCGGTGTCATAGCGAGTCTTTGCCCCGGTCGGAATTCCCTACTAGGGGTACTATTAGTGCCCTGGAATGATGGCGGTTTTGATGTCGCCGTTGCGGTTGAGCATGTGGCGCAAAACGTCATGCAGGCGCGACAGAGGCGCTTCGCCAGTGATGTAATCGGTGCCGCAGACCTTCTTTTCCGCGATCAGCGCGAAAGCCCGGCGCACTGTCTCCGGAGTGTGATGGAAGGTCGCCTTCAGAGATATTTCTGAATAGTGCAGCCGGTTCGTATCCAGCTGCACCTTGCTGCCGCTGGTACATCCGCCGAAGAAGTTGACGGTGCCGCCCTTGCGCACCATCTGGACCGCCCATTCCCACGCCTCGGTACGGCCTACGGCTTCCACCACCACATCGGCGCCGCGCTTCTCCCGCGTAAGTTGCCGCACGGCCTCGATCGGATCCTTTGCCTGGGAGATCTGCACCACTTCGTGGGCCCCTTTGCGCTTGGCCAGGGTTACCTGGGAGTCGCGTTTCACGACCGCGATCACATTGCAGCCGATCGCCTGCGCGACCTGAACGAACATCAGTCCGATGGGACCACCACCGATCACGGCTACCGTATCGCCAATCTCGACCCGGGTTTCGTGCAGGCCGCGCAGAACGCAGGCCAAGGGTTCCGTCATCGCTGCATCTTCGAAAGACACATGCGGCGGAATGGCCAGCATGTTGCTCTCAACGATGCGCTTGGGAACACGGATGTATTCAGCATAGGCGCCGTTGTTGAAAAGCAAGTCCTCACACAGGTTCTCCTGATGCTTCGAGCAGAAGAAGCACATGCCGCAGGGCGCGGAGTTCAGCGCCACCACCCGCATACCCTTCTTGAAGCCGCGTACACCCGCTCCGACTTCTTCGATGACACCCGCCAATTCATGTCCAAACAGCGCGGGGGGGACAATCATGCGCGCATGGTAGCCGCGCTGGTAGACCTTAAGGTCGGTGCCGCAGGTGAGCGCGACCTGGACCTTGATCAGGACCTCTCCGTGACCGACACGCGGAATTGGGACCTGCTCGATCTTGATGTCCTCTTTTCCATAGAGGACCGCTGCCGTCATTTTTCCGTTCACTTCAAGTGTCCTTCCCAAGCGCCGCCCGGCTGAATTACGACTTTCATGGAATTCGGTTGGGGATGGGCAGCCAGCTCCAGCGCCTCCAGCCCGCGGGTCAGTGGGAAGCGGTGGCTGATGAGGCGCTCCAACTCCATCTCGCGGCTCATCACGAAGCGCACTGACTCCTCCTGTAACTCCACGGAAGCGCTATAAGACCCCAGCAAAGTCTTTTCCTCCACGCAGATGGCTGCGGGATCAACCGCCACTTCGCCTCGCACGGTCTGGGCAAATAACAAAACCCGGCCTCCTGGACGGGTCGCGTCCATGGCGGGCCGGATCAGGCCAGTGCCGCCGACCGCCAGAATCACAGCGTCCGCGCCCCGACCATCCGTCAGCTCGCGCACCCGCTCGATCACGTCAGTCCGCGAAGCATCAATTGTGAGTCCTAAACCGAAGCTTTTAGATATTGTAAGCCTCGGCAAATACAAATCGGAAGTTATTACCCTAGCCCCCGTCCGCTTTGCCAAGATGCTCAAAATCAGGCCGATGGGCCCCTGCCCGATGACTAGCACCGTCTCATCCGCTTCCAGCCGAAGGCTATGCACGCCCTTCATGCAGGTGTTCACAGGCTCCACAAAACAGCCCTGTTCGAAGGAAACGCCCTCGGGAATCCGCACGGTACCGCGCCCCACGATCCAGTCCATCACCCGGACGTATTCGGCGAATCCGCCGCCGCTCGGTTCGAATCCGGCCGTACAGCCCACTTTCTTATAGGTCTCGCACTGCGCAAATGTCTTGTGACGGCAGTAGTAGCACTCGCGGCACGGGAGGTGATGGAAGACCATCACCCGGTCACCCGGCTGGAACTGGGAAACACTCTTCCCGGTTGCGACCACGACTCCGGAAGTCTCGTGCCCGAAGATGCGGGGCGCCGAATGTGATCCGGTCGCAATTTTCTTCAGGTCAGTTCCGCAGATGCCGCAGGTATGAACCCGCACCAGGAGCTCGCCCGCGCCGATCTCCGGAACCGGCACCGTCTCCATGCGCACGTCGCCCTTGCCGCGATAGACCGCGGCCAGCATCGTGGTCGGGATTTTCTGCCGCCGGTCCTCGATCGAGATCTGTCCTGCAATCGCCATCATGAACCGGTTTTTTCTTCCTTCGCGCGCACTTCGCTGTGCGGTAGGGTATTGGTGAAACGCACACCCACCGTCATGTGATCCAGATAAGGCTGCTGTTGTGTGACAAAGTGGTAGGCCTTCACCTGGACAACACAGTAGAAATTGTCAACCTTGACCACCCGCTCCGTCGTCAACGGAATCTTGGCGAACTTCCCGGGGTCAAGCCATCCGATCTGCGTCTTGTCCTCCGTTGCATCCGGAGACGGCATGAGCACGTTGTTGTACATCGTGTGATGCAGGTCCGCCAGTCGCACCTGCCACCCCAGGATCCGATCGTCCCCTTGCCCCACCCGTTGGGGTGCGCACACGAGCAGGTAGCGATCCCGGCCACTCTGGTCCTTTACGCGAACCTGACAAGTCGCGTCGTGTGGATCCAGGTCCACTTCGAGAGTCTGCTCCGTCACCCGAGTCGGCCCTTTCCGAAAGCTTTCCACATAGATGAACGAGGTCTGCGCGAACATTTCAGCTGCCATCAGCGCCAGCGCTACGATCGTCCACCCGCGAAATCCAGCCATACGCCCTACTTGCCTTGCTATTTCTCCGGAGCTTGCGGGACCCGCAAAACACGCTCACCCGAAGCGTTGTGGCTGCCTTTCAGGTGCTCGCACAGCGCACGGGATGCCTTCGCGCTGTTCCGCGCCAGCCGAATCACGGTTCCCCAGAGCCACGGCCGCATTGCGGCATACAGGCCGAAGCTGGCGGTTCGAAACCCACCATCCCTGCCCATGAAAGGTTCGATCGCCGGCATCGGAAAGCCGGCCTCGTCCGAAATCACCTTGACGGCCCCGAAAGGCAGCCCATGGGCCTGCGCACCCTTCGCAACGGAGGCTGCCTCCATGTCCACCGCCTCTGCCCCGTAAGCCTTCGCCAGCCTCGATTTCTGTTCTTCGCCCGCTACTGATTGAAAGCTGACCAGCACCCCGGAGCCGGAGCCGGTGTCCACCTTGCTGCCATCACCCACATCGACCACATACCTCAAGTCCAGCAATTCCCCGACGCGCAACCGGTCTTCCAGCGCTCCCGCGAAACCGACGGACCACACCGCCGCGGGTTGGTACAGGGTGATCACAGCCTCAGTGGCTCGCCGTGCCGCTTCCGATCCGACTCCACCGCAGACCAGGACGCAGTTTTCGTTTTCAAAGAACCGGAATTGCCTGCCAGAGTATTCCCGATCCGAAGTCCGCCAACCTTTGACCAGCGGCCATACTTCGCGTTCCAGAGCTGCGACCATGGCGATGTCAGGCATAGCCCTTCGCTTGAAACCAGGCGGCGGCCCGACGCAGGGCGTCATCCACAGATACAACCGTCCATCCAAGTTCCCGCTCTGCCTTGGCGGATGAAACGAACATTTTCTTTCGGCCCATCCGAACGGCGTCGATGGTCGCCCGCGGCTCTCGACCGAGAATCCTCCCGGTAAACACTTCGTCGACCACGCCCGTTGCCAGCGCCATGAAATAAGGCACCTTCACCCGGGGTGACGGGAGGCCCGTGATCGCCCCCAGCTTGTCCAGAATCTGCTTCAACGTCAGGTTCTCCCCCCCCAGGATGTAGCGCTGGCCGCTTCTTCCCTTCTCGAGCGCCGCTAGGTGGCCGCGCGCACATTCAGTCGCATCCACGAGGTTCAAACCGGTATCTACGTAGGCGGGGAACTTCTTCTTGAGGAAGTCCACGATGATGCGCCCGGTTGGCGTGGGCTTGATGTCCAGCTCGCCCACCGGGGTCGATGGGTTCACCACCACAACGTCCTGCCCGCTCCGGCCCGCCCCGAGGGCAACCTGCTCGGCCATGAATTTCGACCGTTTGTAGTGGCCGATCATGTCGCCAATCGACACCCACGACTCCTCGTCGGCAGGATGGCCATTGGACGTAAAACCCATGGTGGCAACGGTCGAGGTGTACACCACCCGGCGGACTCCGTTCTTTCGAGCTGCTTCTAACAGGGCGCGCGTGCCTTCCACGTTTGACCTGTACATCTGCTCCGGATCCCGCACCCACAGCCGGTAGTCTGCGGCTACGTGGAACACCGTGTCGCAGCCCGCAATTGCCTTCTCGAGCGACCCGGGAGATCGCAGGTCGCCAGTGACGCGATCCGCCCTCAGACCCTCAAGGTTGCGGAGGTCGCTGGTCGAGCGGACCAGCAGGCGCAACTCTGCACCCTGCTCGGCCAGCGCTCGCGCGACGTGCGCGCCCAAGAACCCGGTTGCGCCTGTGACAAAAGCCTTCAAGAGCAGTTCTCAGTGGCCAATTCCCGGTTCTCAGTTGGGGACGGGTCGTAACTCGACCAAGAACTTTCCATGCTCCGGCCAGCTATCGGCTTGCCCGCGCTGAATTGGCCGATTCTCCCGCGACCACCTTTGCGTAGGTGGTCAGCGCCAACAGCGGGAAGTATTGCGCGTACATGTGGTATTTCAGATAGAACACGCGTGCGAAACCCGTGCCTGTGCAGTAGGGCTCGTCCCATGAGCCGTCCTTCTTCTGCGTGCGTAGCAGATAGGCGATACCACGCGCCACCGAATCACTCCGCGTGTCATTGGCGGCCATCAAACCCATGACCGCCCAGGCGGTCTGTGAAGCGGTGCTTTCGCCCAGCCCCTTGGCATTGGGATCATCGTAGGAATCGCAGCTTTCGCCCCAGCCGCCGTCGGAGTTCTGCACCATCCGCAGCCACTCCGCGGCCTGTTGTATATAAGGCTCGTGATGATCCACGCCGATCGCTTCCAGACCACGAAGGACCAGCATGGTGCCGTAGATGTAGTTCACACCCCAACGGCCGAACCAGGAACCGTCGGGCTCCTGTTCCTTGCGGAGGAATTCGATCGCCTTCTTCACCGCTTTGTGATTCTTGTCGTATCCGTAGGTAGCCAGCATCTCCATGATGCGGCCCGTAATATCGACCGTTGGCGGATCGAGCATGGCGTTGTGGTCCGCGAAAGGCACGTACTGGAAGACCATGCGGTCGTTGTCCTTGTCGAAGGACGCCCAGCCGCCATTGCGGCACTGCATGGACAGGATCCAGTCGATGGCGCGCTGCACCGACTCCCGCTGATACCGGCCGTTGGGATGCTCCACCCGGCTCAGTGCCAGGCAAACCTGCGCGCTGTCGTCTACATCGGGGTAAAACTCATTGTTGAACTCGAAGTACCATCCGCCCGGTTGCCCTTCAGGATTCTTAACCTTCCAGTCTCCCGGGTGACGAACCTGTTTCTGCAGGAGCCAGTCGGCGCACCGGACCATACGTGGATCGTCGACCGGTACCCCCGCTTCGCCCAGCGCGAATAAGGCATAGGCAGTATCCCAAACGGGCGAGACACAGGGCTGCATGCGGAAGGTATCGCCTTCTTCGATGCCGAGCTTTTCAAACTCGTCCATGGCGCGGATCACCTGGGGATCGTCCACGGAATATCCCAGGCAGCGCATCGCGATCACCGAGTTCATGATCGACGGGAAAATCGCAGCCAGACCGTCGCTCTTCTCGAAGCGCTCGAGCATCCACTTCTCGGCTTTCTTCAGCGCGACCGAGCGCAAGGGACGAATGTGCACGCGTTCAAATGCGTGCACCATGCGGTCTACCAGCAGGAAGAAGTTGCGCCACGAAATCCGCTTCCTCGACCATTGCAGGTGCATGCGCGACTTGTCGCGGCCTCCGACGAAAAGCTCTTCGATTCCCATCTTATCGGAGAGCTTCTTAAAGGGCTTCTTGGCGTAGCAGATGGAAAGCGGCACCAGGATGGCGCGCGACCAGGAAGAAATCTCGTAGATATTGAACCAGAACCAGTTGGGAAACAGGACGATCTCCGGCGGAATGGCGGGGCAGGCATCGTAGTCGTACTGACCGAAGAAGCACAGGTACAGCTTGGTGAAGGTATTGACCTCGGTCACGCCGCCCAACTTGAGAATCTTCTTCCGGGCACGTTCCATCGCCGGGTGGTCCGCGGAATAGCTCGCCAGTTTCAGGCCGAAATACGCCTTCACCGAGGCGCTGACGTTCGACGGGCCGCCCCGGTAGATACTCCATCCACCGTCTTCGTTCTGATGCTGCAGGAGATAGCGAGCGGCTTTGGCGAAGCGCTCGCGGTCCACGCTGCCGAGCATGGTGTGCAGGATGATGTAATCGGCTTCGAGAGTGCTATCGGCCTCGAGTTCGCCGCACCAGTAGCCAGCGCTGTGCTGCCGGGAGAACAGGAGCCGGCGTGCAGCATCGGTGGCGGCAGCTACTCGGCTTGAGAGATCGTCAATCTTGCCGAAACGAAGTTGTGGTGCAGAGGCGCTGGACAGTCGGGGGGAGTAGTCTTCCATACTTAGGGTGAACTCCGTTAGTCCGCTAGCCCGCGCTGAGGCTCGCGGGGGCGCTGGCGATGGCCTCGACAATTTCCGGTGGCAAGCCGAAGCGCACGTTTTCGGGCATCACTTCCAGTTCCTGCACGTTGTCGAAACCTTTGGTCGCCAGGAACTTCACGACTTCCTCAACCAGGCACTCGGGCGCTGAGGCTCCTGCGGTCAGCGAGATGGTTTTCACGCCCTCCAGCCATTCGGACTTGATGTTCTTGTAGCTGTCGATCAAGTGCGCCTTGGTGCCCAGATTACGGGCCACTTCAACCAGACGGTTTGAATTCGAGCTGTTTTCAGAACCGACCACCAGCAGGAGGTCCGCATCGGAGGCTACCTGCTTCACCGCAACCTGCCTGTTTTCCGTCGCATAGCAGATGTCTTGTGCATGCGGACCCTGAATGTTTGGGAACTTCTTCTTGAGGGCCGCAATGATGTCCTTGGTCTCATCCAGACTCAGGGTGGTTTGGGTGAGGTAGGCGACCCGGTTCGGGTCCGGCACCGTCAATGACTCAACCTGCGCCGGAGACCCCACAACCTGGGTTACGGTCGGAGCCTCGCCCAAAGTTCCAATCACTTCGTCATGGTCGCGGTGCCCGATCAGGACCAGCGAATAGCCTTCCTTAGCAAACTTGACCGCCTCCACGTGAACCTTGGTGACCAGCGGACAGGTCGCATCGATGACCCGCAGGTTGCGCTCCTCGCTGGCCTGCCGCACTTCCGGGGAAACGCCGTGAGCACTGTAGATCACCCGCTCGCCCTCTGGCACCTCATCAACGCTGTCGACAAAAATCGCGCCCTTTTGCTGGAGATCCTCGACCACGAAGCGATTGTGGACAATTTCCTTGCGGACGTAGATGGGCGGCCCGAAAGCCTCCAAGGCGATGCGGACGATGTCGATGGCACGTACCACGCCGGCGCAAAAGCCCCGGGGTTTCAACAAAAGCAGCGTCTTGGCGTCCTGGCTAGGCACAATAGTTTCCTTTGGATGTCGTCGATTCCACTCAGGCTACACTTTTCCCCTGAAAAGTTAATGCTAGACTACCTGAGAGTACCCTTTTGGTCAACGTAAGCCATAGAAAGGGCTAGGATTAACAGCGATTGGGGAGTTTCGGGCGGTGAACGGTTCAGGCGTTCGCCTTAATCATCTGCTCGGCGTGCTGGAGCGAGCTTTCCGTGACCTTGGCGCCGCTCAGCATGCGGGCCACTTCCTCAGTCCGTTCTGCGCCGGTGATGTTACGAACCGAAGTCCGCGTGCGGCCTCCCGATTCCCGCTTCTCGATCAGGTAGTGGTGGTCCGCAAACGTCGCAATTTGAGGGAGGTGGGTGACACACAGCACCTGGTTGGTGCGTGCAAGCTCTTTCAGTTTCTTGCCGACGGCTTCGGCTGCGCGCCCGCCGATGCCGGTATCAACCTCGTCGAACACTAGCGTGCGGGGAACGCCGGGTCGCTTTTTCTTGCCGCCCGGGCCGGCTCCCGCCTCCACACTGGCTTTCAGCGCCAGCATGACCCGGGACAGCTCACCTCCGGACGCCACCTGCTCCAGCCTGCGCAATGGCTCTCCCGGGTTCGTCGAAATCATGTAGACGACTTGATCCGAGCCGGATGCCGACCAGGTCCCTTCCTCCTCCGAACCGGTAACCTCAATTCGGAACGTCGCCTTCATGGCTAGGTCGCTGAGCGCGATTTCCACCAGCTTTTCAAGCTTACGGGCCGCCTCGTAGCGTTTTTTCGACAGCAGGCGCGCCACCGCCAGGTAATCTGCGGCGGCCTTCGATAGCTCGCCCCGCAGGCAGCGGAGAACTTCGTCCTTGTTCTCCATCTCGGAAAGCTTGCGCGCGACATCGGCGCCAAAGGCGATGACGTCATTGAGAGCAGGACCGTACTTGCGCTTCAGGCGATCGAGGGCCGCGAGGCGATCCTCCACCTCGGCCAAGTGGTCAGCAGAAGCATGGATCCCCCCGGCGTAATCGCGAACCGTGGCGCCCACATCCTCCACGCTGATCAGCGCTGATTCGAGGGCGGCCAGAGCTTCCTGGAATTTGGGCTCGTAGCGCGCCAATTCTTCGATCTGCTTTCGTGCCGACCGCAAGGACGCGCCGGTCGAGGCATCGCCCTCATACAGCAGATCGAAGGCATTCATGGCCGCGTTGTAGATCTTCTCGGCGTTCGCCAGCACGCGCTTCTCGTTCGCCAGGCGCTCGTCTTCGCCCGGCTGGAGCTTCGCCTCTTCGATCTCGCGCTTCTGGTAAATCCACAAGTCGAGCAGCCGCAGGCGGTCCTGCTCGTCCTGCACCAACTCCTCGATCCGCGTCCGGATTCCGTTCCAGGTGTCGAAGGCTTCTTGAACGCCAGCCAGTTGCGCGCCCGCAAACGAATCAAGCAGCGCCAGCCGCGCTGGCCCATCAAAGGCGGCCAGCGTCTCGTTCTGGGCGTGGACGGTCGACAAGTACGGCCCGAGCTGCTTCAAAACCGCCACGCTTGCGGGCTGGTTGTTGACGAACACTCTCCCTTTGCCGCCGGCGGCAATCTCGCGCCGCAGGATGACGGAATCATTTTCCGAGTCGAGCCCGTTCGCTTCCAGGATGCGCGCGACCGTCTTGGCGCCAGCGCTTTCAATCTCGAAGACGGCAGAGATCACGGCGCGCTCGGCACCGGAGCGAATCACATCGGTCGAGGCCTTATCCCCGAGCAGAAGCGTCAGTGCGTCGATCAGGATGGATTTGCCGGCGCCGGTCTCGCCGGTCAGCAGGTTCAGGCCGGAGGCGAACTCCACCGCCAAGTTATCGATGACCGCGTAGTTTTCCAGCCGCAGTTCGACGAGCACGGTGATCCTGGGAGTGCGAAGTTGAGCGCAGCATAGCATGAAAAACAGCTGCCGCCTGCTGGCTGCCGGTTCTCAGTTCTCAGGTGGCAGCCAGCGGAATAAAGCTCGATCGCTCTCTAAGGGCACAGCCCTGGCCCGTGATCAACTGGCAGAGTGCGGGCTCCTGCTTCTATTTCTTGTTTCCGCCGAACCGAGTACCAAGCTTGGTTCTCGGAGAAAGTTGACCATCCAATTGGGTCAAGTGACACACCTCAGGGACTATAATCAAATGGCGTTTCCAACTCGCAGAAAACCTATGCTGGAGGTCGGTCGGCGCTAGCGCGTCTTCATAAATATTCCCAATGCTCAATGCATCCTGGTTGGCCCTCGTGGTGGGCGGCGAAATCATTGATCTGGTTGGTCAGACGGGCGCCGTCGCTAAGACTGTTCTTTTCCTGCTGCTGGCCTTCAGCCTGCTGTCCTGGGCCATCATCCTTTCCAAGTGGAGTCTCCTACGCCGCGCTCGGGTGCAGAGCGGGCGCTTCGTGCGGGCTTTCCGCAAGGCGCAACGCTTGCAGGATATTGCTGCGGTTGCCGATCAGTTCCGGCCCAGCCCGCTAGTGGGAGTCTTCGAGAACGGATATGAGGAATACAAACGGCAGGTGGGGAACCCGACGGGCGGCATCCGGAACTCGGTCGCAGTGCAACGCGCCATGCAGATCGCGAACTCCGAGGAACTGACGCGCTTTGAGCGGAACGTTCCGTGGCTGGCCATTACCGGTGCGGTCACGCCCTTCGTAGGTCTGTTCGGAACCGTTTGGGGTATCATCGACGCCTTTCACGGGCTGGGTACGGCGGGCGCGGCCACCTTGCGTGCCGTGGCCCCCGGCATTTCGGAAGCGCTCATCACCACGGCGGCTGGCTTGGCGGCGGCCATCCCCGCGGTCATCGCTTACAACCTGATCGGCAGTTCCATCCGAGAGTTCGCTGCGCGCGGGGATGACTTCGCGCTGGAGATGCTGAACGCCGTGGAGCACAGCCAAACCCAGACAGCACAGATTGCGGTCGATGCCGCCGGGGTACGGCGCTGATGGCCTTCACGACGTCCAATGGACGGACGCAGAGTGCCATCTCCGACATTAACGTCACGCCGCTCGTAGACGTGGTGCTCGTTCTGTTGATCATATTCATGGTCACCGCGCCCGTGTTGCAGTCCGGCATCGAGGTGAACGTTCCCAAGACCCGCACCGTGAAAGAGATCACCGAAGAGCGCATGGTGATCAGCATCAACAAACAACAGCGGGTATTTCTCGGTAGCGACGCCATCAACATCAACGAGATCAAGAGCAAGCTGCGGCAGAGGATTCGCGACCCCCAGCATCAGTCGGTTTTCATTCGGGCCGACGAGGACGTGCCGTTCGGCGCCTTTGCCACTGTTATGGACGCGGTGAAAGGAGCCGGGATCACCAACGTGAGCATTGTCACGCAACCTCTCGACCAAAATGGCAGCCGACGCTGACATCTTTCTCGAGCACGCAAGGCTCGGACGACCGCTGGCGTGGTCGGTGGGGCTCCACCTGGCGTTTACGGGCTTGGTTGTGCTCTTCGGCGTCATCCTGCCCGGCCGGCGCGGCGATGGCTGGGGCGCGGGTGGAGGAGGAGACGCGATCGGGGTAACGCTGGTCAGCACCGTTCCCTTGCCGGCAAGCCAGGCGCCGACCCAGAACGTGCTGGCGAACGACTCCAAGGGCCTCTCGAAGCCGCCGCCACAGGAGAAGGAGCAGGAGAAAGAGAACGAGCCCGACGCGATTCCCATTGCCGACAAGAACGCGAAGTCCAAGCCGAAGGCGGTCAACCACCTAAGCCACCAGAAGGCGCCGCCGGCGCCCGAGGAGGAGACCAACGAGGTGCCCTTCGGTAAGGGGGGACCCGTAAGCGGGCCGTACGGAACTTTCAGCGCGGCTGGCGCCAAAGGCGGATTTGGCTTTCAAGGGGGAGGCGGCGACTTTGGGACTGCGTATGCCTGGTACGTGCGAGTGGTGCAGCAGAAAGTGTCCGAGAACTGGCTGAAGTACGAAATTGACCCGGGGATTCACGAGGCCAATCGGGTGTACCTGCTGTTCGACATCAATCGCTCAGGTCAGCCCGGAAATGTGCAGATCGAACAGTCGAGCGGCGTGCCCTCGCTCGACCAGTCGGCCGTGCGGGCGATTCAGCGGATTGATACGTTCGGCCCGTTGCCGCCGGACTACTCCGGTAACAAGGTTACGGTCGAATTTTGGTTTGACTACAAGAGATAAGCAGTAGAACCGCGGCGCTCCCGGTGAAGAGTGGAGCGAGTTGTAAACTAAGCGTCGAAGGAGTTGGATGCACGACATGTCCCCCAGTAACTTGCAACATCCCGGCTACGGTCCTACAGTAAGCTTCCTAGGTTTCTCCGCTGGAAAAATGACTCTCAAGATCCTTCGCAAGAATCTGGTCGCCCTCCTGTTACTTCTTACCAGCCTGCTGGTTCTTCCCTGCTTCCCACAGGACTGGATCCGCACCGGCACCGGTCTGGGCGTCGATAAAGTCCGAGTGGCGGCATCCGACTTCAAGCCCAGCACTCAGGACGCCAACAACGCTGCTCTGCTGAAAACCTTCAACGACACGCTCTGGAACGACCTCGACAATGCTGGCATCTTCGAGATGGTCTCGAAGAGCTTTTACCCGCTCGAGGTTCCGGGCAATCCGGCTGAGGTCCGTTTCGATGCGTGGAGTGGTCCGCCGCCCAATGCTTCAATGTTGGCCTTCGGCGATCTGGGAGCGACCGGGAACAACCTGCTGGTTCACGGCTGGCTCTACGACGTCAAGAACGTCGGCTCGCCGCAGGTTCTGGGAAAGCAGTACACCGACGCCGCCACCACCGACGCTGCACGTCTCATTGCCCACAAGTTCGCCAATGAGATTATTTTCCGCCTCGGCGGCGGAATTCCGGGCATCGCGGAAAGCAAAGTCTTTTTCGTGAGCGATCGGAGTGGCCACAAGGAAATCTGGGCGATGGACTACGACGGATCCAATCAGCACCAGGTCACGCACGTGGGGTCGATCTCACTTTCTCCCCGGATTTCTCCCGACGGCTCCCGCCTGGCCTTCAGCTCGCTGGGCAAGTCGAGTTGGGAGATCCTGATGTACTCGCTCGACCTGAACCGCCTTGTGTCGTTCTCCAAGCTGGGTGGGACCAATCTTTCGCCCTCCTGGTCGCCGGACGGGACGAAGCTGGCGTTTTCGTCTTCCCATGGCGGGGAATCGAATATTTATGTGACGGATGTCGCCGGTTTGAATTCCCATCGTCTGACCAGCGACCGGGGGCCGGACGTGGGACCTACTTGGAACCGCAAGACCGGAGCCCAGATTGCTTTCGTGAGTGGCCGCACCGGCCTGCCCCAGGTCTACACCATGGAAGCCGACGGAACTAACGTGCAGCGCGTGACCGATCAGGGGTACGCAGTGTCGCCCTCATGGTCACCCAACGGACAGTTTCTGACCCTGTCCTGGTTTCGCAAATATGGACCGGGGGCTCCGGGAGCCAACGACATCTACCTGATGGATATCGCCAGCAAGCAGTGGGTCCAGTTGACGCACGATGGTGGACGCAACGATTTTCCGTCCTGGTCTCCGGATGGAAGACACATCGTGTTCCAGTCCAGCCGTTCTGGCAGCGAGCAGATATGGACCATGTTGGCCGACGGCACGAAGGTTCAGCAGTTGACGTTCAGTGGCCGCAACACGCAACCAAATTGGACTTGGAAGTAACGGGCAAAAGTGTAAAGATGCAATTTCAGTCATAAGTGTGTTCATTTCCGGTTGCCGTAAAGATGTTGGCCCTCGGCGCCGGTTTGAGTCCGTATGCCCGAAATCCGGCATGCGATTTTGTGGGAGGAGAATGTGAAACACCCGAAAATGAAGTGGATCACTCTCGTATTCATCCTTGGCGCAATCATGATGTTGGGCGCCTGCAAGAAGAAAGTTGCTCCACCGCCGCCACCGCCGCCACCGCCGCCACCCGCGCCCACCGCGTCGCTGTCGGCCAACCCCAACTCGATTGAACGGGGACAGTCCACCACGCTGACCTGGCAGACCACGCTGGCCAGCGACGTCAGCATTGACGGCATCGGCGCGGTGCAGCCCAACGGGTCGCAGCAAGTGACGCCCACCGACTCGACGACTTACCACTTGGTCGCCAAGGGTGCGGGAGGATCCCAGGAAGCAACGGCCCGCGTCACCGTGAACGTGCCCCCACCGCCGCCACCACCGCCGCCCTCGGCAACCGAGGAGGAACTGTTTGCGCAGCGCGTCAGAGACGTGTACTTCGACTACGACGCGGATGCCATTCGGCCGGATCAGCAGTCTGCCGTCCAAGGCGATGCGCAGTTCCTCAGCCAGCATCCGAACATCCAGTTCACGGTTGAAGGACATTGCGACGAACGCGGCTCCACCGAGTACAACCTCGCGCTGGGCGACCGCCGGGCCAACGCCGTAAAGAACGCTCTGGTGCAGGCCGGACTCAGCGTCAGCCGTATCAAGACGATCAGCTACGGTAAGGAAAAGCCGTTCTGCACCGAGTCCAACGAGAGCTGCTGGCAGCAAAACCGCCGCGGTCATTTCGTTTACTCAAAATGAAAAACCGGCACTCCCCGGAGGCTACGGCATCTCAGGTCATAGCCTCCGGACGGCGCGCCCGCCGAGCGCTCTCAGTCTGCGGGGCAGCCGGTTTCCCCTCAGAAGTGGCGGGAAACCGCAAAGAAACCCTGTCTGCCTCCGCCATCGTCCACAATCAGATTGTCGACTCCAGCCACCGTGCGCGGTTTCCCTGTGGGATACTGAGGACATACAGACAGGAAGGGCCTAATGACAATGCAGAGAATTCCCCAAGCCGTTTCGAAGATTCTTGCGCTGACAGCAGCCTTGTGGTTGGCAGCCGCACCGGCCTACGGCGCCAGCAAGGAGATCATCCAGCTCCAGACCCAGGTGCAACAACTGCAGGAGCAGATGGCGACCATGCGGCAGGCCTTTGACGAGCGCATGGGCGTCATGAAGAACCTGGTCGAGCAGAATACCGATGCGGCCAACAAGACCACTGCCGCCATAACTGCGTTGCAGGCGACGCTCCAGAAGCAGCAGGGCGACTCCGCCGGGCGCGTGGATCAGCTTTCCGGGCAGATCCAGGCCCTGAACGACACGCTCGATGAGCTAAAGGTCCGCCTGGCCAAGGTCAGCAAACAGCTAGAGGACATGCAGGCGGCCCAGCAGACCCTGGCTGCGTCACAGCAGGCGGCGCAAGCACAAGCGCAGGCCCAGGCCCAGGCTCCCCCGCCCGACGTGCTCTACGCGAATGCCCTGCGCGATTACAACGGGGGCAAGAACGACCTGGCGGCACAAGAGTTCGCGGACTACATCAAGTTCTATCCGAACACCGATCTCGCCGGAAACTCCTACTTCTATCTCGCGGAACTCCAGTTCCGGGCGGCTAACTACAAGCAGGCGGTTGCGAACTATGACCAGGTCCTGCAGAACTTCCCGAGCGGCACGAAGGCAGCGTCAGCGCAGCTGAAAAAGGGCTTTGCCCTGATCGAGCTGGGACAAACGGATGATGGAGTGCAGGAACTTCGCCATCTGATCCAGCGCTACCCGAAAACCAACGAGGCTCTCCAGGCCCGGGAACGCCTGAAGAAGCTGGGAGTGTCGACGTCTTCGCGCCCGGGAGAGTAGCTTCACTCCACCCGCGAAAAAGCAGATTTCTCCTCCCGCGCTTCGCGCAGGGGTCGGAAAGACAATTCCCCGAGGGGTGGTGGCTGCGGACCGCAATTAAACCTTTGCCTGAGGAAATGTTCCGGGGTACCCTTGCCGTGTGGACGAGGAAGGTTCCTGGTCGGCATCGTTCGCAGAGGAGCAATCATTCATGTCGGATAGCAAGGATCAGGACCGCGAAAAGGGAGCCGTAGAGCAGGACGAACGGACTCAAACCGGGAACACCTCAATGCAAGGCCAGTTGGGACACCGGGATCAGGATCCCATGCTCAAGGCAGCCGACACGGATTTCCCCGAGCCGGGCGAAAGTCCAGAACATACCGGCGGGGTTGAAGCTATCAACCAGCGCGACTTCGACGATGTGGCTTGACCCGGTCTCTCCGTTGGTACCCGGCGGTACGACACGCCCATTTTCCACCCCGGAACAAGCCCTCCACGCGGGGGGCTTCTTGATCCGATGCAAGAGCCACTAGCGCAGCTCTTGCATGCACTGCTCGAGGACTTCCCGGCTGGGTCGCGTCACCGACTCCGGCAGCGTCGCCAGCGGCTGATCCGTCATGTTGAGCAGATCCAGAAAACTGGGCGCCTTCGGATCCAGGTAAAGCACTCCCGTCAGCACCTCTTGCTTCTCGTGCGCTTCGAGCAGACGGTGAATGGCATCGATGCGCTGAGTCGGGTCGTAGCCTTCCTCCAGCTTGCGCAGACGCAGACGAGAGCCATCGTGCATGGTGACCTCGATGGTTGTGCCCGGGTCGTACTCCACATCGATTTCCTCGAAGTGGGGTACGAAGCGAATGTCCTGCAGCGGTTCTTCGTGATCCTTCATGTACTTGTAGGACTTTGTAGAACCGTCGTGGTCGTTGAACGTCACGCAGGGCGAGATCACGTCGAGCATGACCGTGCCCTTGTGCGCGATCGCCGCCTTCAGCATGCTGTGCAATTGCTTCTTGTCGCCCGAAAACGAGCGGCCGACAAACGTCGCGCCCAGCTCAATCGCCAGAGCGCAGGTATCAATCGCCGGGAGATCGTTCACGACTCCGGTTTTCAGTTTGGAGCCCAGGTCGGCCGTCGCCGAGAACTGGCCCTTGGTCAGGCCGTAGACGCCGTTGTCCTCGATGATGTAGATCATCGGCAGATTCCGGCGCATCAGGTGGACGAACTGGCCGATCCCGATGGAGGCAGAGTCGCCATCGCCACTCACCCCCAGCGCAAGCAGGTTCCGATTCGCAAGCATGGCTCCGGTCGCGACCGACGGCATGCGCCCGTGGACCGAATTGAAGCTGTGCGAGCGGCTCATGAAGTAGGCGGGGCTCTTCGACGAACAGCCGATCCCGCTCAGCTTGGCCACGTGCTCGGGTTTCACGCCCATTTCGTACATCGCATCGATGATGCGCTCGGAGATGGCGTTGTGTCCGCAACCGGCGCACAGCGTCGTCTTGCCGCCCTTGTATTCGAGCACCGAGAGGCCGATGCGGTTGATCTTGGGTGCGGGCGTGCTGGGAGTTGAGGCCATCTTACTTGCCCTCCATCGTCATGATCTCGTCGGTCACGGAGCGCGCATCGAGCGGCAGCCCGTGAATATGACTGACGCTGCGCAGGCGCGTTGTCAGCTCGGGACGGATGTCCAGTTTCAACAAGCTCAGCATCTGCGCATCGCGATTTTGCTCAACCAGGTAGATGCGGTCGTGTTTCTCAATGAAATCGTGCACCTCACGCGTAAACGGATACGCCCGGAGGCGCAGGTAGTCGGTTTCGCACTGGTACTCTTTGCTGAGTTGATCCCGGCTCTCGACAATCGCCCAGTGCGATGTTCCGTAGGCGATGATGCCGATTCTCGACTTGTCCGCCGAAACTACCTCAGGCCGCGGAACGAACGAGCGCGCCGTCTCGAACTTGCGTTTGATGCGCTCCATGTTGCGTTCGAAGTCGTCTGGACGTTCGCTGTACTGTGACTTCTCGTTGTGGCCGCTGCCGCGCGCAAAATACGCGGCTCCCGGATGATCGGTGCCCGGCAGCGTGCGATAGCCAATGCCGTCGCCATCCACGTCCCTGTAGCGGGCAAAACTGCCCAGCCGTTCCAGATCCTGCTTGCTGAGCACCTTGCCGCGGTTGATCGGCGTCTCGGGATACTTGAAGGGATCGGACATCCAGTTGTTCATCCCGAGATCAAGATCCGACATCACGAAAATCAGCGTCTGGAATTGCTCGGCCAGGTTGAAGGCGTCCTGCGCCATGTCGAAGCACTCCGACGCTGAACTCGGGATGAGCAGAATGTTTTTCGTGTCACCGTGGCTGAGGAACGCGGTCGAAAGGATGTCTCCCTGCGAGGTGCGCGTGGGCAGTCCGGTGGATGGACCGACGCGCTGGATATCCCAGATCACGCCCGGAATCTCTGTGTAGTAGGCGAGACCGGAAAACTCCGCCATCAGCGAAATGCCGGGTCCAGCGGTCGCCGTCATCGAACGGGCGCCGGCCCATCCGCCCCCAATCACCATGCCGATCGCGGCCAGTTCGTCCTCCGCCTGCACGATGGCGAACGTAGCCTTGCCATCCGGACCGATGCGATGTTCCTTCATGTAGTCGATCAGGGTCTCGACCAGCGAGGACGACGGCGTAATCGGATACCAGGTCACTACCGTGACGCCGGCGAACATGCAACCCAACGCGGCGGCGGAATTCCCGTCGATGATGATCTTGCCCTTGGTCTTATCCAAGCGGGCGATGTGGAACGGGTCTTGCTTCTTGAGGTTCGCCGCCGCGTAATCGAACCCAGCCTGGGCAGCACCCATGTTCAGGTTCGCCGCCTTCGCCTTCTTGGCAAATTGCTTGCGGATGGCCTTTTCGACTTCCGCCATGTCGAGGTCGAGCAACTTGGCAACCACGCCGACATAGATCATGTTCTTGACCAGCTTGCGCAGCTTGGCCTCCGAGCAAACTGTCGCCACCAGCTTGTCGTACGGCACTGCGTAGAAAACCAGATCGTCGCGCAGGCTGCTCAGGTTTAGCGGCTCGTCGTAGAGCGCCGCCGCGCCCGGGGCGAGCGACATCACGTCTTCCTGTGCGGTCTCCGAGTTCATCGCGATCAGGAAATCGATCTCCTTCTTGCGCGCGATGTAGCCATCCTTGTTTGCGCGGATCGTGTACCAGGTAGGCAGGCCGGCGATGTTCGACGGAAATAGATTCTTCCCGGAAACCGGCACGCCCATCTGGAAAATGCTGCGGAGAAGAACGGTGTTGGAGCTTTGCGATCCTGAGCCATTGACCGTCGCGACCTGAATGCTCATGTCGTTGACGATCGCTTTCCGCTCCAGACGGCCTGAGGCGTCCCGAAGCGCTACATCCGTGGTAGCCATCCCTGTCCTTCCTTTTGGCGCGAACGGGCATGTGGCGCACCCGGGCGCTGCAACTTCAGTGGGGAAAACCCTTTATTATACGGTAACGGTCGCGGGACGGACAGCCGAAGAGGCCCGTTCCGCGCCCGATGTGCCCGACTGGGAAACTAGGCTTCGATGCGGTAAAACTGAGCCATGTTGCGGAACTTGTTATATCGCGATGCGAGCAATTCCTGAACCGGCATTTTCTTGAGATCTGCGAAGTAACCCCACAACGCTTTGTCGAGCAGCGCGGCGGCCGCCTCATGATCGGAATGCGCGCCTCCCTCCGGCTCGGGGACCACACCGTCGATACAGCCCAGCTGGCTGAGATCGGTAGCTGTAATCTTCATGGCTTCGGCGGCCAGATCTTTCTTCGTGGCGTCGCGCCACATGATGGACGCGCATCCTTCCGGCGAAATGACCGAATACACCGAGTTTTCCATCATCAGGACCCGGTCCGCCACTGCGATGGCCAGCGCACCCCCGCTCCCGCCCACGCCGATCACGGTCGCGATGATCGGGACCTTCAGCCGGGCCATCTCCCGCAGATTGCGGGCGATGGCTTCGCCCTGTCCGCGCTCTTCCGCGCCCAGGCCGGGATGGGCGCCGTCGGTGTCCACAAAGGTAAAAATCGGATGCCCGAACTTCTCGGCAATGTGCATCACCCGCAGAGCCTTGCGATAGCCCTCCGGATGAGGCATGCCGAAGTTGCGATAGACCCTCTGCTTGGCGTCGCGCGCCTTCTGCTGCCCGATGACGACGACCTCTTCCCCGTGAAAGCGGGCCATCCCACACACGATCGCGGGGTCGTCGGCAAAGGCGCGGTCTCCGTGGATCTCGCTCCACTCGGTGAAGATGCGCTCGATGTAGTCGAGCGTATAGGGGCGCTGAGGGTGGCGGGCGAGTTCGGTTTTTTCCCAGGCGCTGAGACCCGAGCGGATCTGACGGCGCAACGCGTCGACCCGTTCATGCAATTGCTCGACTTGGCGGCGAGTCTCGTCGTTCTGGCCCGGCACAGCCTGCAAGTGTTCGATCTGTTGCTCGATCCTGGCAAGTTCCTGTTCGGCTTTCACTCGTACTTCCATCTTCCTCGCGTCGCCATTCCGGCCGGACCAGTGAGTCTCCACCATGGAAAGCAGGAATTCCGTCCCCGACACCACTTCTGCCCCATCGAAAATCTCAGGGACTTCTGCCTCTCCGGTACTCGCTTTCCGAGTTTTCGAGACTCTCATCCGCCGCCGATCTCAGTTGATGACGCGCACGCTGCCTCGACCACAAAGCTCTTCCACGCGCGCAATGAAATTGCGATCCGGATGGACATTATAGCCCTCCGCTTCCATCACAACCATGAAATCACCCTGACGTTCCACGTCAAATAACACCCGTGCCTCGCCCTTCCGCTCCGTGAAAAGCGAATGCAGGGCGTCAACCGTGGTTTCCGTGGCTCCTTCGACCGGTATGCGGATGCGGAGCGAACGTGGCACCGGCACCTTGGCATCTTCCAGCGGTGTGATGTCCGCAGCCGTGATTTTCGGATTGGCGCCTTCTTCCACCCGCACTCCCGCCTTCACCAGCACGGGAACCTCGAGCTTCACTTTTTCCTGCAGGCGCCGGTAGGCCTCGGGAAAGACGATCATGTCCACCGAGCCCGACATGTCTTCCAGGGTGGCCTGCGCGTAAAAGTCGCCTCTCTTGGACTTCAGCACGCGCAGATTGCTGATGATGCCCGCGGTCGTGATGGTCTCGTCTTTGCCCGTCGAAGCTTTCATGGCCGAGACTTCCGCGATGCCCAGAGCATTCAGGCCCTGCAGCTTGTCGCTGTACTTCTCCAAGGGGTGCCCGGTGATGAAGAAACCGAGAATTTCTTTCTCGGCGGCAAGGCGCTGGTGCTCATCCCAGTCCGGCACGTTTGGAAGCTGCTCGTGGGTCACTGGCTCTTCCTCTTCCTGGAATACTCCGAAAAGCCCGTGCTGGCCGCACTCGGCGTCGCGCTGGGCCTTCTGGGCACGATCCATGGCGCTGTCAATCACCGCCATGAGTTGAGAGCGCCGGCCCAGCGAGTCCATGGCTCCGCTCTTGATGAGGGATTCGAGCACCCGCTTGTTCAACAGGCGCAGATCTACGTTTTCGGCGAATTCGAAAATGTCGCGATAGCGGCCCAGTTTCTTGCGCCCGGCTACGATCGATTCGATCGCGTTGTGCCCAACGTTCTTCACTGCCGCCAGGCCGAAACGGATCGCGCTCCCGTGCGGTGTGAAATTCGCATCGGAAACGTTGATGTCCGGGGGCTCGACCGCGATCCCCATTTCGCGACACTCATTGATGTACTTCACCACGTCGTCGGTGTTCCCCGTGACCGAGGTCAGCAGTGCGGCCATGAACTCCACCGGATAATGCGTCTTCAGATAGGCGGTGTGGTACGCCAGCAATGCATAGGCCGCGGAGTGCGACTTGTTGAAGCCGTAGCCGGCAAACTGAGCCATCAGGTCGAAGATCTTCTCGATCTTCTTGGCGGGATAGCCGCGCTGCGTAGCGCCTTCCACGAAGCGCTCCCTCTGCTGCGCCATCTCCTCAGGCTTCTTCTTCCCCATCGCCCGGCGCAGCAGGTCTGCTTCTCCCAGCGAATACCCGGCCAGCCGGTTGGCGATCTGCATGACCTGTTCCTGGTAGACGATGACACCGAGCGTTTCTTCGAGGATTTCCTTCAGTTCGGCCAGTTCGTACTCGATCTTCTTGCGCCCGTGCTTGCGATCGATGAAGTCGTCGATCATGCCACCCTGAATCGGCCCCGGACGATAGAGAGCGTTCAGCGCGGTCAGGTCTTCGATGGAATTGGGCTGGTAGCGCCGCAACACGTCGCGCATGCCGTGCGATTCAAACTGGAACACGCCCGATGTCAGTCCCCGGTGAAAGACCTTCTGATAGGTTTCTTCATCCTCCAGCGGCAGAGTCGGCAAATCCAATTTCCGGTTGCGGGTCTGGACAATGAGCTTGATCGTGTCATCGAGAATGGTCAGGGTTGTGAGCCCAAGGAAATCCATCTTCAACAGGCCGAGCTTCTCGATGGCCACCATGTCGAAGGCGGTTACGATTTCGTCGTTTTTGGTCTTGTGCAGGGGCACCAGGTCGGTCAAGGGACGGGGCGAAATCACCACACCGGCGGCATGCACTCCGGAGTTCCGTACCAGTCCTTCGAGCTTTTTCGCGGTCTCGAGCAGTTCGCGGATCTGGGCGTCCTGCTCGTAGGCATCCTTGAGTGGTGGTGACTCCTGGATGGCATCTTCCAGCGTGATGTTGAGCTGGTTGGGAACCATCTTCGCGATCCGGTCCACATCGCTATAGGGAACACCCATGGCCCGGCCCACATCTTTGATGGCTGCTTTCGCCGCCATGGTTCCAAACGTGATGATCTGCGCCACGTTCTCGCGACCGTACTTGCGGGTGACGTAGTCGATCACTTCGCCGCGGCGGTTCATGCAAAAGTCGATGTCGATGTCCGGCATCGAAATCCGTTCGGGATTCAGGAAGCGTTCAAACAGCAATTCGTGCTGCAAGGGGTCGATATCGGTGATCCCGAGCGAGTAGGCCACCAGCGCTCCCGCGGCCGATCCGCGACCCGGGCCCACCGGAATGTCGTGTTCCTTCGCGTACCGGATGAAGTCCCACACGATCAGGAAATAACCTGAAAACTTCATCTGCTGGATGATCGCGAGTTCCCGCGCCAGCCTGTGCTCATAGTCAGCCAGGCTGTGCTTCAGTCGGCCCTGGCGCTCGATCTCGCGCAGAACTTCCAGGCGCCGCGCAAAGCCTTCGCGGGTGATGTGCTCAAAGTAGCTGTCGGGTGTGAACCCGGCTGGCACATCGAAGTGCGGGAATGGGCTGCTGATCTTCTCGAGTTTCAGGTTGCAGCGCTCGGCGATATCGAGGGTACGGGAGAGCACGGAAGGCGCGTCCTTGAAGACGCGATGCATCTGGTCGCAACTCTTCACGAAGAACTGGTTGCCTTCGAACTTCATCCGGTTCGTGTCCTGAATCGATTTCCCGGTCTGGATGCACACCATAACGTCTTGCGCGTGCGCATCGTCTTCGCACAGGTAGTGGCTGTCGTTCGTAGCCACCAGCGGCAGGCCGAGATCTTTTTCCAGCTGGAACAAGCCCGGATGGATCCTGTGCTCCATCTCCAGGCCCTGATCCTGGATTTCGAGATAGAAATTCTTCTCGCCGAAGATGTCTCGATACGTGGCCGCCGCTTGGCGCGCCGCCTGGTAGTTCGCTTCCGTCAGCCGCTCGGCCACCTCTCCCTTGAGGCAGCCGGAGAGTCCAATCAGTCCCTTGGAATGGTCCGCCAGGAATTTCTTGCTGATGCGCGGCTTGTAGTAGAAACCGTGCAGCGATGCTTCGGAGGTGATCTTCGTCAGGTTGCGATACCCCTCTTCGTTCTCGGCCAGCACCAGCAGATGGTTGTAGGTGTCGCCCTCGGGAGGCGTGCGCTCCGTGTGGTGATCTTCCTTCTTGCAGACATAAAGCTCGCATCCCACGATTGGCTTGACGTCAGCTGCCCTCGCGGCATTCACAAAATGAACCGCTCCGAAAATATTGCCGTGATCGGTCATGGCCACCGCGGGCATGCCGAGTTCCTTCACGCGCTTGACGAGTTTCTCGACGTCGCAGGCGCCGTCGAGCATGGAGTAGTCGGTGTGCAGGTGCAGGTGAACGAATTGGGACATGAGTTGGGTTCTGGTCCAAACTTCTTTAGCTGTTCGATTCTAACTGGCTGGAAGGAATCGCTGAAACGCCTGAAATCAGTGCAGGCCAGGTCGGAGCTCAATTTGGTATCTGAAAATCGACACCCCGCTCGTCGTTCAGCTTCATGGTCGCAGCCAGATCCAAATCCGCCAGAGCGATTTTCTTCGTGCGCTGACCGTCGAATACCATGAGCGTCTCGTTGATGACTGCATAGTTCTTGATTTCCTGAATGCGCTTGTCGAGGAAGACCAGAACGATCGGCAAGCCCGCATCGACCTTAGCCCCTACGCTCCCTCGACCGGGCGGGGAGGACGGGGCGGGCGCTGGCCACGCTTGACTGTATTCCTGCTGTTCGCGCAGGCGCTGCACTTCCTGGCTCAATTCATCGATCTGGCGAGACAGCTGGAGTTGACCATAGTCGCTGTCTGACGAGTCCTGAGAATCGTACGACGAACCATACCCATCCCAATACCACGGAGAGTAGTACCCGCCGTAGTACAACGGGGAGCGGTGGCGGGTATTCCAGCCAGGAACGAAGTTAAATCCCCGATGATGCCCATGGTTTGGGCCAGGGTGGGAACGAAAACGATTCGGACCGCGATTGGGCGGGTGCGACGCGTTCGCGAACCGGACACCCCTGCCGGGAGCTTGGCCGAAACGGGGAGAAGAATGCATGGCTCCTCGTGATGCGAAGCTGGGTGATGCGAAGCCGGCACGCGCAGGCGGTGCGCCACCCCGCATCCCTGACCTCATCTGAGCCCAGCCAGTCGAGAGAGCCGCCGTCAGGACCAACGTCGCAATGAAAACAGGACGTCGCACGGCTTTATTATAACTCCGTTTTCGGATCGGAGTCCGCGGGGATTTGCCGCCTCTCAGCGTGCTTTCTTGTGGTTCGTGGCTTTCTTCGCGGGCGGCTGGGCAGCCTTTTTCGCAGGCTTCGGTGCAGCCTGCTTCGCCGGGCTCGGCTTGGGCGGCAGGCTTGCTCTGCCCTTAATGTCCGCTTTCGGCGCTGGCGGCGGGGGCGGAGTCGCGGCTACCGCGGCAGCGCCCTTGCCCTTCTTCTTGCCTGCGGCTGGAGCAACGGCTGGCACCGCACTGACGGCCCCTGCCGCAGCCGCTTTGGCCGCTCGTCCGCGCTTGGCCGGCGGCGGTGGCGGCGGAGGTGGCGGTGGCGGCGCCAGCGGCTTCAGGAATTTCAAAGTCTCGGTACGCGAGCGCAGTTTGCCATCCAGCAGGAGCATGAACACGTCCTGCGCAATCTTCGGATACTCGGCGAGCTGCGGCGTGATGTGCAACTCGGTCATCTCGGGTAACGGGATCTTCTGCTGCACCTGGCGCCATTTGCTGAAGAAATTCTTGATCTTCTGTTCGACGCTTTGCTGTCGCGCCGTCACCGCGAGAAACAGGATCATTTCTGGCCGCGCGTGCGAGAGTACCTGCCAGGTACGGGAAGGAGTGGCCGACTCTTTCCCCATCAGCTTCTTTGCCAGATCCTTCGCGTTGTCCTCCAAATCCTTCCACGCTTCCACCAGCGTCTTGCGCGGGATCAGCTTGCGCATGTCGGCAACTTCCTTGTCGCCCAGACGCGACGTCAGAAAATACATAACCGCCGGCGCCGGATCAGGCTGATACCCAAGTTCATTCATCTGCTGACGGGTCTTCATCAGCTGGCTCAGGCCGCTGGTGTCGACCTTGGCCGTGGTCCAGTGCGAACTCAGAATCTTGAGCCAGCCTTCTTTCTCCAACACGCGCACGATATGCAGCGGATCGTCCTCGTAAGCCAGCTGTTCGATCTCGTGCCCAATCGCCTTATCGCTGATGTGCTCGATGTAGTTGTTTTCCTTCGCCGACTCGTAGCGCGCCTGGGTCTTCTCTTCCAACGGCCAATGGAAGCGGGCGGCGAAACGGCTCGCCCGAATCAGCCGGGACGGATCTTCCACGAACGCATAATTATGCAGAACTCGGATGAGCTTGGCCTCGATGTCGGCCGCCCCGTTGAATGGGTCCATCAAGAGTCCGCGCGACCCCGGATTGAGGGACAGTGCGATCGCGTTGATCGTGAAGTCCCGCCGGCGGAGATCTTCGATGATGGTGGCCGGCGCTACCACCGGCGGCTTCCCTACCTTGTCGTAGCGCTCGGTGCGAGCCATGCTGATCTCCGCGCGCACGTTTCCGGGTAATTGCAGGAAAAGCGTCTTCAGGTCGTCATCGGCAGCGGCGATCACCGCGCCCGCCCGTTCCAGTTCCTTCTGCAGCTTGAGGGGGTTGCCCTGGACCGTGAAATCCAGGTCGCGGATCGGAAACCCGCTGATGATGTCGCGAATGGCGCCCCCCGTCAGGTAAAGGTTCATCCCGGCGGCCCGGGTAATCTCTTGAACGAGGTTTGCGCCCTTTTGCTGGTCCGGCGTTAGCCGGATTTCCATTGTGTATATGTAATCGGCCATGCCTTCCTACGCGTGCCGAACTGCGACCAGTCGGGCTGTGGATTTGCACAGGATTTCCACAAGGTCACAATTGGGGGTACAGGTGGCTGCGGCCACCCCGATGTAAGTGACTCTATACAATGGGCTTAGATTTCATCAGACGGATCGCAGCAAACTACAGAAAATAACACAAGGTTAATATTTTGGCTACAGGGATTGCGCAATTTGCGTGCAGACTCCGAAAAGGGTGCGAGAATTCTAGCGAAGCGCGAGTCGGGACCGCCTCCTGCGGCCAATTTGCCCCGCACCCACATGCCCTCGACCCACAAAAAGGTAGTTGTCCGCAAGATGGATCGGGACTCCGTCTCTGGCTACGTCGCCCCGGCAAATTTCGTGCAGGATGGCAAGTTGGAACTGCTGAACACCGCAGGCAATGTCGTCGGCATCGATCTCAAGGAAATTAAGGGCGTCTACTTCGTGCGCGAGTTCGGGGATTCGGAGTCGCTGGTGCGCAAAACCTTCACCAGCCGTCCCCGGACCGAAGGTTTGTGGGTTCGCCTGAAGTTCAAAGACAACGAAGTCGTCGAGGGTCTCATGCCGAACGACCTGGCGCAGCAAACGGCCGACGGATTTCTCATCAATCCCCCCGACCTGCGATCGAATACGCAGCGCATTTTCATCCCGCGCGTGGCACTCGAGTCGCTCACTGTGCTGGCTGTGATTGGCGGCACCCATCGCCAGCGCCGGCGTCCGGAAGACCAACGCCAGGTGCCGATGTTTGAGCCGTAGGCGGCTCCTGGGCCTATCCCCTTGATTTCTGCCGCTCCGTTACAATCACAGGCTGCCCCTGCCAGCAGGACGATTCCTATGAAACTTGACCAGCTCTCAGAAGCTCTTCACGCACCTTTTGAAAACGGCTCACCCGACACCGAAATCACTGGCGTGGCTGGCCTCGAGGACGCTCTCTCCGGTCAGCTCACGTTCGTGGCCAACCCGAAGTATGCGGCGAAGGCCAGGACCACGCGAGCCTCGGCCGTGATTGTCGCGGAGAACTTCCCCGCCATCCCGGCGGCCATGCTCCGTTCGAAAAATCCCTATCTTACGTTCGCACGGGCAATCGAGATCTTCTACCAGCCTCCGCAGTACGCACCCGGCGTTCATGCCACCGCCGTCGTCCATCCCTCCGCCAGGATCGGAGCCCAAGCCCATATCGGACCCTACGTGGTGATTGATGAGAACGTCATGATTGGTGAGAACGCGATTTTGCTGGCGCACGTGGTGATCTATTCGGGTGCCAGGATCGGCGATAACTTCTTCGCCCACGCGCATGCCGTGGTTCGCGAACATTGCCGCGTGGGCAACAATGTCGTGCTGCAGAACGGCGCCGTCATCGGCGCCGATGGTTTCGGTTTTGCCAAGGATGACTCCGGCCACTGGCACAAAATTCTGCAGTCGGGTCCGGCCGTCCTCGAGGACGAAATCGAAATCCAGGCCAATGCCTGTATCGATCGAGCCAGCGTAGGAGAAACTCGCATCGAGCGCGGCGCCAAGATCGACAACCTCGTGCACGTGGGCCACGGCTCACGCGTGGGCGAAAACACGCTGCTGTGTGCGCAGGCCGGACTCGCGGGCACCACTGACGTCGGCAAGAACGTAATCCTCGCCGGCCAGGTGGGAGTCGCAGGCCATTGCAAAATCGGAGATGGTGTCATCGCCACCGCCCAAAGCGGAATTCCGAGTGACGTGGCCGCGGGCGCGTACGTCAGCGGCGCTCCCGCCGTCGAGCACAGGCTCTGGTTAAAATACTCGGCCGCGCTGAGCAGACTGCCCGACTTCATGAAAGCGGTGCGCAGCGGCGCCAAGGCGTCGTCCCCGAAATAGTCGCGAGCCGACTTGTCGGGGAAAATCCGGTGGTTCAACGCACCCGGAATTTTGCGGCTACGACCACCATCGCGGCCACCGCTTGTCCATCCTTGAGCGCGGGCTCAAAACGCCATTGGGATACGGCTGTGAGCGCGCGCAGATCCAGATCCTCTCCCAGGTGCTGTACCACTTCCAGAATCTCCGGGAAACCTTTTTCATTGACGACGATTCGCACTCGAATGGTTCCCGAGACTCGATGGAACAACGCTTTCGCGGAGTACCTCGGCTGCACCTTGTAGATTGCCTTCGGTCTTGTGATCGAGCCGATACCCATCCCGTAAACCGGACGCTCGCCGGCCAACATGCCCACTCGCCCGTCGGGCGCCCGCTTGCTGATTTCCTCCAGTTCACCGTTCAAATCCAGAGTTGACTTCCAGGCCGCATTGATGCTTGGCTGCAGCCGGTCATCGGGAAAGAATATCTTGGTGAGGAATTCATTGAGCTGTCCGGTACTGCTGATCGAGGCGGGTAGATCGATCGCGACGTGGACCTCCCGATCCAATGTCACGAGCGAGAGTTTGGTCCCCGGGAACGCGGGATTCAGAGCGACAATCACGCGCTCACCATCGATATCCACCCGATTCGCTTTCACATAAGTCTTCCGGGCTTGAAACAGACCGCAGGTGGTCCACGGTTCTTCCCTCTCCGGCCGGGTGGGTTGGCCGCTCGCATCAAAATGAATCACGTCGAAGCTGCTCGGGCTACGCAACGAGAGAAGCTTGCCCTGGTAGCTCCGGCGCAGCTCTTTTTGCAGGTCGCTTCGGGGGCCGGCGTGGACGGGAACACAGGGACCCAGGCTGGACAACAGAAGGATGGCCGGGAGAACAACCGCACGCAGCATCACACCTGACTTTGATAATCCGCCGGCAACCCCTGGTTAATCACGGAGCGGACTCGCTCCATCAGACACTCCCGGCTCACGAAGTCTTTCGGTTCGATCGGTTGGTGAAAAACGACCTTCACCGTGCCCGCCGAGATGCGGAATCGGGCCTTGGGCATGATGTCATGCGTACCCACAATGGTGACCGGGACAACCGGCACCCCACACTCCATGGCCAAGTAGAAAGGTCCCTTCTTGAACGGAAGAAGCTTTCCATCAAAGGAACGCTTCCCTTCCACGTATATGGTCATGTTAATGCCTTGCCGGATCACGCTGGCGGCGGCCCGCACGGCCGCAATCCCGGCGTCCCGGTTGCCCCGATCCACCGGCACTAGCGCCCCCATGCGCATAGTCTCTCCGAGAATGGGATAGCTGAACAGCTCTTTCTTCGCCATCACCGACGTGCGTCGTGGGATCAGCGGCAGCAGGATCGGCGGATCCAGGTTGGACGTGTGATTGGACATGAAGATGTAGGTGCGAGTGGCATCGATTTTCTCAAGACCAATCGGCTCTACCTTCACGCCGGCAAGCTTCACCCCCGTCCACGCGCCCCACATACCCATGTGGTACAGGAAGGTGACATCCCGCGTGAGGAACGTCCACGGAAAACCCAATACCGCGGCCACTGGCAGGGCAAGAGCCCAGAACGCGAGCATCAGGACAGTTCGGATCAAGGACGCGCATCTCCTGCGGGCTGGGATTCGCCTCTCAACCAGGCGGCACGACGAGCTTTTTGCTGGGCCGTGATATTGTCCACCTCCTTCAGCTCAAACTCAACTTCCTGTCGCGATCCAATCCTCCACTGGAGGACTCGCTCCCCTCGAAGATTGCGCACTCGCAGGTGAATCATTTCTCCCGAGCGGAGCGCGTCCAATCTTCTCTCGAAATCGCTGGCCGCAACGTTTCCATTCATTTCGAGAATCACGTCTTCCACGGCCAAGCCGGCTTTTTCGGCGTCGCTTCCCGGTGGCAAACGAATCACCGACGGCGAAGCATCGAAATTGCGGGCCGCTCTGAAGCCGGGATCCGCGACCGTTCGAGCTGTGCGGATCACATGCAGACCAACGGTTGTGAAGAAGTCATTCCACGGAATCTCCTCCACGCCGGCTAC
The DNA here is from genome assembly GCA_035643915.1 of Terriglobales bacterium. GTDB lineage: Bacteria > Acidobacteriota > Terriglobia > Terriglobales > Acidobacteriaceae > Gp1-AA133. The sequence goes on along the minus strand of DASQPN010000069.1, from coordinate 11,149 downwards.
ATATTTCCGAAAGAAAGCCGACAAATCCGAGTGGCACACCGCTTCCGCCGCCCGGCGCACACCGGCGGAGTCCGGGAAGAACTTTCCTGGCTTTGCGAACGTCCGATTCATCCACTGGAAGACATCCCGCAACGACGCAGTCCCCTGGCTGGCATCGCGAACGGCCAGATCAAGCGCGACTCCCAGCAATTCTCCCTTGTTGTAGTAGGAAATACTCCGTTCCGGCTGGCGGTAGTAGGGATACTTTTCGAGCCAGGCGTCCAGACTGGATTCTTCCGCCGACTGGGTCAGATGAGCGGGCCGGTTTTCCAGTACCGCAATCTGCTCCCCCAGTCTTAGCAAGGAGCCACGCTCATCCAGAAGCCCGGCACGGAACAGGATGATGTCCTCCACGGTAGTCGTGACGCCCTCACTGAACCACAATGACCTCGTGTAGTTCTCCTTGGTGTAGTCGACGGGCTCGAGCGATTGCGGGCGAATTCGCTTCACGTTCCAGAGATGAAAGAACTCGTGGGCCGTGACATCGTCGAGTGCTTGGGGATTGTCTCTTAGGTCTTGCGCGTTCAGATCGATGGCGGTGGAATATGCGTGTTCCATCCCGCCACCGCCCGGACCGCGCGGAAAGTGGTAAAGGAACAGGTAACTTTGAAAAGGTCGATCGTCCATCCAGGTGGTCGCCGCCGCGACGATCCGCCGCGTGTCCGCCACGATCTTCGCCATGTCGTAGTCCGACCTGTCAGCGTCCACTACCACGCGGTAGTGTCCACCCCCCTCGTCGAAATCGGATTCCTGGAAGGTGCCGGCCTCCACTGGCGAGTCCACGAGCTGATCGTAGTCGGCGGCTTCGAACTCATCGCTCACCGCCGTGAGGGCGCTGGCAAACTTCCAGCCGGGCGGGGTGCCCGTGAACCTCAGCCGCGTCTCGACTAAGCGGCCGCCAACCGGATACATCAGAATCTCCGCCAGGTTCAAGAATGCGTGGTTCGCGTTTGCTTGCGCACCGTACGGCCCCGACTCGTCGGCGAAAACCTCGTACTCGACGACTACGCCGTCCTTCGCACCGTCAATCTGCCAAGTTGCCTTGTCGATTTTCTGAACCGTCAGACAATCGCCGGCCCGCGTTTTCGCACCGACCCGATTCACGTATCGCGAGAAATCGCGAACCTGGTAGACAGCATTCCAGACCGGCAACTGCACTTGCCGGGTGGCGTCGCCAGCAGGAAGCTCCATGCGAATGCGCAGGAGATGTTCCTGGTGGCCAGTCAGCGAAACTGTGTACCGGATGGCCAACGCGTCCGGACCAGAAGCACTGCCGCCCTGACCGCGAACGGCAACGGGCCGCACGCACAGCCCTCCCAGAAGAACCAGCCCAAGCCAGGTCCTTGGCAGTTTGATCATGCTTTGGCGGATTCCCCCAGAGGATTTTTACTGCTGGAAGCTGCCGAACTTGCTCCGAACTCTTTCAGGCGGGCGGGAAGTTTTTCGTAGATCCCGTCAAACCCGCCATTGGAGAGAATGGCGACCACGTCGCCCCTTCGCAACTCAGGCGCGACGACCTGCACAATTCCATCAGCTCCAGAGATGATTCTGGCGCGCGTGCCGCGCTGCTGGAGGTCGGCGCCCACGGCCATCAGATCAAGCCGCTCTGCGGGTGGGATCGCGTCCGACTTGAAAACGCCCGCGACGACGACTTCATCGGCCAGTGCGAGGCTGTTCGTCAGTTCGTGCTGGAAGACGTTCCGGCGCAGCGTGTTGGACCTAGGCTCCAGAATCACCCACAAGCGCGAACCGGGATAGCGCGAGCGCAGCGCGGTGAGTGTGCCTGCAATCGCGGTTGGATGATGGGCGAAGTCGTCAATGATCGTGACCCCGTTCACTTGCGCCTTTATTTCAAGGCGCCGCTTCACACTTTTAAAGGTTCCCAGTGCCGCCTGAATCCCTTCCTTGGAGATGCCGTAGGCGGTGGCCATGGCAGCAGCCGCAGTGGCATTACACACGTTGTACTCTCCCCCCAGGTCGAAGTCGAAGTCGGCCCACGGTTTCCCGTCGCGCAGAACGGACCACGATGTCCGTGCCGGCTGGAAGCGCGGATTCGTGATCCGCCAGTTGGAGCTCTCACGCGAGCCGTAGCGATCCACCGGGCAGAATGAGTTTGCGATGCACCGCTCCACGCTCTCGCCGGTGTCCAGTGCGACCATCCGCCCGCGTCGCGGTACCAGGTTGACCAGACGCTTGAACGAGGTCTCCACTGCATCGAGATCCTTGTAGATGTCGGCATGATCGAACTCGACGGAGGTCAGGATCACCGAGTCTGGGAAGTAGTGCAGAAACTTCGGTCCTTTGTCGAAAAATGCGGTGTCGTACTCGTCGCCTTCGAGGATGAAGTGCTTCCCCTTCCCCAATGCGAAGCTCGATCCGAAGTTTTCTGCAATCCCCCCAATGAGAAATGAGGGCTCGAGCCCCGCCGAGTGGAAGATCCAGGAAAGCATCGAGGTTGTCGTGGTCTTGCCATGCGTGCCGGCCACGACCACTACATCTTTGCCGCGCAGAAACTCGTCATGCAGAATCTGCGGCAGCGAGCAGAATGGAATCCGTTCGTCGAGTACGTGCTCCAGCTCAGCATTTCCTCGTGAAATCGCATTCCCGACAACCACCAGGTCAGGGCGCGGGGTGAGATTTCTGGCGTCGAACGGCTGCGCCACCGGGATACCCAGCGACGCCAGAAAGCCGGACATCGGGGGATACGCGGCGGTGTCCGAGCCCGTGACGCGGAAACCCCGTTCGTTCAACATGCCCGCCAGCGAGGCCATGGCCGTGCCGCAGATGCCAATCAGATGAATGTGCTTCTTGTCCGCCATGATTTCGAGAATTCCCAGTGAGCTTATCCAGGCGCGGTGGCCGATTCCAGTATCTTAAGCTTCACGTCCGCGCCGTTCACGCTCAATGCAGCGCGCACGCCCATCGGAAGTGTGATGTTCTTCCGCGTGACATGGCCGGAGCGCAGTCCATAGGCGACCGGAATCCCCAGACCGCCCACGATCCGCTGGACCACCTGTTGCAACCTGTAGCCCTGATCTTTGGTCTGCACGCAGTCCAGCATCTCGCCGAACACGATTCCCTTCACGCCATCCAGTTTCCCCGCGAGCTTCAACTGCATCAGCATCCGGTCGATCTGGTAGGGCCGGGCATTCACCTCTTCGATGAACAGGATGGTTCCCTGGGTCCGAATGTCGTACGGGGTACCGAGAGCAGCCACCAGCAGCGAAAGGCAGCCACCATACAGGATTGCTTCCGCAGCCCCATCGACCAATCCCTCCACGCCGGAATCGGCCGTGGTTGTTGCGTCCCAGTCCATAAGCCCACCCGTCGCCGCTTCCCAGGAAGCGAGGTCCACACCATCAGGCAGTGCAAAATCCTTCGTGACCATCGGCCCGTGGAACGCCACAAATCCGGCCGAGTCCACCAACCATGTCAGCAGGGTCGTGATATCGCTGTAGCCCACGAAAATTTTAGGATGGCGGGCAATCTTACTCGGGTCGAGTTTGTCCAGCAGATAGTTCGCGCCGTAGCCTCCGCGGGCACACAAGATCGCGCGAATCTCCTCGCGGGCGAACATGTCTTCCAGTTCCATGGCCCGCCGGTCGACCGACCCGGCGAAGTACCCGTCTTGATCGAGAATGGAGTCGAAATAGAACGGCCTGTATCCCAGCTGGCGCAGAGCCTGGCAGCCCTTCTCCAGCAATTCGCGTTTGATGCTGCTGGCCGGTGCGACAATGCCGACGGTATCGCCCGGACGCAAGGCCGGTGGTTTGACGCGCGGAGTCTGGGCGGTCGGAGGGGTCAAGGCGTCATCCTAAACGAAAAACTCCCCTTGGCAGATGAGCTCAGCGGGTCCTCGGAGGAAGACTTCGTTTTCGAAGCGCACCGACTGGGTTCCGCCGGGTGCGTGGACGCGCACCGGCGAATCGGCGTAACCGCTGGTAATCGCGGCGACTGCGGCCGCCGATGACCCGGTTCCAGAAGACTGCGTTTCCCCCACCCCACGCTCAAAGAAGCACGCCTTGATATTTCGTCTATCCTGCACCGCTACCAGCTCGACGTTAACGCCGTGCTTGAAATGTGAATTGCGCTGAATCTCGGCGGCCCGCGCCTGCCATTCGGGCCAGAACTCGCTCAAGAAGACCACAAAATGCGGATTCCCCAGCGAGACCGCGGCTCCTCGAACCTCACCGAACGACGTCGGGATGGTCAGCTCTGCGATGAACTCAGGCATACCCATCGCGATTTCAAATTCGTAAGCGTTTCCCCTGCGCCCGGTCAGAGTGCAGGTCTTCAGCCCCGCGCCCGTCCGGACGACGACCAACTCCTTGCCCTTATCCGCGCACAGATAGGCCGCCACGCACCTCGTACCGTTGCCGGAAATCTCAGCCTCGGAGCCATCGGCATTGATGAGCCGCGCCTCCGCGTCGGCATCGGGCGCCGGGAATAGCCATTCCACGCCATCCGCCCCGACTCCGTTGTGACGATCACAGATGCGACGGGAAAACTTCGAACTGTCGGGGGGAGCCAGCGCGCCGTCGATCATCAGGAAGTCATTTCCGCAAGCGCTGGCCTTAGTGAAAGGGATCGCCATATTCGCTGGGGTCATTCGTGCTCAACGGCACCCAACGAAGCCACGCTCGAGAAGGTATTCGATTGATGCAGGAGGTTGTTGATCTCGTCCTGTTCCTCAGGGGGTGCATCCACGCCGAAAAGCACGCGCACGTGGCCCGGCGCCCCCGCCACCCGGACGTTTTGCATCGTGCTGTGCACCTGATCGAGGACCCGGTTCGACTCGATCAGAACGACCTCGGCATTCGCTCCCGTTACCTCGTAGGTGATCAGCACCGACTTCATCGCGAGCCTGTTCTCCAGCCGGCCCAGAAGCGCCAGTGCAATCAGGATCACGATGGTAGCGAATATCGCGGTGAAGTACAGCCCGCCGCCGGTCGCCATTCCGACCGACGCAACCACGAAAATTGTCGCGGCGCTGGTGAGCCCCACCACCGACCCGCGGGCATGCAGAATCGATCCCGCGCCAATGAACCCGATGCCCGGAATAATCTGAGCCGCCACGCGCGTGTGGTCGCCTCCGAAACTTCCCGCTAACTGGTCGGACAGCATGGTGAACATCGCCGAGCCAAAGCATATGAACATGTTGGTGCGCAGCCCGGCGGGCTTATGACGGAGTTGCCGTTGCAGGCCGATGATCCCACCGAGGATCGCCGCTACCACCAGCCGGGCGATGGTCGACGACAGCACCGTACCCGCGTAGTGCAACGCGCCCGTGGGGTTGTGGAAGTCTGGCATAGGTCTGCGGAGAATCGCGAGCAACTGGATTTTATCATCGGAAAAACCGCCCGTTCGCGCCTTCTCCCATTGAAAGTTAACCCGGCTGGTTACCGAACCGCGGCGGATCCTAGCGGTCAGCGGGCGCGATAGATGGTGACCGGCCGCTGCCCCTCAACCTCAATCTTTGCCAGGACCGGCAAGTTGCGCGGATGGATGGCCTGCCACACCGCATCCCCTTGGGACGCAACCACGAAATCTGAGTACCGGGCCGGATCCGCCAGTGCCCGCTCCCACAACCCCTCCGGATCGGACGGTTGTTTCCACACCCGGTGGTTTCCTTCGTTGATGGACCGCCGCAGCGGGATGCTGGCGTCCTGCAGTGCGCCTACGTGCTCTCCGAGATACATCAGGAAGCTTGATTCGGAAGGAAGTTGCTTGAGCTTCTCGGCCAACTCGGCTTCCAGCGGAAGGCGGGTGCGCGAGTTGACCCAAGCTTCGCGAAAGCATCCGGGCGCCGCCCGCCACACGCTCGCATAGCTGGCGGTCACCAATCCAACCCCCAGCAGAGCCACCACGCGATGTGCTGCCACCGTCCGGGCGAAACTCGCAAGCTGGGAGGCGGCCAGTGCCAGAAACACGGCCAGCGCCGGCAACAGTTGGACGCCGTAGCGGAGGTTATAGAGCGAGTGCGGCCACCAGGCGGGCGTGAAGATCGGGACCCCACCGTAAGCGACGGAAAGCGTATAAAACAGCACCGGCAGCCAGAGCAGAAGGATCGGCGCCAAACGCCGCTCATAGAGCGCGACCGCGAAGCTCCCCAGCACTGCGAGCAGCAGCCATACTGGTTGCCAGTTCCCTTCCGCCACGCCGAACGCTCCGGCCTTCAGGAAGTACAAGGCCGCTAGCGGAGGGTTGCCAGTCCCGGGATGAGGTGGAAACCCGGGCACCGCGGTTTTCTTTTCGATCGCGCGCGCCGAGTAAGGCCCGTTGGCGAATTCGAATCCATTGCGATAAACCAGCCCGTTGTAGGCGAACCAGAGCAATGGCACCGCTGCAGCCAGGAACACAAACCTCAGGAGCACTCGACGCTGGCCTTGGCGGGGAGCGCCAAAGCCGATCACGACCACCAGTCCGGCGAGCGCGGCCGCCAGGAACCACCCGTCATAGCGCGTGAGGCAGGCGCCGGTCAGGCTAACCCCGCATTTCCGTAGCGAGCGCGTGGCGTCCGCGCTCCACTCGCCGCCACCTCTGCTCTCGAGGAACTCATGAAAGTGCACCACCGCCCAGAGGAAGAGCGCGAGGTACAGTGACTCAGTCATCGCGGTTGCTTGCAGGTAAAGCAGATTGGGATTCAAGCCGTAGACTGCGGCTGCAAACCAGGCTGTCAAACGTGCGTTCGAGTCCGACCGTCCCGAAAAAGCCGAGCCGCCTCGCACCAGTCGGAAGATGCCGACCACGCCCAGCACATAGGCGATCATCGACGGGATCGAACCGCCCACACCCGTTCGCCAGGCCCATTTCGAAACCAGGAAGGGCATCATTAACAGATGCGGCAACGGAAGCCACACTGTCCCCAACTGCAGCGGCCCCGGGGTACGCGAGTCGAACACGCGGCGCGCGATGTTGATATGCGCCACCGCATCTCCGAAAAGTAGAAGCTCGCCGTGCCGGAAGTAGACCAGGAAGGACACAACCGACGCGCAGCTTGCCAAACCCGCGACCCACGCAGTCTCGCGATCCCAGCGGCGGTGTGCCCCGGCGTTCATTCGAGGTGGGTCAGTTCGCGGAATACCTGGAAGCGTTCATCGATTTCTTCGCGCGTCAGCGACTGCAGGCGCTCGGTTCCGAAGCGCTCCACGGCAAACGATCCCATTACGCCGCCGAAGAACAAAGCCCGCTTCAGCACCTCGCGGTTCAGTTCCTCTTGCGCCGCGATGTAACCCATGAAACCACCGGCAAAGGAATCGCCCGCGCCGGTCGGGTCTTGTACTTGCTCGATCGGCAACGCCGGAGCGCGGAAAGGATGATGTCCGATGCCGAATGCTCCCTCGCGAAAGAAAATCGTCGCCCCATACTCACCGTGCTTGATCACCAGCGCCTGCGGCCCCAGGGCCAGCACCTTCTGGGCGGCTCGCGGCAGGTTGGTCTCCTGAGCCAGCAGCTTCGCTTCCGTATCGTTAATCAGCAGCAGGTCGACCAGTCTCAGCATCTCGGCCAGCTCCCGGGGCGTGCCATGGATCCAGAAGTTCATCGTGTCGCCGCCGGTCAGCCGAACTCCGTCCATCTCCCGACGCACTGCCGTTTGCAGAGACGGGTGGATATTCGCCAGAAACAGGAATTGTGTATCGAGATAGGTTTTCGGAATTTTGGGCTGAAACTTCTCAAACACATTCAACTCGGTGAAATCGGTCTTCGCCTCGTTGAGGTTCTCCGTGTAGTGACCGCCCCAGCGGAACGTCTTGCCGGGCGCGCGCTCGATGCCGCGGGTATCGATCCCCCGCTTCTTCAACACGCGTTCGTGATCCGCGCTGAAATCCTCGCCGACCACCGCCACCACACGAACGTCCGTAAAATAGCTCGCGGCGAGCGCGAAGTAAGTGGCCGCGCCGCCCAGAATGTTTTCCACTCGCCCGGAAGGCGATGCGATGGTGTCAAACGCGACCGAACCCACGACCAGGATGCTCATGATTTGAGATAGGCCTTATTTGCCCGCAGGAAGATATTTGTCGAGGATCAGCTTGAGCTTCTGCCGGGTGGCAATCGGAATTTTGTCGCGCTCCGTAAGGATGGCGTGCGCCAGCGCCGAACCGCACTTACAGCTTCGAGCCGCCGGCATCGCAACCACCGTCTCGCGCACAACCTTGGCCGCATTCTCCGCATTCTTTCGGAGTACCCCGACGATCTGATCCACCGTCACCGAGTCGTGTTGCGGATGCCAGCAGTCGTAGTCGGTCACCATGGCCACGGTGACGTAGCAGATTTCTGCCTCGCGGGCGAGCTTCGCCTCTTGCAGATTGGTCATGCCGATTACGTCCATGCCCCAGCCGCGGTACACGTTCGACTCCGCCTTGGTCGAGAACTGGGGGCCTTCCATGTTGATGTAGGTCCCGCCCCGCTTGCCGGTTACTCCCGCCTTTTTGCACGCTCCCGCGACCACCTGGGAAAGTTGCGGGCAGATGGGGTCGGCGAACGCGATATGCGCCACGATCCCGTCGCCGAAGAAGGTATCGACCCGATGCCGGGTGCGATCGAAGAACTGGTCCGGAATGACGAAGTCCAGCGGCTTATGCTCTTCCTTCAGCGAGCCCACAGCAGACACGGACACAATCCGCTCGACTCCCAGCTGTTTAAACCCGTACACATTGGCGCGGAAATTCAACTCGGTCGGCAAGATGCGATGGCCCCGCCCGTGTCGTGCCAGAAACGCGACCTTGCGCCCCTCGAGGGTGCCCAGCACGTAGGCATCGGACGGATCGCCGAACGGCGTCTCCTGCCTCCCCTCGCGCACGTCGGTCAGTCCGGGCATCGAATACAGCCCGCTGCCACCTATGATCCCTATTTCCGCTTGCGACAAACGTCCTCCTGCAATCGTCCCGGAACTGAGCCCAAACCGAGGATTATACAAAAGGGCGAGCCGTCGTCCGGCACAACCAACCAGATCACTCATAGTGTCTGCTGCCAACATTCCGGCGGCAGGAATCCTGAGCAAGCTACAATCCGTTTCATGAAGTTCGTGCGAACGGTCGTCGCAGTCCTGGTACTCGCGCTTTCTGCGTTTCCCCAGCAGCCTCCCAAGTCCGCCACCGTCCCCGTCACCCTCGACCACAACCGGATCGTGATCGACGTCTATCTTCCCTTGCCCGATGGAACCAGCAAGCGTGTGCGCGCCTGGGTTGACTCCGGAAACTCCGAAATGACCATGAGTCAACGGATCGCTGCGCTGCTGGGGTTCGTGAGCTGCGACGGCCGGGTCTGTAATGCGACCCCTCCGCGCGAGATCGTGATCGGGGGCATGAAAATCTCGCTGCCTGGTGTTCGCACGGCGAGCGCGCCGCTCACGGCGGACAAGGCGAGCGACGTGATGGACCCCGGGATGAGTGCGGAGATCAATCTTCCGTCCGCCGTCCTCGACAACTACGACGTCGTGTTCGACTACCAGAACCGGGAATTCACAATCGGCGAACCGGGTACGGCGCAGTTCAAAGGCAAACCCACAAAGGTGCTGATTGATGCCGCCGGCCTGATTCAGATCCCGAGCCAGATTGAGGGACAGAGCTACAACCTCGCCCTCGATACCGGAGCCTCGATCAGCTCGGTCTCGAGCGATCTGCTGACCGTGTGGCATAAGGCAGAGCCGACCTGGCCGTTCATGACCGGTGCCGTTGGGGCTGCGAACGTGTGGGGCAGCCCAGAGGAAGCACGAGGAGGGGTGCTACGCCTGCCCAACATTCAATTGGGCACTACCACGTTGCGAGACGTTGCGGTGGCGCCCTTCGCACCCGACCGCCTCAAGCTCTTCGAGCATCGCGCCGGCATGCCCACGATTGGTTTGGTGGGCGGCAACGTCCTTCGCCAATACCTCGTCGGAATCGACTATGCGCACAGCGTCGTGTACCTTCAGCGGACCAGCGTCACCTCCCCGCCTGACATGGATGGAATCGGCCTGACGCTGCGCCCCGAACTGGACGGACGCTACACGGTTGCCGGGGTAGTGGAACTCGACGGAAAGCCCTCCGTGCCGGACGTGACCAGTGGAGATGTCTTGCTCGCCGTGGATGGAGCGCCCGTCCCCGGCGCAACCATGGGCCAAGTCTGGTCGCTTTTGGGCGGCAGCCCCGGACAAACTCGTTCCCTGACTTTCGAGCGCGCTGGAAGGCGCTTCAAAGTCGATGCGACCGTTCACCGGTTTCTCGCAGCGCGGTCCAAGGCGCGCCCGCCCGCGAAGACTGTCCGGAAAGAGCCCACGAAAAAATAGTGGCGACCTTGGGGCTGGTGGTCCTACCCCGTGCTGGTGTGTCCTCGGCGGTTCAGAGCGGTTCACTTTGCCACCGGAAATATCTCCCGCCCCACCCGCTCGGTTGTGTCCTGGTCCAGGCTCTCGCTCACCAACACCGTATCGCCTTGAACCTCGATGAACACCGAACCCTCTTCCGTCAACCAAGCGTGCTTCCCCGTCAGCGTCTCGACCGTGTCGTCCGCAGGCTTGGCTTTCGTCGCGTCGTCCTCTGCGTTATGCACCCGCTGGTAGCGCTGCTGCAGGCCATGGGCGTAGACCCGGGCGAATTCCGAAGCCTTCTCCGGACTCGACCACCGCGACACATAGAGCAATCCGAGAGGCGCCGACGCGTCTCCGTGTGGCTGCGCCGCGTAGTAGTATCCCCCGCGCCAGTGGGGATACAAGCGTTTCGAGACTTGCTCCCCCTGGTACTGGTCGATCAGAATGGCCGCGTCAAACTCTCCCACTGCTCCCACATCGAACTTGTCGTAACTCTTAAAGTCTTTCTTGAAGTCTGGCAAGGGCATGGGCGCCAGTTTTTCTCCCGCGAGATATGCCTGCGGCTCCATGATCTCGCGCGTCGTGCGCGGCGGATTCCGGAACACACCCGCGTAAGCCTTATCCTTGCCCATTTTCGTCAGCAGTTCCGCCTCGAAATCCAGCCCGTAGCGGTATGGAAATGTCAACGCCTCTTTGATGTAGAGCGGCGCGTTGCGAAATTCGATCGAGTCCGCGGTCCCCATCAGCATGCCCGCCTTCAAAGCCTCGACGATTTGCGGAGAATCGACCACCGACTGCCCGGTGGGAGCAAGTTCGTAGTCG
>DASQPN010000068.1:0-4016 GCA_035643915.1 Terriglobales bacterium | reverse complement strand
TGGATACAGATCAACCGCGCCGACGCGGCCGAGTACGAGAAGGATCTCCAGCTATTCCGGGCTTCGCTCGAGTTCGTGAAAGCCGCCCGAACGCGCTAGGCCGACCCCGATGGCGCCCGTCAGGTCTGGATCATCTGCGTGTCGCCGGGCTTCATCACCATCACGCTGATGCCCGGCGCCATTTGCGCCATCGCGCGGCGGAACTCTTCGCCGGCCTCGACGCCGCGCACCAGGGGGTTGTGCGCGTAATGCACGGGGATCGCGTGCGACACGCCGAGCTGCTGGCAGGCGCGAGCGGCATCCGTCGGTCCCATCGTGAACGGTCCGTTGCCCACGCACACGCATGCGACATTGGGCTGGTAACGCTCGCCAATCCACTTCAGGTCGCCGTAGAAGTCCGTGTCGCCGCTGATGTAGACGCGCGTGCCGCCGATCTCCACGATGAATCCGGCGGCCGGAAAGCCGGCGAGCGTCGAGTGGACGGCGGGCACCAGCTGCGCGGTCATGGCCCCGTGCTTCGCCGTTCCCCCGAAGTTCATGCCGGCGCCGCCGTTGGATACGATCTTTGCCGGGTCGAGGCCCGCGCTCTTGAAATCCGGGATGAGCCCTTTGCGCATGAGGTCGCTCTGGCCGGTGGTCATGACGGGCACGCCCGCGGCTGCAAGCCCCTTCAGCATCTCGAAGTAGTCGCCGATATGGTCGCCATGGTCGTGCGTGAGCAGCACGAACACCGCGTCCGGCTTCTTGCCGGCGACGTACTGGACGAACCCTTCCTTGGTCGCGTACTCGGGCGGTTTCGCCACGTTGAAGCGCGTCCATCCGGCATTGCTCCAGATCCACGCGTCTGCGTAGGCGATCTGCTTGTAATCGGGTGTTGCAAGCTCCACGATGCCGCCGCCGAGCCATCGAACGTAGATGCGGCCCCCGGTGAGCCGGGCGGCGCCGCCGGCCCCGCCTGTTTGCGTCGCCGTGCCGCACGCGCCCAGTGCGAGCGCGCCTCCGAGCCCCAGCATGCCGCGCAATATCGCGCGCCACCCGAAATTTGCCCCTCTTCTGTCTGCGTTGTTCATCTGTCACCTCCTCCTTGAGCGGTTGCAGGATAAAGCAAATGCATGGTTACGGATCTAACATGGGAAAAGCTGCTACCTGGGAACCTGATATGCCGGCCGCTAGGCCGTAAGCCAGCGGTAACTAGGAAATCGAGGAAGGCGACCGATGGACATTCCGCTGATTGAGCAGGTCAAGATACAAGCTCAGGTGCTAGTTCCGCTTGTCAAAGCCCTCCAGGCAGAACTGGGCGAGGAGCGGGCCAACGCTTTTGTACGAAAGGCGCTCGGAGACCTGTATCGCAAGTATGGCGAGAAGTGGTGGCGGACCCAGCGAGCCCGTAACCTTGGGGAGAAGGTGGCTTCAGCCTTCAAGATGTTCGCGGACGGAGATGCCTTGGAATACGAGGTGGTCAAGAACGCACCGGATGCGTTCGAACTAAACGTCACTGAATGTCGCTACGCTGAGTTCTATAAGAAGATCGATGCACCGGAACTGGGATTCTTGCTGACCTGTGGCGCGGATTTTGATTTTTTCCATGCAGAAGGCTTTGGTGCCAGCGTGCGGCTCACCCGGACGCAAACGATCATGCAAGGCGCCAGTCACTGTGATTTTCGATATGCGCTGAAGAAGAACGAAAAAGACACTGTCCCGTGACGCGTGGTGCGACTTATGAACACCGAACTCATCTATGTCTTGATCGCCATTGCCGTGGGACTCGGGGCGACCATCGTCATGGACTTGTGCGCCATCTTCCTCAAACGCGCCTTCAACATCCCTTCGCCCAACTACTGCTTTGTGGGTCGTTGGCTGCGCTACATGCCTGAGGGTATCTTTCGCCACAGCAGCATTGCCGCGGCGCCGCAAAAGCCGGCTGAGTGCACTGTTGGCTGGATCGCACACTACGCGATTGGTGTCATCTTCGCGTTGACCCTCGTGCTCTTGGCCTCTCCTCAGTGGCTGCGGGAGCCCACAGTTCTGCCAGCGATGATCCTGGGCCTTGCTACTCTCGCAATCCCATTTTTTGTCATGCAGCCATCATTCGGGCTAGGCATTGCGGCTTCGAAGACGCCAAACCCTACTCAAGCCAGGCTCCGAAGCCTCATGAATCACGCTGTGTTCGGGCTCGGCTTATACATTTCAGCACTGGCCATTAGCTTCGTGCTCAAGGCTTATTGACGCCGCTTACCGCGAGCGTATAAGGACCAGAACGGCTTTGAAGCACCGCACCGCCGCTTGCTGGCCGGCGCGGATCGCACAACGGAGCTAGGGGGTGACATGCAACGTCAACTGGTCTTCGCGGCGGTTTTCTGCGCCATAGCACTAATTCAAGGTTGCGCGACGCCATCAGCCGGAGTCAACATGGTAGCGTCGCCTGAGGGATCGACAACCGGGCCTCGTGATCCCTCACTACAGCGGGCGATCAAATTGCGAAATGTCGCGGGGGGCTCCGAAACGAACGCGTTATGGATGTCTAAAGTTTCTGATACAGACTTCAGATTCGCGTTGGAGAACTCGCTGAAATCCGCGGGGCTTCTTAGTACGGGCGAGGCGCCTCGGTATCAACTTGACGCCACCTTGCTCAGCCTCGAGCAGCCCCTGGTTGGCTTTAGTCTCACTGTTACCTGTTCGGTGCGATATGACCTCAGCGACGCTGCGTCCGCGAAGCGCGTATTTGGCAAGACAATCACGACGCCCTTTACCGCTACAACGAGCGATGCCTTTCTCGGAGTAGAGCGAATGCGCATCGCGAACGAGGGTGCTGTTCGACAGAACCTTCGCCAACTTCTCCAAGAGCTTCTTGTTCTTGACGTGACGAAGACTGCCTCACAATAACAATAGACAGCAGGAGACACAGATGAGTCGCGACGATCAAGCCATAGTCGCTGCAGTTGTGATCTGCCTGATGTCCGGATGCGCATCGGTAACTGGCGCATCGACCCAAACAATAACGGTTCAAACTCTGGATCGATCGGGCAAACCCGTGATCGGCGCCGCTTGCGAACTGAAGAACACCAAAGGCAAGTGGTCAGTAACTAGTCCGGGTTCCGTCACGATTGCGCGCTCAAACGACAATATGCTGGTCACCTGTCAGAAAGATGGGCATGACGATGGTGTCGCCGCGCTAGTATCGGACACTAAAGGAGCGATGTTCGGCAATATCCTGATCGGTGGTGGGATCGGCGCCATAATCGACCACAACTCGGGCTCTGCATATGAGTACCTGCAGCTCATCGAGATCGAAATGGGATCGACCCGCGTGCTTCAACCATTTGATGGCAAGGACTCCGCCACCGCGGCTACACCAAAGGCGGTACCCGCACCCGCTCAATAGGAGGAAGCTCAGACCACTAAAGCAGGGACTGCTCGCAATCGAGCGCCTCTCCTGCCTGAGCCGCTTGGGTGCAAAAGGCAGCGCGGTCGGAGAGCCTGGCATTCAACGTCTGCTTTCGCCCAGAAGCGGTCATTCACCGCCAATCGATCCTTCCAGCGGTAGCCCTTACTTCTCTTTGTCCTGATCCTCGTCTTCGTCCTTTTCGTCTTCCCAGGCGTAGCGTTTGAGCGGTGGCAAGTCCAGGCGCCGAAGCGCGATCGCCAGCGCGAGCCCGATCAGCGCGGCCGCCAGATGGGTTTCCCAGGAAACCCCGGGCTGGATCGGAAATACCCCCCAAACCATGGAACCGTAGAGAAAGAAAACCAGCAGGGACGCGGCGATGGCACGCCGGTCCCGCCGGATCACGCCAGCCACGAAGATATAGCTGACCAGGCCGTAGACCAGCCCGCTGGCGCCGACATGGATGGTTGATTCTTTGGCGAACAACCACACTGCGATGCCCGGCCCCAGGTAAACCACCGGAATCACCTTGATGGCCGAGTTCGGATAGAGGTGCAACATCACCGTCCCCAGCACCAGCAACGGCAGGGAGTTGGTTACCAGGTGGGGGAAGCCACCGTGCAGCAGGGGCGCG
>DASQPN010000067.1:0-3236 GCA_035643915.1 Terriglobales bacterium | reverse complement strand
GTTTGCCTTGCGGAGCCGGAGTTCCCTCCGGCCTACCCCGTGCTGCGTTTCCCCTGTGCGGCCCAGGACCGCGCGGGGCATTGCCAGAAGTTTCTAGCCGCGCCTGTGTGAAGGCTTCGGCGAGCGATGCTTCTCCTTCTCCGAACCCGCTCTGGCATACGAAGGTGCCGCCTGCAACGTGATGATCGCCGGGGCAATGTACGCCGCCTTCTTGACGAACTCCCTACGGGATGTTCCGTGTTTCGATATCTCTTTAGCCACTTTCGCCTCCACTCACGAAAATGTAATGGACGGAATGCCGCCCAACTACCCAGTCTACCCAGACTACCCAGTTACCGCTTCCGCCAGCTAACGGACCAGCAGATTCAATTCCTGCAATCTGCCCACGATCGCGGATACGTCATTCAACACCATTTGCTCATCTACGTCAAACTTCTGCGCGAGCAATCTCGCAATCCCAATGGGGTCAGGTACCTGCTCCCAGTTCTCCCAGATGAAGCTCGCGGTTTCATTAAGTTGATGAATCTGATTGAATTCCGTGTCCAGTAGCAGCAGGTCCTGCTGAACCTTTCGCAGGATAAGGCCATCCCGCCGCTTGACCGGAATCGTCACCGGACCCCCGAATCAGTTTCGGAAGTTATCATGGAACTCCCCACTCTAAAGAGTCAGTGTCTGAGGGAAAGCATTTCCCTGTGAAGGTTCTCGCAAAAGACGGGCCAAGTCTAGTGCTTGGGCTACTCGGCTATGCTGCCGGGCGGCAATCCTGGGATTTGATGCCCGCAATCCGCAATCCGGAAGGAAAAGATGCGGAGGACCCTCAATTTCTGCACACAATTGACGCCGGCCTGACACCTCTGATGTATCACGCAATGCGCGGCTGCCCGGAGAGGGTTCCGCCTGCATGGCGCGATCCGCTCCTAAGCGCCGATCTCACGGCCCAGGTCCGGTTCGGGAACCTCTGTGAGGCCGCTGTCGAGGTCGTCGACGCCTGCCAAGGCGTGGGGGTGCGTCCGACTCTCCTCAAGGGCATCTCGATCAGCCATCAGCACTATCCGGTCCCCCACCTGCGGCCCATGGGGGATCTGGACATTCTGGTGCCCGAATCCGAGCTCGAACTGGTCGAGTCCAGCTTGCTCCGCACTGGCCTGGTCCGCGTGCCGGACCAGGTACGCCCTGCGGGCTCGCATCATGGAATTCCCCTGCGTCACCCGCAACGGCGCGTCTGGGTCGAGGTCCACTCCGCCCTGTTTCCCAAGAGTTCCGACTTGAGCAGCAGTGCTTTGTTCAGCCCCGCGCAGATCGCGGCGCACTCCATGGCCTCGACTTTTGGGGGTCGGCCTGTCTTTCGGCTGACCGACGAGCTGCAACTGGTTTACATCGCATCCTCTTGGATCCGGGACCTATCGCGCAACCGGATCCATGCGAGTCTCGTACTGCCTTTGCTCGACGCTATCTATCTACTCAAGGCCTCGGGAAGATCCCTCGACTGGGACCGACTGCTGGCAGGATTGGACAACAACGAACTCGCCGCGGCATCTCTGTACATCATGCTTGCCTACCTTTCCAGGCGCGGTCTCGCCGCGTGCGCATCTCCCGTGCTTTCCCGGATCGCATCACGGCAGAGGATCATCGGTGCGTGGGAGCGGAAAATCATCGAGTTCCTGCTGGATACTTATCTCATTGGGGGTAGGCCGTTTACGCGGTTTTTCAACAATTGGACGGCGCTGATCGTCCTGAACACTGTGCTAGCGCGCGGCTCGCACCTCCGGAAGTTGTTCGCGCTTCCATGGAATATCGTTTTCCCACCTTCCCTGCCCAATCGCTACAGCGTCAGGTTCCATGCGGAACGGATCGCCAGAATCCTGCGCGGCAACGGCCGGGGGCAGCACTGACAAGTGAATCGGCGGCGTGCTCAGAACTGGAATCGAAAGCCGGCAGGCACGCCTACGAGGAACTCAACGACCACTCCGACGTCGCCTATCGGATGGACGCGAGCTTGCCGTTTCTCTACAGGGCGCTGAAGCCCTGAAAGCCGCCGCCAGGGCGCCCGGTTATTTGACGAGGCCTTCCGCCTTCATCGTTTCCTGCACCTTGGGCCGGGCCGCGATGCGCGCCTGGAACGCCTTGATGTTCGGCCACTTGGCGAGATCGATCTTGTGCAGGCCGGTCCAGTTGAGGATCGTGAACAGGTAGGCGTCGGCGATGCTGAACTTGCCGCCGCTAGCGTACTGCTTTCCCTCGAGCATCTTCTCCAGGGCGTTCAACCGCCGCTCGACATAGGCGAGCTGCACTTCCTTCATCTCCGGGGTCATCTTGGGGTTGAACAGGGCTCCGATCTGCTTGTGGACCTCGCTCGCCGTGAAGTTGAGCATCTCCATGAGGCGGTAGCGTTCCATCGTGCCCGGCTTGGGCGCGAGCCCTGAGTCCGTCTTGTGGTCCGCCAGGTACTGGCAGATGACCTGGACCTCGGTGAGAACCTGCCCGTCGTCGAGCTTGAGCGCCGGGACGTAGCCCTTCGGGTTGATCTTCCAGTAATCCTCTCCGCCCGCGGTCTTCTTGTTGGGAATGTCGACCTTCTCGAGATCGAACTTGTGGCCGGCTTCGCGCAGCACGATGTGGGGCGCCATCGAGCAGGCGCCGGGAGCGTAGTAGAGTTTCATGCGTAGGTCCTTTCCTTTCGAAACGGATTGGAGGGGAAACTTGCTTGGCGTTTGGATGGCTTGCCGCCGAACGCGTGCGGCAAAGATCGCTGACCGGCAGTTTACCGTATCGCCATGTAGTAGACTTTCGCGCCGTGCCAGAAACAAACACCAGCTTGGCCCGAAGGCCCCTGGCGCGGCCCGAGCGCATGCGTTTCGTGTTGTCGGACGACACCGCGGGCGCGATGCAGCTCGAGCTGCCGCGCCGGAACATGGCCTTGGCGGTGATCGCTGCGGCCGCCATGTTCGCGCTCTTCGCGGGAATCCTCGTGTCCCAGATCGCGAGGCTCGACTTGCACGCCGCGCGCAACGTCTCCGCGCTGATGAGCTTCCTGTTCGAGCTGTTCTGGATCCTCGGCTGGTCGGTCGGCGTGGTGGTTCTGGGCGCGCTGACCGTGCTCCTAGGCTTCTATCGCGAATCGGCGCGGATCGCCGGCGGACGGCTCATCGCCGAGTCGAGGATCGGACCGCTCAGGATGATCGCCGAGTACGACCTCGCGCGCATGCGCAATCTGCGCATCGAGCCCGACAAGAGCG
>DASQPN010000066.1:0-9341 GCA_035643915.1 Terriglobales bacterium | reverse complement strand
CCGCTCTGTCAAATGCTTGGATCGACCCAGATTGGAGCTGACCCTCCAATGACTCGCTCTGGCGTGGGTTCCGGGAGAAACATCTCTTCCGGAAAGTCACGTGTCTGTACGATGGCAGTCTCTTCCTCATCGAACGCCACCAACTGCGCGCCGTTGGCTTCTAGGAATTTCCGGGCAGCGTGTCGCGCAGCATCGAACGAATCGGTGGCGATCAACAGCACCCGGAAGAATGACAATCGATCTCTGCCTTCCACCAAGAGCCGAACGCACGTGGCAGGCCGATCGCTGATGGCGCCCCCCCTGAGTCACAACGACAAGTCCACTGGGCCAAGGCGAAGATCGGGGCAAGGGAGAATGCTCGGCCAGTCGCAAGCCGCTTGTGCGCCGTCGTAGAACGCGTCCATGTTGGGGCTGCTTTCCCGTGGCGGCCCGATGATGAGAGGGGTCTTGAACGCGTTTGGATCTGACCAGATATGGTCGCTCACGTGCTCACCCTCTTTGATTCGGAACACCATACTCGCCAACTGACCTGCCCCCCCGGATCCGTCACTCATTATGTCAGTCCTCGGCAGCGGTTTGAATACTCCAAAGGGGTCGATCCGAAAAGCGAGCTGTGTGGCCTCTCCTCGTCGTAGTGGCGTCTCCAGATCTCGATCGTCGTTCTCGCGTCTAGCAAGTTCGTAAACCAGTTCTCGCTGAGGCATTTCTCGCGGAAGCGGCCGTTGAACCTTTCGACGTAGGCGTTCTCGGTCGGCAAACCTGGCCTCATGAAGTGGAGCTCGACGCCAGCTACGTGCGCCCAGGTATCGAGCGCCTTGATGGTGAACTCCGGTCCGTTGTCCATCACGATCCGCTCGGGAAGGCCGCGCTGCTCCTTGAGCCGCTCGAGGACGCGCACGACCCGCTCCCCGCCAAGGGAGGCGTCCACCTCGTTGGCGACGCACTCCCGGCTGAAGTCGTCGATGATGTTGAGGGTGATTTGTGGATCAGGATTCGGAGGCTAGGTCAACCGTACTGCCTCTCATTTGGTGTCCACCACACCGGGATCAACTCCACTTAGATGCTCGGGTCAACCCATGTCGGAGCCGTCGCTCCGATCGTCCTTCCGGCGTCGGTACTGGGAAGAAGAACTCCTCTTGTACACCACCTGTCTGAATGATTGCGGTCTCTTCCTCATCGAACGATACCAACTGCGCGCCGTTGACCTCGAGGAATCTTCGAGCCGCGAGTCGCGCCGCATCAAACGAATCGGTGGCGATCAACAACACCTGGAAGAATTGCAGTTGCGCCCTACTTCCACCAGCAGGCGAACGCAAGTCGCAGGCCGCTCGCTCATCGCGTTCCCCGAGTCATAACGATAAGTCCACCGGGCCAGGACGAAGGTCCGGACATGGGAGAATGCTCGGCCAGTCGCAGGCCGCTTGTGCGCCGTCGTAGAACGAGTCCATGTTTGGGCTGCTCTCCCGTGGCAGCGTGAGAATCAGAGCTCTCCGACAGAAGGGGCAACATGACGCCTTCAGCCATCCAACGAGAGCGCTTGGAACAGCAGCACGCCCGCCAGCAGTGCCGCGCAGGGAGCACCCACCGCGTCGCGCGACTTCCCCGGATCACTTCTTTACTCACCACGGCGACCTTATCGTGGAGCAACGGATGCGACGAACGCCCATCCGGCTACCAAAGCAGATTGACGAGAGAAGCAGCACGGAGCCAAAGCAATGCGGCGGATGATTTCCTTTGTGCCGCTGCATATCAACCGCCACGGGCTCGCGCGCAAAGAGCCTCTGTCTGAACAAGTAGGTATGTCAGCAAGATGTAGAAGTAGATCATCCCCGCAAGGCCGAGCACATGGGTCCTCATTCTCGCCCGCAGAAATATCGGGAGGTCCGATGCTTCAACGTCGGATCTCCATGCTTCCGCAAAGGGCAAACTGCTCCGATGTATCAGTTTAGGCGAGTACTTTGAGTAATACGCCCGTGGAATTCGCCCATTCAATACCCAGGGGACAAGCAACACCATGAGGCATGTATAACTGATCAGGAGCATCTTCATGAGCAATACGATTGTGTTCATATTCGATCCGGATTTCGATACAGGAAACCCTCCACCAGAACGCCGTTAGACCTTCTCGCCGATGTGCCGGTTTTGCCCATATATCGTGACATTAACAGCTTCATGGCTTCATGCACACTCCGCCGACGGTACTTCTCGGTCCGTGATCGACGATCTTGCACGCGAGGCCCTTTGTGCAATCCGCCTCGGTCCTGCAAGGCCGCTCGCAAGTTCGCCGCACCTCGCGGTGGGCAAAATCACGATGGGGCATACACTCAAGGCCGGCCGAGCAATCGGCGGTCGCTTTACACAAAGGTCCGTAGTGGGTGAGCCGAGCCGCCCCAGCCGGTGCTTGCCTGAGGCCGAAGCACAGAAGGACTAAGGCAGCCATGATGCGCTTGGTCATGGGTAGTGCCTCTGCCGGTAGTAAAGGAGGTCGCAGACAGCGTTCTCCCAATCCAGTGAAGTTTGATCGTCTGCAGCGTCCACGTGCGACGGGCTGCCGGTCTGGATCAAGGCGGCGAACGGGGCAGGGGCGAACAGACGCCCGCAGCGGTGCCCACCGCGTAAGAGGGTCGCGGCCGAGACCTGGACGAACGGGCATACGTCCAAGGACACCGGGAGTCTGTTATCGCGGTTGGCACGGCGTTGCGTATGGTGTCCCCATGCCACCAGAGGCCGATGACGCCCCTATCATGTAGAGTTCAATCCCATGAGCCACGACAAACAGTTAACTTCCCGGCGATTCCAGGTGGCTTCTATGCCGCTCGAATTGGTAGAGGAGGTTTCCAGCCAACAGCAGCGTAGCTACACATCCGGCTCTGACGGGAATAAACATGCTTGGCCCGAGCGCAACGACTAGACACAAAACCCCGACGCACGCCAAGCTAGATCGAACCCACACTTTCTCGGGGAGCGTTGCTCGCTGCGCTTGCGGAGCCTCAAGGCACGCGTAGAGATATCCCGGTGCCGAGCTAATGACGGCCGCCATGAACCCGGCGACAACCCACCACCCCTTTTCTTTCGGCGACACTCCAAAAACAACTGCAAGGATGGCGGGTAGTGTGACCGTCAAAGTGGCGATCGGAACGATGATGCTCAGGCGCACCAGCCAGGAAGATGAACCACGCATCTTAGCCACCACCGCCCATCAGCACTCCCGTTCCTTGCTGCCAGTCAGTTGCGATTCGGGGACACCATTTGACACCATACGCAACTCTGTTCCAACGCCAGTGGGGGCAGCTGACGATCGCGACAACGGTACCGCGGGCGGATGTCGACGGGGCGCGACAGGGCGCATCATGCTGGCACGGGTTGCGTATGGTGTCCCCCGACCCAAGAGACCACCAAGAGAAGCAGTTGAGTGGGAAGTAGCCAACGCCACCGGACCCGCCAGGGTTCCGCATAAGGGAAGCCGACTCGCGTCTCTGGTCGCTGAAGCCATCGTCTGTGTCAAGCGTTCTGCTTCACGCAGTCCTCAGGAACGAAGATGCTCAGAAATCTGCCGCTACACTCGCGAACGTCCAATTCAAGATCTCCGTTCTCTTCGATGGCAATGACTACAAGGTCCCGCCCCAGGCACTGGCGGAACACGTCGTCGTTGGGATCGTTCGCACGCACGGCCCCCGGCAGTCGCTCGAGAACGACTCGGTCTCCTACCTGAATGCCGGGTCTCATGCGAGGTATGAACACTTTCTGCTCCTCGGTGAAGCGGCTGTGGGCGCGTTGCGTATGGTGTCCTCCCGCCCTTCGACCCTACGGAGAACGATCAGGTAACGCCGAGTTTCCGCGTCTCTCGAATACGTCGGAACGTCGCTATCTCCGGCGCATGTGGCGTGACCTGTTCCAATCGGCCCAGTAAAAGACTGGAATATCCTCTGGCCTTGAGAAGATCGTCAACCTCAACCTCAATCGACCCGAGAAGGCACGTGCGCGCACTCTCGGTATCGCCCCTATCCAATTCCAGAAGACCTTCATAGGTCCGACTCACATGCTCAAAGTAGCCGCCAACTCGTCGAAGTCTCTTTGCCAAGGCCCGAGCTGTATCGTGATGTCCGGTGTAATAGGCTTGGAGAAGGCGTGCGCGGAACATGTAGCCGCGAGCTTGCCTTGACAGGCTGGAGTGGCTCACGAGTGACCTTACCGCCCGCTCGCAGCGCTCCAGAAGTGCTCGCAGCCGGCCCCAATTGCGATTCTCGACGCTGAATTCGATGCAGATTAGTAGGATCGAAGTGCGTTGGACCGGACCGCGCAGCGTTGCAGCCAGGCGCGCGAGAGCGGAAGCGAACCTGGGCGTGGTCCGAGCAGATGACGCGGTAACCAGCAAAGCTCTTTGGTATGACGTCCAGGACGAGTTGGAGGTGAGCAGCTCGGTTGCGATGAGGCCATGAACCGTAGACGAGGGCTGAACGGAGCCCATTAGTTTGCCCCAATCCCTGCCACACAATTGTTGTTGTGCGCCGGCAGCAGCGCCTGCGCGTCCGTCGAGGTGGAAGCGGATCGTCCCGGTGTAGCCGGTCGCCCGCGCACCGGCGGAAGTACGCACTTCCAGGTGACGCTACTCACCGTTCCGGTGGCCTGGGGTGAAACGATGCCGATGACGACGAAAGTTGCTGCGGGGCAGTTACCCCCGTTGCATGCAGTAGCCCACGCTTCCGAGCCGTAGAGAAGGAACGCGAGCGCGAAGGCCACGCCCACCGACGACCTCAATCGCATGTGTGCCCCTCCGGACCAGGGGCGCACAGTCGGTTGCATGGTGTTCAGCGGTCAACCGGCCGGAATTTGAGCCAGCGAGGCCAGATTTCTGGCCGCGCGCGCGATCTTCCTTGTTTGTCAGCTCATTCTCATGCCGGGTGCGGTTCATCTACGGACTTCCGGTCTCCGACGCGCTGCTCAAGGCGGGTCAGGCGCGCACGGTGCTGCTGGTGGGCGCCGAGGTCCCTTCCGGGTTCATGCCTGGAAGGCCTGGAACTTCCTCTTCGGTCCCGGCGGCGAGCCGCCCACCGACGAGGAGAAGGCGGTGGTGAGGCGCTTCCGCGATCGCACCATGCTGTTCGGAGACCCGGCGGGCGCAGTGGTGCGCCGGGCCGGCGAGGGCGAGCGCGGCACCCTCGGGTTCCAGCTCCACTCCGTCGGGGCGAGCTTCAAGGACCTGTACGTGCCCGGGGTCGGGTTTGCGCACCGGCCCTTCGCCGACGAGGAGCAGGTCGCGAGTGGCGTCACGTCCCGGAGATGAATGGGCGCGCGGTGTTCAAGCTGGCGGTTTCACGCATGCCGCAGGCGGTACGCGAGCTGTGCGCGAAGCAGCACCTGGCGGTGGGGGACATCGACTTGCTCATCGCGCACCAGGCCAACCTGCGCATCAGCGAGGGGGTGCAGAAGGCGCTGGGACTGCCGGACGAGCGCGTGTACAACAACATCCAGAAGTATGGGAACACCACGGCAGCGACGATTCCCATCGCGCTCGACGAGTGCCGCAAGAGCGGCCGCATCCGGCCCGGGCAGCTGGTGTGCTTCGTCGGGCTGGGGTCTGGGTTCCATTGGGGTGCGGCGCTGATGCGCGCGTAGGCGTCGCTGCGATGGACGATCGCATCGCCGTGGCCCTGCGCGGATTCGGCCCGGTCGGAATCCTCGCGATTCCCGTCATCCTGGCGGGCAATCTGGTCGTGGTGCCCCTCAGCGGGATCCTGGTGCTGGTGTGGGCCCGCCGCTCGCGCACGCCATGGCGCGAAATCGGCTACGTGCGGCCCGAGAGCTGGATCGGCAGCGCGGTCCTCGGCATCGCATTCGGCAGCGCGTTCAAGCTCTTGATGAACATGATCGTGATGCCGCTTCTCGACGCCGATCCGACAATCAACGCTACCACTATCTGGCAGGAAACCGGGCCGCAGTCCCGGCAGCGCTGTATGCCATGATCTTCGGGCTCGTCTTCGGAACGATCGTCTCCGTCACGCGCCGGATCTGGATGCTGACCTTTGCGCACACCGCTTTCGATCTGACCGCGCTCGCGATCATCTACTGGAACCTCGAATCCACCGTCGCTCACCTGGTCTTCAAATAGGCTACAGGACGGCGGAGACCGCCGACTGGGCGTATCCCGCGTCGATCATCTTGCGCAGGTTGCCGGGATCGAAGTCGAGCGAGTCGAACGGCAGCGGCTCGGTGGGCTGGAACAGGCGGATCTTCACCTTCCGATACTCCGGCCGGGGCGGCGATCACCGGCAGCATGCGGCGACGTTACCGCCCTTCGGGGACGAGGTCCGTACAGGCTCCCTGCACCCGGCGCCGCCGATGCCCTCCACGCCGTCCCAAAACCCGTCTAGCGCCGCGGCTCTCGTAATAAGAAGTACTCAGGCTCCGTTCTTGTCGCGGCGCCAAGACTAGAACTCATCCGCAGCATTAGCGTATCTGCTGTTTTCTCCATCGAGACGCCTAAGCCCAAAGCGGCAGCTGAAAAATACAGCCGATGAATTCTCGCAAAACGCAGGATGTTAACGACGTTCGAGAACGTGAACCCAAGTTCTGGTCGCGCCATTCTAGGAAGGTGACTCCAGAGGATAGCGGCACTTCGGCCTCGTACGGAGAGGATCAGATCCCCTTCGGTTCGAATCTGCCTAAGCGCCCTGCTATACCAGCCACGCTCTTGTGTGGAGATTGGCAACAATCTAGTTTCCGGGGATCAGGCCGAGCGCAATGCACGCCACAACGCAGGCCGCCTTTAGGAAGATGTTCTTGATTTTCATGCAGGCCCCTATGCAGGTCTGGGTTCCGCTCCCCGGCTCCTTAGCGCTTGTCACCGCTGCCAGACTACGAGGTCAATGTCGTCTCCGTCGCCCAGTTCGCCGCTCGGTCCCGCCGAGACGACACTGATTCGCTCTGGCGTGATCACCAACCCGTAGGGATGGCCCCAGGGATCATTGTGAAGTTCGCGGAGAGTGCAACTCGGGCCACGGCACGAGGGCGGCGCCATCTCCTGCAAGGACGACGGCCATTGGCCCGTGTCGCCTCGAAACGTCTGAACTGCGTCCCTGAGTTGAGCCAAATCGACGCGGGCGAGCCGCTGCCGTTGGCCACATTCGGGCACACAGGTTGACGAGGAGAGCAGCACGGAAACAAAGCAACGCAGCGGGTGATTTATCTTGCTCACGACACCACCTCAGATAAGCAAGATCAAAATACCCTGGCATGCCTACCAGGCTAGCGAGCATCGGTGTGTGTCTCCGTCGAAGCCAAAAGTAGAGCCCCACGCTTGTGGATATGGCTACCAGAACCGAGGCAGCAAACCAAATGGCAACGGGCACCTTCATCAGCCACCTCCCAAGCGCACTTCATCCAACCTCACCCCAAACTCGAAACCGACTGAGGTCCTGTCCGACCGGGCCTTCAGATCATATTCCCCCCTCTCGGGCTAAAGCGCGACCAGGGCGCGGCCGCCAGCGGACCTCGAGCTCCCGGCGCGGCGACCGGGTAGCGCCGGACCGCAGCCCAGATGGTCCCTAGCTTCTGAACAAGTCAGGCCGAAGGGTGCCATGTTCCTGAGAACCGACACCCCGATTTGCGCCTCGCGCGATCCCCAATAGCCCGCTATGGAGCGGCCTGTTCCAAAGCAGCAAAGGAAATCGGCTATCGGACGACCCTTCCCTCGTCATATCGGACATCAAAGCCCATTATCTTGTGCGCAGCAACGGCCTTATCTAGCGCACAGTGAGGCTTCGCCGCGACGACCTGACTTAGACATGGGCGCAGTAGCGGGGTGGTCATGATTTGGTCGACGGCGCGTTGAACATCATCATGCTTACGCCAAGGCGCTAGCACTACATAATCAGAATAGTAGCGCAGGTACACCAGCAGAAACTCAGCGAGGCCGTCGCATGACACTCGTCGAGAAACGAATCGATGACACGTGTTATCTGGACAGAATTCGATAGCGTGCTCTGCTGGCAAGTATTTTACCGCTTCATGGAAGTCTCGACGCAGTAGCGCGTACGTACTACCAGAGCATCGTTCGTTCGAGGCAGCAGCCCCGCTCAACGAGCCGACGCAGGCGGTCATGACAATAAGCAGGTAAGCCCTCATGTGTTCACGCGTTCCGCTTCACGCAGTCCTCAGCCACGGTGGCCATGATCAGACCGACACCATACGCGATGACCTTCAGCCCTGTTTCATCACGCGCATGGCGTCCAGAACCAATCCCTGCCATACCCCCGTGCACAAGCAAGTTACTCACCGCGGGAAAGCGCTTTCCTCCGTTGTTTCGCCCAGAGCAAGACCGCCTTCCCCGGTACGCGCTCAACGAGATTGCGGAAGTACACGTTCACGAGCGAAACTGGCTGGTCGGACATCTCGAGGGGCTGAATCAGTCGGAACGCGATATCCATCGTGTCTGCCCAGTCCGACCCAAATCGAGGGCGGGATTGCGAGTCCTTCTTCAGGACCACGAGATAATTCTCCCCAAGCATGAAATCGACTCCCAGCTTCCGGTCCTGTTGCGTGTCCAGCGTGAATTCCATTTCGATCGCTTTGTCGTTGCACGATTGTCCGTATAGACAGCGCGTAACGATGAATCGCGCCAACCCAACTGCTTCGTGCTCCGGGCTCCTCGATAGCTCCGCAAGCTGAACCACTCGACCAACAAAAGCCATCCGACCGGTCCTCACGGCATCGGCAACGGATATGTGCGGTGGCTCATAGCCGTTCGCGGAAAAAGGCGCCGCGATCATGCTTGCGCGGGCTCCCACCAGTATGGCGCGTTTCATAGGTCTCAGCGATACGACGTGTGACGCGCCACGATTGATTGGGGACTGATCCACTCGCATTCACCTAGCACCATCCACCCGCTCATCAGTCTACGATCGCCCAGCGCCTGTTCGATGGCAAGGCGCCTCGCCAACTGGTACGGCCCGACAATCCTTTCTCGGCGGATACCTGCATCACGGAACGCTTCCTGGGGGCGTCCTGTGCGAAAGAACGCGGCAAGTAGCCATATTCAATCTACAGGACGGCGGAGGCTGCCGACTGGGCATATCCCGCGTCGATCATCTTGCGCAGGCGGAGATCGGGAGTCTGCTCGTTCGCGACGAAGGACTCCCCGGTGCCGAGCGAGACCGAGACGATCCGAAGCCGGCGGCCGGACGCGCGCACGGCGCCGACGTTCAGGCCCGCCCGGATCCACTTCTGGAGCGGTCCGGAGTCGTACACGGACGTCTTGAAGAATGCCTCGACCCTCCCGAACGGGAACCAGCCCCTGTGCACCTTCTCGGTGCTCACGGTGTCCCACAGCGCTCGCAGCTTCA
>DASQPN010000065.1:0-6796 GCA_035643915.1 Terriglobales bacterium | reverse complement strand
AGGACTTCCGGGCGTTGTCGTCCACCAATTTGGATGGCTTTATCTATACGACGCAATTGGCCGTGAAGCAGATGCTCTCGCAAAAGAGCGGCGGCAGTGTGGTGAGCATCACGACTTCAATCGTCGATCATCCGCTTGCGGATTTCACCGCATCCGTGCCAATGATCACCAAGGGCGGTATCAACGCGATTTCCCGGAGTCTCGCGATGGAATACGCGCCGCAGGGCATTCGCGTGAACGTGGTGGCGCCAGGCGTTGTGGATACCCCGCTTCATAAGAACAGCCCCAAGGAGTTCCTGCGCACGCTGTCACCTCTCGGGCAGGTTTCGAGCGCCAGGGACATCGCGGAGGCTGTCTTCTATCTCACCGAGGCGAGCCAGATCACCGGCGAGGTGCTGCACGTTGATGGCGGCGCGCATCTGGGTCGGTGGTGATAGTCGCAGGTGGACCGCGGAGGCAGGCGTTTCTTGCCGGTCTCCGGAGGCGACTTCGAGTGATATCCATGGGGAACCGGTAGTGTCCACGAACACAACGAGCGCTAGCGCCGAGCAACGGCTGAAAGACCTTGGCATAGACCTGCCTCGTCCGCCGGCCCCGCTCGGAGCCTACGTGGAAGCGGTACAGGCCGGGAACTTGCTCTTTCTGAGCGGCACGCTGCCCGTGGAGGGAGGCGCCCCAAAGTTCTTGGGACGCATCGGAGCTGAGTTGAGCGTCGAAGACGGACGGCGCGCGACTCGCCTGGCCGCGTTGAACGCTCTTGCGCTCGTCAAGGAGCATTTGGGGTCGCTGGACAGAGTGACGCGCGTAGTCCGTCTCGGGATTTCACTCGCCACGACTCCCGAGTTCCGGGAGCACCCGAGGGTCGCGGATGCCGCCTCGGAGCTATTGGTCAGTGTATTCGGACCTGACAAGTCATCGACTCGCCTGGTCTTCGGCATGGCGAGTCTCCCGGTAGGGGTGTGTGTCGTGCTCGAGACCATCTTCGAAGTTAGTAACTGAGCAGTCCATTCCACGGTGATTCGATTCGTCCGACCAGCACAAATCGTCCACGGTCCAGATGAACAGGAAAGACGTTGCAGCGGCTCCAGCGAGCACATCCGCAGGCCACATCAGCCGCCGAGATGGACTCAAGCTCGTCGCCACCGTCAACGCATCCCGAGACAAGGAGAGAGCGTATGAGCAGCTACATCAAGGTTGGCCAGGAAAACTCGACCCCTATTGAGGTCTATTACGAGGACCACGGTTCCGGATCACCGGTGGTTCTCATCCACGGCTGGCCTCTGAGCGGCGCGTCGTGGGAAAAGCAGACGGCGGCCCTCCTTGCCACGGGTCATCGCGTCATCACATACGACCGCAGGGGCTTCGGTACATCCAGCAAGCCCGCTGTCGGCTATAACTACGACACGTTTGCGGCCGATCTCGATGCAGTGCTGAGCGCGCTGAATCTCACGGACGTTTCCCTCGTCGGCTTCTCGATGGGCACGGGCGAGGTCACCCGGTATATAGGCAAGCACGGCACGAAACGGGTTCGCAGAGCGGTGCTCATCGGCACACTGGGCCCCTATCTGGTCAAAACAGCCGATAACCCGGAAGGCGTGGACAGGAGCGTCTTTGAGGGTCTCAAGGCGGCTATCAGAGCGGACCGAGCTGCCCTACTGATGGACTTTTTGCGCAACTTCTATAACTACGATATCACGGGAGGCAAGCTCGTGAGCGAGCGCGTCCTCGAAGACAATTGGAACGTGGCCGCCGGTGCCTCTGCGATCGGCACGTTAGCTTGCGTCGACTCGTGGATTGAGGACTTCCGCCCGGACCTGCCTCGCAACACCGTCCCGACGCTCATTCTGCACGGGGACGCCGATCGCATCCTGCCGGCAGACGCTACATCCAGAAGACAAGCCAAGATGATGAAGAATGCCAGTCTCGTGGAGCTCAAGGGCGGCCCCCATGGCGCGCTGTGGACTCATGCGGAGCAGATCAACTCCGAGCTGGTAAAGTTTCTAGCGTAGCTCGGGGATTGGTGACGTGCGGCTTGTCAACGGCTTTCGCCGGGCGCTGACACAGCAGCTCCCTCACCCGCGGTGTTCGGCACCCGCACCTAATACAGGAGACTTTTACATGATTCGCAAAGCAAGAGCTCTCTGGCGCGGAAGCGGTCGTGAGGGAAATGGCGACCTCTCGACCGACTCGGGCGTGCTTGCAAACACTCCGTATTCTTTTAGAACCCGCTTCGAGAGCGAGAAGGGCACCAACCCTGAGGAATTACTCGCCGCCGCGCACGCGGGGTGCTTCACGATGGCCTTGGCCTTTCGATTGCAGCGAGCGGGGTACACCGCTACGGAGCTCAATACGGAAGCAGTCGTCACCTTCGAACAGGACAAGGAGAGCTTCCGTATCAGTCGCTCCGCCCTAACGCTGCGCGCGAGTGTACCGAACCTGGATCAGGACACGTTCGCTCGTTTGGCGCAGGACGCCGAACAGAATTGCCCGGTTTCCAGGGTGCTCAGGGCCGAGATCACACTGGACGCCAAGCTGGTTTGAGTCGGCGGATATCTTCTCGCTACCAGAAGGGTGCTACGGCGCCTGTCACCATGATGCCACCCAGGAGATTCACATGACGCGAAAGGCCTTTTCTCTGGACCTCGCCGATGCGCGGCGAATCATCGCCGCAGGTGAGCGCAAGGCGATGGAAATGGGTATCCCGTACAACATTGCCGTTGCCGATGCCGGCGGCGGTTTGGTGGCGCATGTCCGAATGGATGGTGCTTGGTTGGGGAGCGTAGATATCGCAATCAACAAGGCTTGGACCGCGCGAGCCTTTGACGCGTCGACCGAAGACCTGGCGCGCGTGACGCAGAGTGGCGAGCCGGGCTTCGGGCTTAACACGACCAACGATTCCAGAGTCGTGATCTTCGGCGGCGGTATTCCCATCAAGGTCGATGGCGTAGTCGTTGGGGCTGTCGGAGCTAGCGGTGGCAGCGTCGAGCAAGATGTCGCTGTGGCACGCGCGGCTGTAGCGGGTTTCTAACGTTTTCAACTAATACTGCAGACCATCGGACTTTTTCCCTCACGCAGGAGTCTGTCATGAAAGAATCATCCATCCCCGCGCAGGTACGGCTGAATCGAATCTCGCCCGCCTACTGGCGGGTCATATTGGACAACCCGCCACTCAACCTCATGGGGCCGCAGTTTGTTCTGCAGTTCAGAGACATCGTGGCAGCGCTCGAGAGCGATGAGCGGGTGAAGGTCGTAGTCTTCGAAAGTGCTGTCGCAGGTTTCTTTCTCAATCATTCCGACTTCAACGTCAAACTCGAGGAGTTGACCAGCATTCCCCAAGGCCCCTCCGGGTTGGAGGCGTGGCCTGACATCCTGGTGCGACTGCCGCGCGCGCCGGTCGTGTCGATTGCCCTGATTCGGGGGCGGGCGACCGGAAACGGCAGTGAGCTTGCGCTGGCCTGCGACATGAGTTTCGCAAGTCGGGAAAAAACGCTTCTGTCGCAGTGGGAAGTGGGCGTCGGCATGGTCGCTGGCGGCGGACCCATGGCGAGGCTGCCTCGGCTGATCGGCAGGAGCCGCGCCTTGGAGGTGCTCTTAGGGTCCGATGACATCGGGGGTGATCTGGCTCAGGCCTACGGCTATGTGAATAGATCGCTGCCGGACGCCGAGCTCGATGGGTTCGTCGATGCCCTGGCAACCCGAATCGCGTCATTCGACAAATGGGCGATCGCGAACACAAAGCGCCTTGTGAATGCCGCGAGCTTACCGGCGGACGTCGAAATGGCGGCTGGGTGGGATGCCTGCATGGCCTCGGTCGCAAGGCCGGCGACACAGGCCCGGCTGAAGGCCTTCCGCGAGCTTGGATTTCATATGCCTGGAGACGCAGAAGATCGCCTGGGATTCTACCTGGAGCGGCTCGCCGCTAACACTCGCGTAGGATGACCGCCTCAGTGGGCGATCATCGTATCCGACTTCAAAACGATGGCCGCCCCGTGACCCGCTACCCGGTTCATCCCTTGATCCACAGCGGACTCTTCCAGGCTGCCAGCGCCTCCAGGAAGACACTCAGTCGCAAAGGCAAAAACTTTCGACTCGAGTAGAGCGCGAAAACGGGAATCGGCGAGGAAGTCCACTTCGGCAGCAGTCGGATGAGCTTGCCTTTGGCAATGGCTTCGTCGCAGTACGTCGAAGGCGCCAATCCGATTCCATGGCCCCGGTGCACGAACGCGCTGGCCGAGTTGATGTCGCGACTCGCGGCTGGGCCCGACACACGGACCCTTACCTTTCTTCTCCCGCTGACCAGCTCCCAGTCGCGCTCGTTGTTCTTGGCATTGAACATCACACAGTCATGCGCCTTTAGATCGGCGGGCTCGGCCGGAAGGGTTCGGGCTTTCAGGTATTCCGGAGCGGCGACGAGGCAAAAAACGATCGTGCCGAGCCGCCTGGCGACGACGCTGGAATCCTGCAGCTCTCCAACGCGGAGCGCGACGTCGATATTTTCCGCGATCAGATCGAGCAACAGGTTCGTAACGACCAGCTCGACTCGGATACGAGCATGGTCTTTCATGAACGCGGATATGAAATTAAGAAAAGGTTCCTGACTCAGAATGACCGGAACGGTGATCCGCAGCAGACCTTCCGGTCTCTTCTGCGCATGAGTCAGCACCTGCTCAGCTTCTTGCAGGAGATTCAGCGGCTCCTGGCACTGGCTGAAGTACTCCCGCCCCTGCGCAGTCAACGTTACCCGCCGCGTGGTGCGCCTCAGAAGGGACACGCCGAGCGCGGATTCCAGTACCGACAACCGACGACTCACCGTCGAGATCGGCATTCCCAGGGAGCGTGCTGCGCGCGTGATGCTCTCGAACTGGGCCACTTTGACGAATACCAGGATGTCGTCGAGGTCCGCCACGGAGGTCACTCTGCCATTATTGGAAATTAAATTCCAAAGTTTCCCATCTAATCCTAAGTGGCAGGCACTCCGACAATGGGGCCATGAGATCAGACCTGGCACCCACACGCGAAGTCGGGAGGTTGATATGACCACGAGACCGAAGACCATCATTGTGACGGGAGCATGTGTATCACTGCTGCTGGCTTCCGCCGCGGCCATTGCAGACGACCCAACGGTCCCGACCCAAATCGTGGATTTGGCGAACAAGGTCGACGGTGTGCATCCGGGCTTTCGCGCCTTTCATGCGAAAGGCGTTGTCGTGGAAGGCACCTTCAAGGCCTCGGCCGAAGCTGCCCGCCTGAGCAGCGCAACGCTATTCAACGGCAGCTCAATTCCGGTGACCGCGCGCTTCTCTGATGGCAGTGGGATGCCGGGTGTACCCGACGGCTCGCCCGCGATGCCCCGCGGTATCGCCATCAAGTATCACCTGCCTGGCGGAGCCGACACGGACATGGTGACCAACTCATTCAAGTTCTTCCCGGTAGGGACCGGGGAGGACTTTCGTGATTTGCTGCAGGCCGTCGTCGCCAGCCCACCCGATGCCCCAAAGCCCACGAAGCTGGAGCAGTTCTTCGCCAGCCACCCGAATGCGCCGAAGGCGATCGGTTCGCTCCCGATTCCGGACAGCTTTGCCGACGAGGAGTACCACGGCATTGATGCTTTCATCTTTGTCAGCAAGAGCGGCCAAAGGCAGGCAGTTCGCTACCTGGTAGTGCCGGAAAAGCTCGTGCACATAACGCCGGAAGAGGCCGCCAAGCAGTCGCCTGATTTCCTGTTCGACGAACTGGCCAGGCGGATCGCACAGAAGCCGGTGGTTTTCCACTTGAAGGCGCAAGTGGCTGAATCTGGCGATCAGACCAAGGATGCCAGCCAACCTTGGCCTGCTGACCGCAAGGTGGTCGATCTCGGCGTGCTCACGCTGACTAAAGTGGTGCCCAACAGCTTGGAAGCTCAGAAGAGGCTGCTGTTCCTGCCCACGAACCTCACCGCCGGTATCGAGCTCTCCGACGATCCGCTGCCGAGCGTGCGCACTGCCGCCTATGCGGTCTCGTTCGGCAGGCGCAGCCAGTCGAGTTCAGCCAGTTCGGGTCCGGACAACATGAATGGCCACGGGCGCGACGGTGCGACGCAGCCGAGCGCCGTTTCACGCTAGGCGCGGAGGCGAAGCAGAGGCCTTTGTGCCGATTAGCGAACAGTGAATCACATGAACCAAACAGGTGCAGCATGAAACAACAGCACTTTGACCCCAGCGTAATGAGAGTCGCCATGAACCTCGAGGTCGACGTCATCCCCGTGTCCGACGTCGAGCGATCCAAGCAGTTCTACCAACTCTTGGGGTGGAGGCTCGATGAGGATGTAGCCCCGGCAAAAGACGTTCGAAGCGTCCAGTTCACGCCCCCCGGTTCAGGGTGTTCGGTTACCTTCGGCAACGGACTAACCGCGGCAGCGCCTGGCTCGGCCGCGGGGGGGCTGATTGTCTCGGACATCGAGGCGGCTCATGACGAACTCATCCGCCGTGGCATCGACGCGAGTGAGATGTGGCACGGTGCGCCGTTTCCCCAGGAGGCGCGGCTTCCCGGACCGGATCCCAAGCGCACGAGCTACGGGTCGTTCTTCTCCTTCAATGACCCCGACGGTAATACGTGGCTGGTCCAGGAGGTCACAACGCGGCGCCCGGGCCGCATCTGATATGGCATTCACGTCTAAGGAGCCGAGCATGTCCGCAACCGTTTCGTCCACGTTCTCCCGCCGCTTCCGCCGAGTCGCGGCCGGCCTCGCCGCCAGCCTGGCGCTGGGCGCCCTGTCGGCGCACGCCGCGCCCACGCCCTTCCCGGCCGACTTCCGCAG
>DASQPN010000064.1:0-10595 GCA_035643915.1 Terriglobales bacterium | reverse complement strand
GAGTTGCCTGGTGACGAACGCATAGGGGGAGCCGAAACGCTCCTTGGCCATGACGGCGGAGGCGCTGAACACCATCACCAGGCCGATGAAAACGAGGAGCAGGGTGACCGTGAAGAGCCATCGATCGACACTGACGCGCTTGGCCATGAGAGTTCATTTCACCACGGAGACACGGAGGCACGGAGGTTTTTCGATTGCGGATTTTCGGGGAATGATTGGCGAGTTTGGTTCTGGCACGAAAGAGGCGGGCATGGCGTGGTGGGACGGGATTACGGCCCCACAATCCCTTGTGTCGAGCGGCGAGTGCGCAGTAACTCTCTGGCTTGTTCTCGGCAAAGCTTGTTCCGAACAGGGGTTTAGTTTTTGGTTTGCTGGGCGAGATCCTTCACCGCGTCCTTGAAGACGCGGCCTCGGTGGTGGTAGCTCTCGAACTGGTCGAAGCTGGCGCAGGCGGGGGCGAGGAGGACGATGTCGCCGGGTTGGGCTACGGCGGAGGCGCGGCGGATGGCGTTGTCCAGGGTTTCGGCGTGGACGATCTCGGCGGCACCCTTGATGTGGGACTCGATCTTTTCGGCGGCGGCGCCGATGGTGTAGACGCGCTTCACGCGCTGGCGAAGGAGGTCGTTCAGGACCGTGTAGTCGCTGCCTTTGTCCTTGCCACCGAGAATCAGGTGGATGTTGGCGGGAAAGGATTCGAGGGCCTTGATGGTGGCGTCCACGTTGGTGGCCTTGGAGTCGTCGTAGTACTCGACGCCTTTGATGGTGGCGACGTATTCCAGGCGATGTTCGACGGCCTTGAAGTCGCGGACGGCTGTGCGGATCTGGTCGGGTGGGACGCCCATCAGGGCGCCGGTGCAGATGGCCGCTAGAACGTTCTCCACGTTGTGCGCGCCTTTAAGAGAGATTTCGCTGACCGGCATGATCTGGCGCTGACCGGTCCCGTCGCGGAACAGGATTTGCCCGTCGCGAAGGTAGGCGCCTCGCTTCACCTCCTTCTTGCGGCTGAACCAGAAAACCTGCGCGTACGTGCGGTCGCCCAGGGTCAGGCACGTGGGATCGTCCTCGTTGAGCACGGCATAGTCGGAGGGTTGCTGGTTTTCGAAGATACGGGCTTTCGCGTCGACGTAGGTCTGGAAGGTGCGATGGCGGTCGAGGTGGTCGGGGGTGATGTTTAGAACGACCGCGACTTTCGGGCGGAAGGTCTGGATGGTTTCCAGCTGGAAGCTGGAGATTTCCAGGACTACGACTGTCTCGCTGGTGGCGCGCTCGACCAGGGAGATTGCGGGCGTGCCGATGTTGCCGCCAACCAACGTGGGGAAACCACCAGCGGTGATGATGTCGCCGGCCAGACTGGTGGTCGTGGTCTTGCCGTTTGAGCCGGTGATGGCCACGATGGGGCCGGGCAGATATTGGGCGGCTAGTTCGATTTCGCCGATGACCGGCTCGCCCGAGGCTCGGGCCTGCACCAGCGTCGGAGCGTCGACCGGGACGCCGGGGCTAACTACGATTAGGTCCTGACCGCGGAAGGTACGTTCGCCATGGCCGCCGGTTTCGACGGCGATGCCATGGTCGAGCAGGAGCGGGATTTCTTCGCCGAGCTGGTCCGGGGACTTGGTGTCGGAGACGGTGACCAGGGCTCCGCGGTCCTTCAGGAAGAGGGCGGAGGCCACGCCGGACTTGCCTAGGCCGACTACCAGCACGCGTTTGTCTTTGACGTCCACGAAAGTCAAGTTCTACCACAGAGGAGCAGAGACACAGAGAAAAGTGGCCGGGTGGTTCTGCGGCTCTGACATGCTGGGACAAATTCGTTTGTCGGGCAGCTCCCACCCTCAGCGCTGAAGCCGTCCTGATTCTAAGGCGCCCGCAGGTCGGCTTAAAGCCGGGCCGCTTCAAGGCGAATTGGAATTCACGGCTCTTCCGCATTCGGAATTTTTTGCGGAATCTTTCTCCCTGCAGACTCTTCCCGCATTCAGGGTCTTTGCGCAGGCATGGGCGCCCTAGGAATTCTCATCTGAGCTTCAGCGTCGTCAGTGCGAACAGGGCGAAGACCAGGGACGCGATCCAGAAGCGCACGATCACCTTCGACTCGGACCAGCCCAGCAACTCGAAATGATGATGAATGGGGGCCATCTTGAAGATTCTCTTTTTTCGAAGCTTGAACGAGGCGACCTGCAGGATCACCGAGAGCGCTTCGATGACGAAGACTCCGCCGATGAACGGAAGCAGCAGTTCCTGCTTGATCATGACGGCGACCGTGCCGATGGCGCCACCGAGCGCGAGCGATCCGACGTCGCCCATGAAAACTTCGGCGGGATGGGCGTTGTACCAGAGGAAGCCGATGGCGGATCCGACCATGGCTCCGCAGAAGATGGTCAACTCGCCGACCTGGGGCATGCGTTCGAGGCCGAGGTAGGAGGCGAAGGCGGCGTGGCCGCTGACGTAGGTGAGCATGGTGAGCGCGCCGGCGGCGATCACGGTGCAGCCAATGGCGAGGCCGTCCAGGCCATCGGTGAGGTTCACGGCGTTGCTCGAACCCACGATCACGAGGCAGACGAAAATCGCAAAGGGGATGAAGGCGAGGGGCCACAAGTGGGGATTGTGGACCCAGTGCTCAAGGACCAGGTCCGGATGAAATTGCTTGATGAAGGGGACGACCAGCTTGGTGGAATATATTCCCTTTGCTTGCATCCCGGTGAGCGTGATGGCGATCAGCAAGCTGGTGAAGATCTGCAGACCTAGCTTCGCCCGGGCCGTGAGGCCCAGGTTCCGGCGGTGAACGACTTTGATGTAGTCGTCGGTGAATCCGATGGCGGCGAATGCGCAGGTGGAAACAATGGCGATCCACACGAAGGGATTACTGAGGTCCGCCCACAGCAGAGTGGGAACTACGATCGCGATCACGATCAACAGGCCGCCCATGGTGGGCGTGCCAGCTTTTTTCTGGTGAGCCTTCGGACCTTCTTCGCGGATGAACTGACCGATCTGGAATTCGCGCAGACGGTTAATGACTAGCGGGCCAACGATCAGCCCGGTGAAGAGCGCCGTGAGACTGGCAAACGCAGTCCGGAACGTGAGGTAGCGGAAGATGCGGAACGGCGGAAAGTAGTGGAACAGCTTGACGAACAGCAGCCAGTAAAGCAATCAGCCTCCAGAGACGGTCGTTGGTCGTTGGCTGTTGGTCGTTGGCCAAAACGCTCGGGCCGAGCTGGTGGTTGTACGTCGCTAACAACCGGGAGCCAACGACTAACGGCTAATTTCCTTCCACTTCTCGAGCGCCTTCTCGAGCTTTACGCCTCGGGAGGCCTTTAGCAGGACCACGTCGCCGTCCCGGGATTCGCGGGCTAGCCACTCGCCGGCCTGTTCCGGAGTGGCTACGAATTCGGCGCGGACGCCTGCGGCTTTGGCCGCTTCGACCATTGACTGCGCCAGGCCGCGAACTCCGATCAGCACGTCCATTTTCATGTCCGCGATGTGCTTGCCGGCGCGATGGTGCATCTGTTCGCCGGCCGGGCCTAGTTCCAGCATCTCGCCGGCCACGACGATTCTACGTTTGGCCGGCATGCTGGCCAGGGCGTCCACCATCGCTTCCAGAGCTTTTGGGTTGGAATTGTAGCAATCGTTGACCACCTTGACGTTTCCCACTTGGACGACCTGCCCACGCTTGTCCGCGGGGGTAAGCGAGGCCAGCGCGTCGAGGGCGGCGGAAAGGTGGATACCACGGTCCAAGCCGACGGCCACGGCCGCGAGCGCGTTGTAGATGTTGTGGGCTCCCAGCAACGGGAGGGTCGCTCGCTCGCGCACGCCGTGAACCGCTACATCGAAGGCCGAACCCTCGGCGCCGAGGGACTCGATGTTTTCGGCGCGGACGTCGGCGGAAGTACGCGTACCGTACAGCACGACTTTGCCTTTGAAGTCGCGGCCGAATTGGGAGACGTATTCGTCGTCGGCGTTGAGAACGGCGGTGTCGCCTGGGTGGAGCGACTCGATGAGTTCGTACTTGGCGCGCGCGATGCCGGCGATGGAGTCGAAATACTCGAGGTGGACGGGGGCCACGACGGTGACTACGCCGATCTCCGGTTGGGCGATTCTCGCGAGGCCTGCGATCTCGCCGGCGTGCGACATACCCATCTCGATGACAGCAATTTCCTGCTCGGGCTGCAGCTTCAGCAGCATCAACGGAAGGCCGAAATGATTGTTGAAATTGCCCTCAGACTTCAGCACGCGGTAGCGCGTGGCCAGAACATGCGCGATGGCTTCCTTGGTAGTGGTTTTGCCCACCGAGCCCGTGACCGCGACCACCGGCTTTCCCCATCGGCGGCGGACGGCGGTGGCCAGGGTTTGCAGGGCGGTGAGCGTGTCCTCCACTGCCAGCAGGCAGGTCTTGACGGGAAAGCGGGCCAGCTGATCTTTGCGCACCACCGCGGAGACAGCTCCGCGCTCGAGCGCCTGGTGGACGAAGTCGTGGCCGTCGAAGCGCTCACCCTTCACTGCGAAGAAAAGTTCGCCGGGCTGAAGGGTGCGGGAGTCGATGGAGTATCCCTGGGCAACTTCCTTGAGTTCGCATTCGCCGGTGGCACCGAGGAACTCTTCGATCTTCGACAGGGGGAGCTTCATGCTTTTTTCGCGGCGCTGGCCTTGGTGGCCTGGCATTCATAGCCGGCCTGGGCGAGAACTTCGCGGGCGATACTGACGTCGTCGAACGGAACCGATCCTTCCCGTGAGACTTGTACCTTCTCATGGCCCTTGCCGGCGAGCAACACGATATCGCCGGGGGCGGCTTCGCGAACGGCCAGGGCGATCGCGGCGCGGCGGTCTGGTTCCATGGCGTACTTGGTTCCGGAACGTTGCAGGCCGACTTTGGCGTCGTTCATGATGGCCAGGGGATCTTCGCTGCGGGGATTGTCGGAGGTCAAGATTACGAAATCGCTGCCCCTGCCGGCCGCATCACCCATGAGCGGACGCTTGGCGCGGTCGCGATCTCCCCCACAGCCGAAGACGGTGATCACACGGCGCTTTAGTCCGGCTTGGCTAACGAACCCTCTGGCCAGGGCGGTCAGGTTGCGAAGAGCATCGTCGGTGTGCGCGTAGTCGACGACTACCGTGAACGGTTGACCGCAGTCGACGCGCTCGAAGCGGCCGGGGACACGGGCGAGAGCCGCCACTCCCTGGACGATGGCTTCCCGGTTGCATCCGCGCGCGAATCCTGCCCCGGCAGCGGCGAGGATGTTGTAGACGTTCACCTTGCCAATGAGCGGGGAGAAAATAGAAAACGCTTCTCCGGGCGTGGCCATGTCAAAACGCGTGCCGCGCGAAGTGATCTCGACTGACTTGGCGTGGAAATCGCCGCTCGTCAGGCCGTAGGTGAAAACCCGGGAACCGCCTTTCTTGCTGATCGGAGCCAGCTCGCGGCCGTACTCGTCGTCGATGTTGATGAGGGCGGCGCGAGGAGCTTCAGTGCCGCATCCTTCGAAGAGAATTTTCTTGGCGGCGAAGTACTCCTCCATGGTTTGGTGATAGTCGAGGTGGTCCCGTGTCAGGTTGGTGAAGACGGCGACGTCGAAGGGGACGGCGTAAACGCGCTGTTGGGCTAGGGCGTGCGAGGAGACTTCCATGACGACCTCGGTGGCGCCGTTGGCTAGGCCTTCTGCCAGCATCTGGTTGAGTTCGAGCGACTCGGGCGTGGTGTGAGGCGCGGGCAGACTCTTTCCGGCTACGTGGTATTCGATGGTGCCTACGAGGACGCTCTTTCGCGCGGCTGCGGAGAGGATCGCTTCCATTAGGAAGGTGGTCGTGCTCTTGCCGTTGGTGCCGGTCACGCCGGTGACCGCCAGACGCTCGGCGGGGCGCTTGTAGAAATTGGCGCTGAGTTTGCCGAGGGCGCGGCGTCCGTGGGGCACACGCGCCCAGGCTACTGCTTCCCGGGGCTGCTCGGTCGCGGAGTCGGTGACCACGGCCACGGCGCCGGCGGCGATGGCCCTGTCGACGAATTCATTTCCGTCGCTGGTCTCGCCCTGCATGGCGACAAAGACGGAGCCCGGCTTCACCCGGCGGGAGTCGTACTCCACGCCAGTGACACTGGGGTTGCCGCTCTGGGCGAGGACTTCGGCGCCCTGCAGGATCTGTTGGAAGGTCATTGGGATGATTCTAGTGCAGCCATCTTACTTCGTGCCGTTTTGGGGCGCGGTCGGGCTCAGGTAGACCAGGTCGCACTTTGCTTTTTCTTCGCCGCTCCGGCCTCGATCATATTGATCACATTTCTGCATTTGACCCCGGGCTTGTGGGCTTCATTCTTGCGCTGCGTCGCCAATTTCCCAATTGCGCTCCAGTCGTGACGCAACCTCGAGCGGCCCCCGGTCGTGCATGATCCTGTTCTCCATGACCCGCACCCACGCTCCGGGTGGTGCTCCCCTGGGGCTAGGCTGCATGGTGGAAGCGTCTTCCCAGGGTGGCCGAATTGCAACCTGCCCGGTGTCCTTCGACGCGAAATGGACTTCGCTTTGCGAAGTCCATTTCTTGCTCCGGATGACAATGAGAGAGAAGTTTTGCCTTCGTGCTCGTTCCGCCTTTCGGGGCGCGACTTTGTTAACGGCCGAACATCACCACCACTCTTGACCGGGCCGTCACGTGGGTTCCAGGCGCGGGAGATTGCTCGCGCGCGGTGCCGCTGCCTACGGGATTCAACTCCAGGCCACTATCCTGCGCCGTCTCAAGTGCGCCACGGACGCTCTTCCCGATGAAGGACGGGACTTCGATCCCACCCTGGTCCACCTCGAGCACCACGGTTCCCATCGAAGGAGCCCTCGCGGACGCGTCTCCCGCTGCGGACGGCGACTGGGCTGCTGACACTTGAGGCTCCTTCGCGCGCAACGCGGCGGGAATCAAGGGGCCT
Source organism: Terriglobales bacterium (assembly GCA_035643915.1). Taxonomy (GTDB): domain Bacteria; phylum Acidobacteriota; class Terriglobia; order Terriglobales; family Acidobacteriaceae; genus Gp1-AA133. The sequence goes on along the minus strand of DASQPN010000064.1, from coordinate 3,706 downwards.
TGCGCCGGGGACGGCTTCGCGCTCTGCGGACTGGCGGGAGGGACCGCGTCCAGCGAGCCTGCATCGGCCACTTCGAGACTTGCTCCCAGGTGATCCGGGGAGATTTCGTCGAGGTCGGAATCCTTTACTTTGTTCCTAGCCAACCACACCTGGCGGTCGGGAGGTAGTTCGAGATCGTGGGGCACATGCAGGTATTCGAGCACCTGCTGGGTGATGCGCTGGAATACGGGCGCGGCCACCTGCCCGCCCTGGTGGAGGCCTACCGCGGAGTCGAGGATCACGGCGACGGTGACAGCGGGATTGTTGATGGGCGCGAAGCCTGCGAAGGAGCCGATGTACTTGGTACGGGAATAGGCGCCGGTGGCCGGGTCGACTTTCTGAGCAGTCCCCGTTTTGCCCGCCGAGCTGTAGCCTTCGAGGATTGCTCTCCGGCCGGTGCCGTGCCGTGATAGCACAACGCGCTGCATCATCTCGCGCATCTGGGCCGCGGTCATCGGCGAGATGACGCGGCGTTCGCTCTGGGGATGGAACATCACGGTCTGGGGTGTGCTCTGCGGGGGCGTGGTCGCCGCCACGATGCGCGGGGCTTCCCAGACGCCATCGTTCGCGAATGTGGACACCATGGCGGCCAACTGGATCGGCGACACACCGATTTCCTGACCCATCGAAATCGCGCCAATCGATACTTTCGACCAGCGGCTCACGGGCTTGGTCAGGCCGCGCGTTTCCCCGGGGAGTTCGATGCCGGTCTGCTGGCCGAAACCAAACGCGCGGATGTAGTTGTAGAAGCGATCTTCGCCGAGGCGGAGGGCGATCTTGATCGAGCCTACGTCGCTGGACTCGGCCAAGACATCCGCGACCGTCAGCAGGCCGTGCGGCTTGCTGTCGCGAATGCGCATGCCATTGATCACGATTGAGCCCATCTGGCAGTCGAAGATTTCTTGCGGGCGGGTGAGCTTCTCTTCGAGCGCTCCGGAGATCGTCACCAATTTGAAAGTCGAGCCGGGCTCATAAACGTCGCTGACCGCGCGATTTTTCAGCGCCTCGTTGCGGATTTCTTTCTTGACGTTAGGATTGAACGTGGGGCGGTTGACGAGGGCGAGAATTTCGCCGGTGCGGGGGTTCTCGACGATTACGGTGCCGGCGATGGCTTGCGTGTCTTTCAACGCCTGCTCGAGTTCGTGCTCGGCGATGTACTGAATTTTCTCGTCGATGGTGAGGACTACGTTGTCGCCGGGTTCGGGTTCTTTCTCGATGCGGCCGAACCATTTTTTGCGGGCGTCGACCGAGATGAGCATCTTGCCGGGTTTGCCTTGCAGCCGCTCGTTGTACTGGCGCTCGATGCCGCTGAGGCCGTCGTCATCGGTGCCGACGTAGCCGAGCACTTGCGCAGCCAGCTCCCGCTTGGGATAGAAGCGCTTCGACTCTTTCTGGAAGTGGATGCCCTGCAGGTTCAGGGCGCGGATCCGGTCGATGGTCTCGGCATTGCCCTTGCGCGCCACCCAGCAAAAAGTCTTGTGAGCGCGGCAGTCAGCAAGCACCATGCGCGCATCTTCGCCGGTGATGCGGGTGATCAGGGAGATCGTGTTAGGGAGGTCGGGGATCTCGGTGGGCACGGCGAAGGCGGAATCGACCTGGATCGACATGGCCAGTTCGCGGCCCTGGCGATCATAGATGATGCCGCGCTTGGCGGAAACATTAATGGAACGCTGCTGCTGGCGCTCGGCGCGCTGTTCGAAGTCGCCGTAGCAGAAGATCTGGAGGTAGACCAGGCGCAGGCAGATCACACCGAACCAGAGCAAAAGGAGGCCGCCCAGGAGGTAGAGCCGATGGTTCGCGGTGCTGCGGGGAGTGGCCAAGTTTGTCGTCATCCGAGATATCTTTCCGGTGTGCGCATCGTGGTCGACTGTCGCCCCTGGGACTCTGGATCTTTGCGTTGCGTTGCCCAGCGCCGACGCGCTGGGCCAATGAATCTCGCCCGCTGAAGCGGACGGGCGTTTGCTTGCTCCCTTGGTTCGTGCCCTCCGCAGATTTTCCTTCGCCCCTTCGAGGCTCGGGCTTCTTTGGCTCCTTACCCACGGCTTACGCCGCGGGTTCCTTCTTCGCCGCTTTGCGGCTGACGGGCGACCGGTTCCGGGGGTCAGAGACAAACATGGCGGCTCACCGTGTCCGGAGAAGCCGCCAAATGTGCTTGCTTCGGGAAGGGCAAAATTTCCTTCCTTGCCGAGTCGTGCCCGGCCTTTCTTGTCGCCGACTTATCGGGCCGAAATCACCGAGATGGGCGAGATACTCGCCATCACCGGGGCGCCACTGTCACTCGAGGCATCCAGGCTCATAACCTGTCCCGCTTGCGGGGACTGCAATCCCAGCTTGCGCGCCATTACGTCGATGCGCTCGGGATCGCGCAGCGAGGCGTCTTCGAGGCGCAGCGCGCGGTTCATTTCCGTCATGCTGTCGCTTTCGATCTTCATGGACTCGATCTTATAACCGTACTCGATGGCCTTGAAGTGCTGCCAGGCGTAGGTCATGACCAGCAGGAACAGGCAGGAGAGCGCGATGCCGAATTGACGCATCTCGCGGCTGCGGCGCGGATCTTCCACCTTCACCAGGCGCGAGTTGTCGATCTGCTTGGAGAAGTAGATCTCGGGCGTGCCCACCCAGAACGACTGGCGCCGGCCAGCTGGCATGGTTCCCTGTATTGTGGCGGCCGCGGCCATTTATGCCACCCCGAGAAGATCGGCGTTGAACTGCACGGTCTGGTAACGCGTGTCGTACCAGCGCTCGAGTTCGGCGTCCTGGTTGGCTTCGCGCGCGCGCGCTTCGGCTCGTTCTACGGCTGCAATGAGTTCGGCAATGATCGTTCCCTTGTGCATGGCCCTGACTCCTGTCCTCGCTTTTGATTTCGTTCGCCTTTTTGAGAGGCGATGCCGTTCCGGAAACCTTGCCCCGGCACGCCGTCCCTGGGACGTGCCGGGCCACCCTTCACCACAGCCCACCCCAGCGCAAGAGCGGTCACGCTGGGGACCCCGGCGGGTTCTCCGGGGCTAAACTTTTCCCGTTGGCGATTCCCCTCAGGGGCTAAAGCCCCTTTCATTTCTGACCGCTGTCGGCACGGCTAACGCCCCGCCCTTCCAAACCAACTGCCTTCAGAACCAAATTCCCGCCGCGTCCATCGGCGGTGCCGCGGGCCAGACGCCCGCTGGACGGCCGGCGCTACTGAACTCGTTCGGCGGATCGCAGCTTCGCGCTGCGGGACCGCGGATTGCGATCGATCTCTTCTTCACTCGCCGTCACCGGCTTTTTCGTCAGCGGCCGGTAGTGACCCTGCTTCACTCCCTCGCGGAGGGCATCTTTCACAATGCGGTCCTCCAGCGAGTGGAAGCTGATGACCACCAGGCGCCCGCCGGGTTTTAGCAAGTGCGGGGCTGCTTTGAGCAGATCCCGCAGGTCGTCCAGTTCGCGGTTTACGAAGATTCGGAGAGCTTGAAAGGTTCGCGTCGCGGGATGAATTCTTCGTTCGGCCTGGTTCATTGGCCGGGCCGCGGCTGAGACGACATCCGCAAGGTGCGCAGTAGTTCGTATCGGCCGCGACCGGACAATGGCTCTGGCGATTCTCCGCGACCTCCTTTCCTCACCGAATTCGTAAATCAGGTTGGCAAGTGTGACCTCGTCGACCTGATTTACCACTTGTTCGGCGGTCTCGCCG
>DASQPN010000063.1:0-38052 GCA_035643915.1 Terriglobales bacterium | reverse complement strand
CTGCTGAGGCTGACCGTGCTGTATCTTGCCGCGGCGGTCCCGTTCGTTCTGACTGGGATTTTGTTTTCGGTTGTGTTCGCCCGGGAAGCGCGCGCGATCACCCGCCTTTACGGAGCCGATTTGCTGGGTGGAGCGCTCGCTTGCCTGGGAATCGTTCCGCTCCTGAACGGGATCGGCGGGCCGAACACCATCCTGTTTGCGGGCGTGACGATGGCACTCGCCGCCACGACCTGGGCTCTTTCGTCGACCGTCCGCAAGATCACCGGCGCGCTGGCGGGCGCGCTGGTTCTGCTGATTGCCATCAATCACGATGGGCGCTTCATGGACGTCATTTACGCCAAGGGCATGTTTCGCGACCAGGCCTGGGTGGAATTCGCGCGCTGGAATGCAATCTCTCGCGTGGAAGTGGACAACCAGGGGAACAACGGCAAGGCGATCGTGATTGATGCCGATGCCTCCACCTACATCATGAACGTCGAGCCACACGCATGGCAGGGCACGGACTGGCAGAAAAACCTCATGTCCTCGGCTCCGGCGCTGGCGAACGTGCTGCGCCCGCAGGGAGAGTTCGCCATCATTGGGCCGGGCGGAGGCGTGGATGTGTTGCGGGCCGTGGCCAACGGCAGCCCGAACGTCACTGCAATCGAAATCAATCCGATTATTGCGAACACGATTATGCGCGGCCGCTACGCCGACTACTCGCATCACTTGTACGAACAGCGGGAAGTCCACCTACAGGTGACCGATGGCCGTTCTTTCGTGCGGAACGCGGCCCAGCTTTTTGACGTGGTGCAGATGACCCTGGTGGACACCTGGGCTTCGACCGCCGCCGGAGCGTTCGCACTCAGCGAGAACAGCCTGTACACGGTCGATGCCTTCCGGGAATATTTCGAGCACCTCAAGCCGGACGGAATGATTGCCATCACCCGCTGGGAGTTCCGTCAGCCGCGGGAGGCGCTGCGCGTGCTGTCGGTGGCGATGGAGGCGCTTCACCAACTGGGCGTCGGAAAACCCGCGAAGCACTTCATCGTAGTTTCCGAGGGGGATCTCGATGAGGACGGGATCCCAGTGGTCGTGCTCGCCAAGAAAACGCCCTTCACCCGGAACGAAGAAGAGGCCGTGCGGGCGCACCTTGATGCCCATGACGATCTGGTCGCGCTCTACCTGCCTTCTGAGCCGGGCGAGAATCCCTTTTCCGCTCTGATCGCGCGCAATGATCCGCGGGCCTTCGCCCGTGATTACCCGTATAACGTCGCACCGGTGGACGATAACGCTCCCTTTTTCTTCTTCACGCTCAAGACCGATCAGATTCTGCACGACGGGGGACTGCAGAAGGGGATCGATTGGAAAGTCAACTTGGGCGTGGTGGTCCTGGGAATCGTGTTCATCATTTCGGTGGTGGCCGTGTTCGCATTCCTGCTGGTGCCGATGGCCCTGGGAGGAGGCCGCCAGCAACGCGCCTTGCCCCTGCTCTATTTTGTCGCCGTGGGACTGGGCTACATCCTGGTGGAGATCGCCTTCATCCAGCGGTTCGTGCTGTTCCTGGGGCATCCGACTTATGCGCTCACAGTCGTTATCTTTCTTCTGCTGCTTGCCAGTGGCACCGGCAGTCTGTTTTCGCGTCGCTGGCTGCCGGACACGACCCGGGGATGGATCCCGCTGGTGCTGCTGATCGTGGCAATCGTCCTCTACACCGGCGTCCTCCCAAGCCTGCTGGGGTCTCTGATTGGGTTGCCCTTCGTCTTGAAACTGGCCGTGAGCGCGGGGGTGCTGGTTCCTCTCGGATTCGCGATGGGGATGCCCTTCCCGACGGGATTGCGCTCGTTCGCGCGCACCTCGGTCCCGGACTTGCCCGCCTCAGAGTTTGGGGAGCCGGCGAACATCGAAGGCCACGCTGTGGAATGGGCCTGGGCAATGAATGCTGCCGCGAGCGTCCTCGGATCGGTACTGGCGATGGTGGTCGCCATTCACTTTGGTCTGAACACGACTCTGGCATCGGGCGGTGCGGCGTACGGACTGGCCTTGGCGCTTCTCCCCAGCCTCGCGCCCCGCCCCGTCTAGCGTGAAGTCGTTCCCACAGTCTGCTATGATCAGCCAAAAAACCGCCCGCCGTTTGCGGAGAGGTGATGATGGCATTGCTCGAATGCTGGGGCCGGACGCCAGATTTGTCCGGACGAGGGACGCTTGCCTAGCCAAAAGCAGTTGAAGTGGTCGCAACTGCGGGTGGGCCTGACTGTGCTGTTTGCCAGTATCACTCTGGCTGTCCTCATCTTCCTGATGAGCGGAACCGCCGGACTGTTGACTCCAAAAATCACTCTCAAGTCCTATTTCGACAACGCCCAGGGCCTGCGAAACGGCGCGCCGGTACGCCTGCAGGGAGTGGACGTTGGCAACGTCACCGGGGTCCGCGTGGTTCGAAGCAAGCCCCGCACACCGGTGGAAATCACCATGCGGGTCAGCACCAAGTACGGCTTCAACATTCGACAGGATTCCATCACATCGTTGAGCACAGCCGGCGTCCTGGGCGAAACCTTCATCGATATCGACAGCTCGCAGGCAAAAGGGCCAGAGGCGCGGGATGGCGACACACTGCCGACCCGCGATACGCCCGACATTCAGGACGTGGTCCGGGCCAGCCAGGGCACCCTGCAAAACCTGGACGCTCTGCTCAAGCGCACCGATCGCATCCTCGCGTTCGTCGAAAGCGGCCAGGGTTCGATCGGCAAACTGATCTACGACCCCACCCTCTACACGCGCTTTGCTGACACCGTGAACGAGTTCAAAACGATTGTGGATCAGATTCGCAACGGCGAAGGCAGCCTCGGGAAACTGGTGTCAAACGATGAGGCCTACAACAAGGCGATGGCGGCGGTGGATAAACTGAATTTGATCATCGATGAACTCCAACAGGGCAAAGGCACGGCTGGGAAGTTCCTGAAGGATCCCAGCCTGTACAACAATGCCAACGACACCATCGCCAACGTCAAGAAGCTGACCGACGACATCAATGCCGGAAAAGGTGCGCTCGGCAAGCTGACCAAGGACGAGGCATTGGCCCAGAAGCTCGATAACACCCTGACCAAGCTGTCGGTTCTCACCGATCGTCTGGAAGCGGGCGAAGGCACGGCCGGCAGGCTGTTCAAGGATCCAGCGCTCTACAACAACCTGGACGAGACGCTGCTCGAGACGCGTCAGCTGGTCAAATCGATCCGGGAAAATCCCAAGAAGTACCTCACGTTCAAGGTAAAGATATTCTGAAACGAGGGGCGCTCGTGGCGGGTTGGCTGGATCGACGCCGCTCCGAATGTGGGTCGAGCGCCTGATTTGAACTCGCATCTCGGATCACCGTATACTTGTCGCCCGCCATGAAGGTCGTGGTAATCATTCCGGCTGCGGGCCTGGGCACGCGCATGGCTTCGGCCAGCCGCGCCCAGACGAAGAAACCTTCACCCTCCAAGCAGTTCACGGAGTTGGGGGGTACGCCCATCCTGATTCACACGCTGCGCAAGTTGGCTTCCAGTCCGCGAGTCTCCGAAGTATTCGTCGCTTTGCGAAAGGATGAAATTCCGGGCTTTCGGGAGCGACTGCAGGCCGAAGGCAAGGATATTCTCGAGAAGAGAGTGGAACTCGTCGAAGGTGGCGAACACCGCCAACATTCCGTCGCGAACGCATTGGCGGCAGTCGCGGCGGCGCCGGGTGACATTATTCTGGTGCACGACGCGGTACGCCCCTTCGTGACCACGGAGATCATCGACCAGGTCATTCAAGGCGCGGAGAAATACGGCGCCGCGATTGCCGGGATGCCCGCCGCGGACACCGTGAAACAGGTCGAGCGCACCGCCGATGGCGCTCTGATTACCTCGACCGTTCCACGCGAGCGGGTCGTGATGGCGCAGACCCCGCAGGGCTTCCGCTACGACATCCTGAGGAAGGCCTTCGACGAGGCCAGCGCGGATGGCTTCATCGGCACCGATGAAGCTTCCCTGGTCGAACGGTCGGGCCAGGAGGTTGCGGTGGTCATGGGTTCTGCCCGCAATCTCAAGATTACGACCCCGGCCGACCTGGAACTCGCCGAGTTCTACTTCGACCAGCAGGGCGATTGAAGGAGGCCAGGCCGTTGAAACCCGCGACACGGATCGGCTTCGGGTGGGATTCTCACGAATTCCAAAGCGGTATTCCGCTCAAGCTTGGCGGGGTGACCCTGGCTCACGGCAAAGGCCTGGGCGGACATTCCGACGGAGACGTACTTCTGCATGCCATCACGGACGCGCTGCTCGGCGCCATTGGCGCGCCCGATATCGGAACGCTCTTCCCGCCTTCTGATCCGCAATGGAAGGGCGCCGATTCCGTGGTGTTTCTCGAAGAGGCTCAGAAGCGGGTTCGAGAGGCGGGCTACAGGTTGAGCAACGTTGATTCCTCGCTGATTCTGCTGGCGCCAAAAATAGGTCCGCAGGCCGCGACCATTCGTTCGCACGTGTCGGAACTTCTTGGCATCCCGGCCGATTGCGTCGGCCTGAAGGCGAAGACGCCGGAAGGCATGGGCACCGACAACGCAGCCATTGCCAATGTCGTGGTGCTGCTCGAACGAAACGCGGCGGGCGGGAAGTCGCACGCCAAAGCGAAAAGCAAGTAGCGGGTGCCTGAGACCGACCGTCTCGGTGCTGCGGGTCGGATGAAACCCGCAGATTCCAGGCGGGCAGCGGCGACAGCCCCTCGCCCCGGACCTCACTCCGGAGAAGGAGGCGGGAGCGAACGCGAGTCCGTTCAGCGGGGGCACGAGTTCTCACCCGCACCCAGGCAGAGCCGGCCGCAAACTCAGCAGACATGGAAGGCGACCGAGCCTCACCCAGCAATCGCCGGTTCACAAGTTCTCGACTTCTCCCACCCGTTCCTGACGCCGCGCCTGCGCCGCCTTCACCAAGGCGCTGAAAATTGCACGAGAGGCAGGGTCGTCGTCCACGGACCGTTCCGGGTGCCACTGCACGGCGAGAACGAAGTGATCGGGCGCGGTTCCCTCAACCGCCTCGAGCACTCCATCCTCCCAGCAGCGCGCCACCGCCCGCAGCCCATGGCCCACGACATCGGCGGACTGGTGGTGGCTGGAGTTCACGGGCATCCTGCCGGGATCGGCGCACGTTTCCCGCACAATCTCCGCGAGCAGCGACCCGGGAGCGATGTCGACGGTGTGCGCTACCGCAACCTTGCGCCCTGCCTCGTGATTGACCGGCGATTGGACATGCTGAATCAGCGATCCTGTCCGATACACGTTCAGGATCTGCAAGCCATAGCAGATGCCGAGCACCGGCTTGCGCAGGTGGTAGGCATCCTCGAGCAGAAGTTCGTCGACCGTATCTCGCCGGGAGTCGGCCTCAGCCGTCTTAGGGTCGCGCGCGGTGGCGTACTTGGCGGGATCTACGTCTGCGGGGCTGCCGGGCAGAAGCACGGCATCGCAGCGCTCGATCAGCTTCAGCACATCGACGGGCGCTTTATCGAGGGGAATCCGAACCGGATCCCCGCCCGCCATCTCCACGGCTCGTTGGTATTGGGCGAAAGCGCGCCCAGCGTACTCGGGATCGCCGGAGTGGGGCACAGGAATGGCAATACGGGGACGCATCCCTTTTATTGTAGCGGGTGGAAATCCCGCAGCGAATTGCGCCAGGGAATCGTGCGGAAAGGTGGGTGGACCGGGCGAGGATTCGAACCTGCATCTGCGGATCTTTCCAGCCGTGTTCCTGGGTTACACCACCGGCCCATTTCGAACGCGGAGTGTCAAGCTTCGGGATCGCCGCGGGGGTGCGGCCTAATTCCTGCTCCCCAAGCACCACAGTTCTACTCAGGGTATTTTTACGCAATGTAGCAAACAAATTTTTCGGCTGGTTGGCGGCTGACCCGATACCGAGGACTCAAGATGCTTAACAGATGATCGGGCGTGCTGGTTGTCCTAGCCGGGATCTTAGACACCCGGGTGGCTCGCCTAGCGGCTCGCTCGCACAATCCCTGCCAGAGCCTTCGACTGGCGGTAATGGCGCACTTCCATGACGAGGGAGAGGACGAGGGCGAGCAAACCTGCCACGGCCGCCACCGGGAGTGCAACGCTACGGTAGGCGAAGCGTAGGTCGGAGGTGGCTCCGTGGAACTTGGCCACCAGCACGAGCCCCAGAATCGAGGCGAGCAGGCTTACCGCAAACGCGAGCAAAGTGAGAAGAAAGGTAAACAGGAGGACCCGGGGCGGAATCGAGTACCAGCGGGGTCTCTCGAGCTGTCGCGAGGGCGGCATAACTCGTTATTTTACACCGTCATGGGCGCATCTCGCAGTGGTGCACCGCGGCCGTTGCGCTACAATGCTCTTTATGTCGCAGGCAGCCTCGGCCCTTACCCGGACCCCGGCGGAAGTGGTCCGTCAAACCCCGGTTTCGCAAGCCTCCAATGGCATTTGCTACGCCAGCTCGGGCGAAGTCACAATCTCAGACGCCGATCTTGAGCGCATGATTGCTGCGGTTCCCCGCACCGCGGCCGCCGCCCTGGAGCGCAAGGCTTATTACTTTGTTCCGCTCACAGTCAGCCAGGGCGACGATACGGTCATCGCCGACCGCTACGACGTAGGGTTGAGCGACAACGCAGTCTGCCATCGCAACCTGAACCTGGGCGATGCGCAGTGTGTGTTCATCTCGACGCGCCTGATGGACGACAAGTTTTCGGTTGCGTTCGAGTTTTACATCAACGTGGGGCACGCGATTGTGGAGCGGATCGGTGTCTCGCAAGCTTTTGCCGATCTGGCCTGGAAGCAGGTAGAGGCTGGCGTACGCGGCGAAACTTCGCTCGACGCCTGGGACGCGCGCAAAGCCGCCGCGAATCCCGGCCCGGAAACCGAGAAATACAAGAACGAATATTTTGCGGCCGCATTTGCGGATGCCATCTCGATTTACTTGCTCTCGCTTTCCTTGGACGTGGATTACTACGACCTACGGGAGCGGGACTACCCGCTGCTGGCGCCCACTCCGATGGCGGAGCGGCTCCGGAAGATTGCCGAGCTGTTCCCGCCGAACTCCGGATTTGAGTTCGCGATCTACTACAAGCGGCGGACATAACCGGGCCTGGGGTCGGGCAGGTTTCGAAAAAAGCCTCGCGCCTCTCCTCATGGCATTATGGCATTGGCTCTTGCGTGCCACGGCACGTTCGCTCCGTGGAAATCTCTCTAATTCACTATTAGCTAAGTTTCTGAAAGCACGGCTGGTTGTAGGCGGTTCCAGAAGGTGGCCGCAGCCGCCCGGGAGAATGCAAGTCACTCGTGTCTGGAGGCGACTGGAGCGCATTTTTGGGGCCTGGCCAGTGCACAAGGCTCGTTCGGAAGCCGGCGGCGCGTCCCGGGGAGCCTCCCACCCCGTCCCCTTATCTCATAGCTAACCCTGCCGGAACGGGTGTTTCGAAAGCCATGGTTTTCGAAAGCCATGGTTTTCGAAGACCATGCCGGAACACTTGCCCCGCAGGGGCATGCCGGGGAAATGCCGCACCGGAGGGCGAGCGGACGTCCGGACGAAGGGCCCCAAGGGCGCACATTCTGGCTTTACCCGATTCCCTTCTGGCCTCGCATCCGGACGCCCAGGCAGCGTAGGGGGCAGTTCCTCGAGCACCCCTGTCCGGTCTCTGTGATTAAATGCTCGTGACCATGCCCGCCACCGTTCGCTCCTTCGCCAAGATCAATCTCGGCCTGTCGATTGGCGCGCACCGTCCCGATGGGTTCCACGAACTGCGCACCGTCTACCAGACGATTGCCCTGCACGATGTGATCACCGTCCGGGTTGTTCGCGGCTCGGGCATCGAGATACGCTGCGAGGATCCCCGGGTTCCAACGGACGAGTCGAATACCTGCCATCGAATGATCGAGAGCGGGATGGCGGCGCTCCGGGCAAAGGGCAGGGTCATCCTCGAAATCGAGAAGCGTCTGCCCGTTCAGGGTGGACTTGGCGGGGCTTCGAGCAACGCTGTCGCCGCTTTGATTGCGCTGGAGCGGGTTCTTCGCAAGCAGCTTTCCGACCCTGAAAAACTGCGCATCGCGGCCGCGGTGGGCTCCGATCTTCCGCTGTTCCTGGTGGGTGGGACAATTCTGGGGGTCGGACGCGGCGAGGATGTCTACCCTCTGGCAGACCTTCCTGCGATGCCCTGTGTGATCGTCACGCCGGAGGTCGGGATATCGACGCCCACTGCGTTTGCCGAGTGGGATGCCCTCCTGACGGAGGCGGGAAGCGCAAAATTGACGACCGCCGGGCCCTCCGATAGAATGATGGAGCTTGGCCGAAGGATTTCTTCGTGGCTGAGCAACGTTCCTCTGAAGAAGGCCTCGGGAGGGCGTTTATCCGGTGTCCCTGCGCGTGGCAGGGGCCGGGCCGAGACCCTGCTTCTCGACCTCGTCCGTACCGGGATTGAAAACGACTTTGAACGGGTCGTCTTTCCTCAATATCCCGAATTGCGTGACGTGAAACGTGTGCTTGCGGGCTCGGGTGCGTGTTACGTGTCGTTGTCGGGCTCCGGTTCGGCGCTGTACGGATTGTTCCGGTCGAAGGCCGTGGCGGAAAAAGCAGCAGCTCGGCTGCGCGGAGAAGGCGTTCCCGCCCAGGCGACGACCACGCTGAGGCGTCGGCAGTATTGGAAGAAACTTTGAACTTGGCGATTGCCAATTTCCGATTGCCGATTGAAAATCTAGGGACACGCTCCATCGGCAATTGGCAATCGCCAATCTCGAATTGGCGTTACTGGGCCGTCGACTAATGGTAGGTCAAGTGCCTTTGGAGCACTTTGTCTAGGTTCGAATCCTAGCGGCCCAGCCAGATTTATGCGGTCCTGGAACCAAGGTCGGAACGTTTGCGGGTTGCAGGAGATGGCGGACACTCACGCATCCCCTGCCATACTCGAAACCGGAAACTTGAAACGCTGTCTACGAGAGAGCCCCCATGGCAACTTTAGCGACGCCGGCGGAAAAAAAAGGCCAGCAGGTACCTGAAGAGAAGAGCGAGCGCAAACCGCGCCCGCGCGTGGACGACAAATTCAAGATCTTCTGCGGGACGGCCAATGAGGCGCTCGCCGACGAGGTCTGTCACTTCCTGGGCCTCACGCGGGGCGTGGCGCAGGTCACGCGCTTCCGGGACGGGGAGTGTTACGTGCAGATCCAGGAGAACGTGCGGGGGGCGGATGTGTTCGTCATGCAGCCCACCTGCCGTCCCGTGGACGAGCACCTGATGGAATTGCTTTTGATGATTGACGCGCTCAAGCGAGCTTCGGCCCGGCGCATCACCGCCGTGATCCCGTACTACGGCTACGCCCGGCAAGACCGCAAGGACAAGCCGCGGGTGCCGATCTCCTCGAAACTGGTCGCCGACCTGCTGACCACGGCCGGAGCGGATCGCGCCCTGGTGGTCGATTTGCATGCGCCGCAGCTGCAGGGATTTTTCAACATCCCGGTGGATCACCTGTTCGGTTCGCCGGTGCTGGTGAGCTACTTCAAGGAACTCAGCCTGCCGCACCTGACGGTGGTCTCACCGGACGCCGGCGGTGTGGAGCGGGCCCGCTTCTTCGCGAAGAAAATGGATGCCGCTTTGGCCATCGTCGACAAACGCCGGGTGGAGATGAACGTCGCCGAAGTCATGCACGTCATCGGCGACGTGAACGGGCGCACTTGTCTGGTGATCGATGACCTGATCGATACCGCCGGTACGCTGGTCAAGACAGCCGCCGCCCTGATGGAAAACGGGGCGACCGCGGTGTATGCGTGCTGTTCGCATCCGGTGTTCTCGGATCCGGCGATTGAAAACATTTCGAAATCCGCCATCACGCAGGTGGTGGTCACCAACACCATCCCGCTGAGCGAGGACGCAGAGCGAGAGCCCAAGATCAAGAAGCTCTCCATCGCGGGACTGATTGGCCGCGCCATTCAGTCCATCCACGAGGAAACCTCGGTCAGCAAATTATTCATGTAGACAGGAATCGAACTTATGGCAACCGCAACCGAAACCAACCTTCTCGAAGCGCAACCCCGGACGGCAGGCAACAAGAACGAAGCCCGGCGCGTGCGCCGTGGCGGCAAAATTCCCGCCGTCATCTACGGGGCCGGAAAAGCCGCACTGTCGGTCAGCGTCGATCCGCGACAGGTCTCACGAATTCTCGGCTCGGAGACCGGGCACAATACGATTTTCGATCTCGCCCTGAACGGTGGCGAGCAGACCAAGGCCATGATCGTGGATTGGCAGTACGAACCCGTGAAGGGCAAGCTGCTCCACATCGACCTGAAGCGCATCGCCATGGACCGGAAGCTGGCGGTCAAGGTACCGATCTTACTGAAGGGGGAAGCGGCCGGCGTGAAACAGCAGGGCGGCATTCTCGAGCAGATGCTGCGCGAGGTTGAAATCGAGTGCTTGCCGGGAGACATCCCGAGCCACATCGATGTCGATGTCAGCGAACTGGTGTTCGGGAAGGTGTTGCGGGTGGTCGATCTGCCGCACAGCGACAAGCTGAAGTTCCTAACGGACGAGAACCAGCCGGTGGCGCACGTCACTTCGGTGAAGGAAGAAGTGGTTGCGGCCCCCGACGCCGCCGCAGCCGAAGCGGCCGTTGGTCCGGCCGAGCCCGAGGTTATCAAGAAGGGCAAACAGGAAACCGAGGAAGGTGCCGAGACGGCCGCTCCCGAAAAGGCGGAGAAGGCCGAGAAGAAGGAAAAGAAATAGTCGCGTGTGGCTGGGTTGGGCCCGGCCAGGCAGGAGAATCGCCTGCTTACCTCGGACCCACTGGATGCGGGCGTGAAACTGATCGTCGGGCTGGGTAATCCTGGAGCCGAATACGAGCTCACGCCTCATAACCTGGGGTTTCTCACCATCGATCGCATCGCGAGCGACCGCGGCGTGGCGGTGAGGAACCGGCAGGGCCGGGCTTTAACAGGCCGAACGCAGATCGGGGAAGAGCAGGTTCTCCTGGCCAAGCCGGAGACCTTCATGAACCTGAGCGGGCTGGCGGTGCGGGAGCTGGTCGCCGAGTACCAGCTTCGGCCGGAGTCCGACCTGGTCGTCATTTACGACGAGCTGGATTTGCCGATGGGCACGATTCGTATTCGGCAGCGCGGCAGTTCGGCAGGCCATAATGGGATGGAGTCGATCATCGGTGCGCTGGGAACGCAGGAGTTTTTGCGGATCCGGCTGGGGATCGCGCCCGAGACCAAGATTCTGAAGCCGTTCAGCAAACGGCAACTGAAGGTGGTGGAGGAAGTGCTCGATACGGCCGCCGAAGCTGTGAAGGTGATTCTGACCGAAGGTCCGAGGGCGGCGATGAACCGCTTCAACCGCAAGCCGGACGACGACCAAGCGGAGCCGGACGAGAAGAAGTGACGGATTTGGAGATAAACGAATGAATCGTACTTATGAGCTGATGTTCATCGTCCGCCCTGACATGGCGGAAGAGGATCTCGACAAGCTGATTTCCACCCTTGAGACTGCCGTGTCCGCCACGGCTGGCACGGTACGGAGCGTGGAGCGCATGGGCAAACGCCGCCTGGCGTACACCGTCCGCAGGTTTCATGACGGAGTCTATGTCCTGCTGACCGTCGAAGGCGGTGGCGGTCTGATCCACGAACTGGAGCGCCGTTTGCGTGTCACCGAGCCGGTGCTCAAGTTCCTCACCGTCCGTATCGACGAGGAGCAGAAGCGGCTCGACAAGATCAAGAAGATCCGCGACGCCCGCAAGAAGGCGGTGCCTGCCCCGGCGGCTACGCCGGAAGGCGGAGAGACCACCGCGGTCACGGCTTAAAAAAATCGCAAGGCCGCGGGCAGGACTGCCCGCGCCACACGCGCTCAGGCGCGGGATGAAGGAGCATCATGGCTGAAGAAACCAGAGCAACCACAGCGCCTACGGCAGAGCCGGCGGCGCCTTCCGAAGGTCACAGTCACCGTCCCGGACCCCGTGGTCCGCGACCGGGCGGTGGCCCGGGCGGCCCCCGCGAAGGCGGACGCAAGTATTTTCGCCGGAAGAAAGTCTGCAAGTTTTGCGTGGAGAAAATCGAGAGCATCAACTACAAGGACGTTCGCCTGCTCGCGCAGTTCGTCGCCGAGAGCGGGAAGATCGTTCCGCGCCGCCTGACGGGGGTCTGCACTCCGCACCAGCGTCGGCTCTCCAGCGCGATTAAGCAGGCGCGCAACATTGCGCTGCTGCCCTTCGCGGGGCGCGCAAACTAGAACCTCGCGGCCGCGGATCGGCGCCCAGTCCCGGTACGATCGGAAGCCGCCGGAACCGAGAAACGGAGTCATCGAATGGAAGTCATTCTGAAGGAAGACGTACCCAAGCTCGGCTCTCGCGGCGACGTGGTACGAGTCGCCGAGGGCTACGGCCGCAACTTTCTGTTGCCGCGCAAACTCGCCATCGAGGCCAATTCAGCCAACAAGGCCGTGATCGAGCAGATGAAGGCGGCCTCCGTCCGCCGGTCAGCCAAGGAGAAGCACGAGGCAGAGGCGCTTGCCAAGCAGTTCGAAGGGCTGTCGGTGTCCTTCCAGCGGCGTTCGGGGGAGAACGAACAGTTGTTCGGGTCGGTTACCTCCAGTGACATCGCGGACGCGCTCGAAAAGAAGAGCTTCCACATCGATCGTCGGAAGATCCAGTTGCACGAACCTCTGAAGTCGGTGGGCGAATTCGACGTGCCCGTAAGGCTGTACAAGGACGTGACGGCTCACGTCAAGGTGTTGATCGAGAAGGAAGCCGTCGAGTAGATCGGCCCCTGCATTTCGCCTCGCCTCCGTTTCGAAAATTGCAAGGGGCGGGGCCGATTGGTTTGCCAACCGGGTTGTGGCCAACTTTTTACATTTTCTGTGGTTCCGCCCCACAGAGCCGGGCTGTTAACGTGCTTGGGCGATTGAAGAAGGGCCTTCAAAATCAATCACTTATAGAATCTCCGCGGCAAGGCAAGAATCCTGCCAAACCTCTATAATCTGTGCTCACGGTTGGGGTGCTGTCTCGTCCATTACTACGCAAACCTGAATGAGTCTCGAGCGAGGGTTTGCTGAGGATAGCGAGCACACATGCCGGCCGATGCGTGGGCTGTACCGATTGCGGTTGGCGAACGTTCCCACCCGGGCGCGAAGGGTGTCCGGGTGGAAAAGGGCAACGGGACCCCGGACCCCACCCCACGGGGCCACATGGCTGGGCAAGGAAGCCGCATCGACGACACGATGTTGATCCGCGAGGCGCAGCGGGGGAACGGTGCTGCCTTCGAGGAACTGGTTCGCCACTATGATCAGGCTGTCCTGCGGCTGGCCCTGCACCTCACCGGTTCGGAACATGACGCCCAGGACATCTTCCAGGAAGCCTTCCTGAAGGCCTACAAGAACGTGGGCAGTTTCCGCTTCGAGTGCTCGTTCTACACCTGGATTTACCGCATCGTGACCAATCTTTGCCTCGATCACCTACGCAAGAGACAGGTTCGCAAGGAAGACGCTCCGGTCGCGACCGACGCCTCGGGTGAAGAGTACAGCCTGCTCGATCAGGTACCCGATGCCCGGGCGGGAGCGAACCCGGAACGCGACCTCATGCGCCGTCAGCTTGGTGCGCGAATCAATGGCGCTCTGGAGAAGCTTACCCCTCGCGAGCGCATGGTGTTCGAACTGAAGCATTACCACGGGCTGAAGCTGCGCACGGTGGGCGAGATTTTGAATACCACGGAAGAGACGGCGAAGAACACGCTCTTCCGCGCCACGCAGAAGCTGCGTGGTTCGCTGGCCGACATGCGATGAAGCCGTGGGCGCAAGATTTTGTTAAGGAGTACCCCAAAAGGGGGTGCCATTATGAAGTGTGAATGGGTCCAAGAAAACATTCTGCTCTACATTTACAACGAGCTGGCGGACGACGCTCGTTACGAACTGGAGCAGCACCTGGGGCGCTGCACAGACTGCGCCTCTGAACTGAAGGGGGCGCGCGGCTTCCACGCCACCATCTCCAACCTGTTGGTGCAGGAACCGACGCCCAATCTGCTGGCGTCCTCACGAATGCGACTGCAGGAAGCCCTCGAGACGACCCAGCCGGGCGGATTCTGGCAACGGCTCACGTTCGATCCGGCCCACTGGCTGCGACAGGTACGGTTCTCGCCGGCCCTGGCGGCGGTGATTTTCATCATGGGCTTCGCGGGCGGGATTGGGGCGATGTACAAGATGATACGCGCCAATCCAGGGCCGATCGCCAGCCAGGTCACCCCCACCGTTCCCTCGATCCCGCAGGAAGCCTCCATCACCGGCATTCGATCCGTCACTCAGGAACCGGGCTCGGACCAAGTCAATATCAAATACGACACAGTCCACATGGAAGAAGCCCAGGGATCTTTGAATGATCAGAAGATCCAGCAGCTGCTCCTGTTCGCGGCCCGCAATAACTACAGCTCGGGCGTGCGCATGGATTCGGTGGACCTTCTCACCCAGAAGCCGGACGACACGCGGGTGCGCGAGGCCCTGATCTACGCCCTGCGCAACGACTCGAATCCCGGAGTCCGGCTCAAGGCGATCGAGGGCCTGGGCTCTTTTGTGAAAGATGATGTCCGGGTTCGCGATGCGGTGGTGAACGCCCTGATGACCGACAACAATCCCGGCGTCCGTACCCAGGCTTTGTTACTGCTGCAGCCCGTAAAGGCGGATAGCAGTGTTCGTGCGGCGCTGCAGCACCTGGCCGAGACCGATCAGAATCAGTACATCCGCTCGCAGGCACGTACTGTGTTGGCGCAGTTGCCCGAGATCGACTGAGCGCGCCGTGCGCTTGAGGATCAGGATTAGAATCCGGAGCTTCGGCTCTCTAGAAGGAGAAACGCCTAGACTCAACGGGACCCGCTAGACCCCAAAAAGTTCGGCCAGAAAACTATGCTCAAGAAGTTTTTCAAATTCGCCGGAGTGCTGGCCAGCGTCCCATTCCTGGCTTCGATCGCGCCGGCGCAGCAGGTGCGCGTATATCGCGACGGTGGGTCATGGACCGAGGAAGTGGCCGGCTCCCTCTCGGCCGCCAAGAACCTCCGCGTAAGAGTAGACTTCGGCTCCGTCCGCGTACAAGGTGGCACTCAGCAGGACATTACTTACGTCATTCGTACTCGTTCTTACAGTTCTGATGAAAAACAGGCCCGGCGGGAATTCGAGGCGTACAAGATCAGCGCTTCGACTCGCGGTGACGCCGCCTGGATCGAAGGTGACTGGCAAGGTGGGCATCACCACTTGTGCTCCGGTGAGTTCGTCATCAACGTCCCACGCGATCTCAATTTGGCGAAGCTGGAGACCTCGGGCGGCGGAGTAACCGTGGGCGGAATTACCGGCCGGGTGGAAGCCGAGAGCGGCGGTGGGAAGATACATCTGGACGACATCGGCGGCTCCGTGAGCGCCGAAACCGGCGGCGACAGCATTGAGATCGGAACGGTGAACGGCGACCTGCGCCTGGAGACCGGCGGCGGAAAAATCTACATCGCCAGTGCGAAAGGCAAGGTTGAGGCCAGCACCGGGGGCGGAAACATTGTTCTCGTGTCCGGGGCGCAGGAGGCGAATCTCGAAGCCGGCGGCGGCAACATCGACGTCAAGCACTGTGGTGGAAGACTGAGGGTTTCCACTGGGGGTGGGAACATCGAACTGGGCGATATTTCCGGTCCGGTCGAGATTGAGACCGGCGGGGGAAGTATTCGGTTGGGCTGGGCCAAGGGGGTTGTCCGCGCGCAAACCGGGGCGGGCCGGATCGAATTGAATGGCGTGTCCTCAGCGCGCGCCGAGACCGGCGCGGGAGGGATTCTGGCGAAGTTCATTTCCTCCAGCGGGGAGCGCAGCGACTCATTGTTGGAAACATCGGCGGGGGATATCGTGGTCTACATCGCGCCTGATGTTGCGATTACGGTTCGCGCCAGCATCGATTTGGCCAACGGCCACAAGATCCTGTCCGACTTCACCGACATTCGGGTGACCAGCGAGGGCGGCGAGTGGCCCGGCCCCAAGAGCTTTACGGCCGAAGGAAAGTTGAACGGCGGCGGTCCCACTCTGAAGGTGCGGACAACGACCGGGGACATTCGGTTCCTGCGCGCCAGCCGCTGATGAGTTCGCGGGGGTCGAGTACCTGCCCGCGCGCTGGGAAATGGCAACAATCTCGGAAGGCTCAGGAGGAATCGCCATGCCTCACTCCATCCTGTTGTCGGTCGTGCTCACGCCGCTGCTGGGTGTGGCGATGTATGCCGCAGAATGCCCAGTCTTTGATCGGCTGGGAGGTCCATACTCTTTCAACCTAGCCACCGATGCCGGCTTCTCCGGTGACGAAGAGAGCACCGGCGCTTACCTGGGCGTCGACATCACCGACGTCACAACGGAGAGGCTTTCCGCGCTGAAACTCAAAGACGAGCGGGGCGTTGAGGTGACCATGGTGGACCAGGATGCTCCAGCCGGCAAAGCCGGCCTCAAGGAGCACGACGTCATCCTTACGATGAATGGCGCCAACGTCGACAGCGGCGCACAGCTGCGCCGCATGATCCGGGAAACGCCTCCGGGGCGGGTGGTGGCGTTTGGCGTCAGCCGCGACGGCCAGCCGGTCACCATCAAGGTTCCGCTCGCAGACCGGCGCAAGTCCGTGGCCTACACGCCCCGATCGAAAGACTTCAAATTTGAGATGCCGCCTATGCCGCCGATGCCTGGCTTCGATGTTCCCGTGTCGGTGGTGGTGGTCCACTCTTCCATGCGCAGCGGTTTGATGGTCGAAAACATCACTCCCCAACTGCGCGAATTCTTCGGCGTGAAGACGGGCACGGGTGTGCTGATTCGCTCGGTTGAAAAAGGCAGCCGTGCTGAGAAATCCGGGTTCCGGGCGGGCGATGTGATTGTTCGCGTGAACGATCAATCGGTAGCCGACACCAGCGACTTCAGCCACGCGATCGGCTCCAGCAGCCGCGGAACCGTGACGGTTGGGATCATCCGCGACAAAAAGGAACAGAACCTGACATTGCCCTTGCCCGAGCGGAAAGACTCCGGCGACCTTATCGACGAGAGTTTCGACGGGCCCGACATCGACGTCCAGGCGCACGTCGATGTCGGCGAAGTCCGGAAACAGATGGCCAGGATTCAGCCCCAGATGGAGTTCGCACTCCAGGAATCTCGCCGTGCGATCGAGCAAGTAAAGCCCGAGATCGAGCGGGCGCGGCACAAAGCCCTGGAAGAGATTGAGCGTCAGAAGCCGGAGATCGAGCGGGCCCTGCGCGAGGCGCAATCGGCAACCGAACAAGCCCAGCGCGAGCTCTGCAATCATCAGAAGGCGCTGCGCCAACAGATGCAGAACATGCAAAAGCAACTGCAGAAACAGCAGCAGGAGATCCTCCGAGAGAACAAGAAGCAGCTCGAGCGGATTCGCCACGAAGTCCACGGCGACTGGATGCAGATCTAGCCGGAACGATCGGGGATGACAGCAGATCGTTCACGAGCCGGCCGGTTTTCTGGTTTTCTTGTGCCCTAAGAAATTTTGAGCGCCCGCCGGAGGTGTCAGTCCGCGCTGCCCTGAGCCGCCGCCTTGTAGCAGGTTGGTCCCAGCAGTACGCGGTTGCGGCCACCCTGTTTGGCGGCATATAGACCGGCGTCCGCCGACTTTGCCAGCTCGTCCCGCGTGGTTCCGTGATCGGGGAAGGTTGCAACCCCTGCGCTGATGGTTACGCGGCGCGGCACGCCCGGAAACTGCCAGCTCTCCACCAGGCGCCTGAGCTTTTCGGCCACGGCCAACGCGTGTTGCGGATTGGTCTGCGAAAGCAAAATGGCGAACTCTTCGCCGCCGTACCGGCATACGACGTCAATCTTACGCAACTGCTGGTGAAACATCGAAGACACTTGCCGCAGGACCTCGTCTCCAAGCAGGTGACCAAACTCGTCGTTCAACCGCTTGAATTGGTCGATATCGACCATCAATACGGCCATGCCGCTGTCGAAGCGGCGGGCGCGATCGATCTCTTCCAAGATTCGCAGTTCGAAGAACCGCCGATTAAAGATTCCGGTGAGGCCGTCGAGGTAGGCCAGCTGCTTTACGCGCTCTACGTAGTGCGCGTTCTGGATGGCCGTGGCGCAAATGTCGGCGACCGCTTCCAGGGACTTCATGTCGCCTTCCTGGAAGCTGCCCGTCTGCTCGCTTTCGAGCATGAGCACCCCCAGCGTCTGACCAAACGATATCAGGGGAATGCACATGCGGGACTGGGTTTCCTGATAGAAGCCGACGTACTCGTGAATGGTCCGCACGTCGTTTTCAATGAAGGTTTTTCCTTCCGCCAGGGCTCGCCCCCACAATCCGGTGGTGGCTGGCAGCCGTCCGCCCGCCGGTGTGCAGGCGGTGAATCGTCCCTGGCTGGCTCGAAGCACCAACCCTTCGTCATCCCGTAAAAGCACCGAAACATGGCCCACCTGGAAGGCCTGTTGAATCAGGGCGCAAACCTTGACGAGCAGTTCTTCCTGGTCCAGCACGGCGGTGGTTTGTTGCGCGATGGCATTGATGACCTCGAGCTGCTTGGCCCGCTGCCGTTCGAGGGAATAAAGCCGCGCGTTCTGCAGCGCCATCGACGCCTGGGTGGAAAACAGTGTCAGGAGGTCGATCTGATCGTTGTCAAAGTGATCGGTATTCTCGCTCTGGCAGTCCAGCACGCCGACAACTTCATCGCGGACCATCAACGGGATGGCGAGCTCGGATTGCGTGCTCTGCGCCGTGGAGACGTAATTCGCGTCCTTCGACACGTCCCGGGCGTAAATCGGCCTCTTCTGGCGCGCGGCTGCCCCGGTGATTCCTCGTCCCAGGGGAAGCCGGATCTTTTCAGTGCCAGGGTCCCAGCCGATGACGCAGCGTGGATGGAGTTCCTGCTTCTCTTTGTCGAGCAGCAAGATGGCGACGTTCTGCAGATGAAAATAATCGCGCGCAATCACCAGGATTTGCCGCAGGACCTCGTCCAGATCGAAGGTCGACAGCACCGCCTGACTGGCATCGTAGAGGATGGCGATCTTTTGCATTCGGCGCGAGGATTCTATCGCTTCCGGGACGGGCGACCGAGGTTCCGAAAGTAACCAGGGGATAACCCGTGGCCGGGGGCCCAGCGTGCCAGACTTTGGCCCGAGCGGACTGCCAGCGACGAGCTCCCGAGCGCTGACCCAGCGCCAGGACGAAATGGCCCTACTGCCGGCGCCTCCACCACTGCGCCGTCCTGATCAGCCCGAAGGCCACCAGGCAGAACCAGAAATCCACCAGCAAGCCCAGATCTATTTCAAACAGCTGGTGGCGAGCTGCCGGCGGCAGGGAGGGGGCGAGCGCGTAATAGGCCGCATTGCCCAGCAGGACGGCCAGGAGCGACTCGAGGAAGTTCGCGATCACCGACGGTTTAGACACCACCACTGACTCCCGTGGAGTCCCGATCGAGTCCTCCCCCCGGCCGAACTCATCGATCGGCTCCCTGATACCATTCTCCTCGACCCTGACTCATGGGCCCTGACTCATGCTGGAGCCTTCCACCTCGGTTCAGTACGTAAAAGGCGTTGGCCCGCGCCTGGCCGAGATTCTAGCGGCCAAAGGCATCCACACGGTCGCCGATCTCCTTCATTATCTGCCCTTTCGGTACGAAGACCGGCTTAACCCGCGCGGCATTGCGGAGCTTCGAGCGGGAGAGATGGCCACCGTCATTGCCGAAGTCCACAACTCCGGCCTGTTCAGCACCCGCCGCATGCCCCTGTTTCAAATGACCGCCGGACAGGGACGCAACCGCGTGAAATGCCTGTGGTTCAACGGGACCTACCTGCGCGATCGCTTCAAGCCCGGCCAGATGGTCGCGCTCTACGGCAAGGTTGAGACCGATCGCAATGGCGGACTACAGATGATCCAGCCCCAATTTGAGATTCTTGGCGACCCCGCCGAGGACGGAGGCAGCGCCACCGCGGACCAGAAGGTTGCGGCCTCTCTCGAAGTTGGGCGGATTGTGCCCATCTATGAATCGGCGGGCCAGGGGCGACTCACGGCACGCTGGTTCCGCCGCATTATTCGCACGGCTCTTGAGAGCATGCCCCCGGAGCTTCCGGACGCCATCCCGGCCGCGGTGCGCTCCCGGATGGGCCTCATTTCACCGCACGAAGCTCTCTGGAGAGTGCATTGGCCGGAAGCCGGGGAAAGCTTCGCGGATTTGCAGTCCGCGCGCACGCCGGCTCATCTGCGCCTGATCTTTGAAGAGCTTTTCTTCGTCGAGCTCGGCCTCGAATTCAAGCGCAGGCAAATGAAAGCGCAGACGGGTATCGCGTTCCGTCTGGACGACCGGGTTCGTGCCGCCATCAAGCAGATTCTGCCCTTCCACCCGACCGGCGCGCAAAAGCGCGTTTTGAAAGAGATCGCTGGCGACATGGAGAAGCCTTATCCCATGCGGCGTTTGTTGCAGGGCGACGTCGGGTCCGGGAAGACGATTGTCGCGTTCGAGGCTGCCATCATTGCGATTGAGAATGGGTACCAGGCCGCATTGATGGCGCCCACGGAAATCCTCGCGCAGCAACATTACTTTTCCGCTCGACGAATTTTGGAAAACGCGGGGTATCGGATCGTACTGCTGACCGGCTCTCTCGAGCAGGACCGCAAGCACGAAATCCGCCGTCACATTGCCCAGGGCAACGCTCAGTTGATCATCGGCACGCATGCGTTGCTCGAAGAAACCGTGGAGTTCGCCAAGATCGGGCTCGTAATCGTCGATGAGCAGCATCGTTTCGGGGTGATGCAACGGCGCAAGCTGATGAAGAAGACCAACGAGGACTCGGTCCATGCCGGAGGCTCAGCCTCTCCGGTCCAACCAGCCCCCCCCGCTGCGGAGGGCAAGGGCGGAGCCCGCGTCCCCTCCCGCTCCGCTGCTTCGGGCTGGGCAGCGGCGACCGAACCCGATGTCCTGGTCATGACCGCTACCCCGATCCCTCGAACACTCGCGCTCACGTTGTACGGCGATCTCGATCTCAGCGTGCTCGACGACTTGCCACCGGGCCGCACTGCGATTGTCACCCGCCGCGTTTCCGACCAACGTTCCTCGGAAGTCTGGGACTTCGTGCGCAAGCAGGTAGCCGCCGGTCATCAGGCCTACGTGGTCTATCCGGTGATCGAGGAAAACGAAGAGCGTGAGCTCAAGGCAGCCCTCAAGATGTACGAGGAACTTAGCCAGCGCGTGTTCGCCGATCTGAAAGTCGGTCTTCTGCACGGCCGCCTCGACAGCGATCTGAAAGAGCAGGTGATGCGACGGTTTCAGAAAGGCGAACTCAACATCCTGGTGGCCACCACCGTGATCGAGGTCGGCGTGGATGTGCCGAACGCTGCCGTGATGGTGGTCGAGCATGCCGAGCGTTTCGGTCTATCGCAGCTCCACCAGTTACGCGGGCGCATCGGACGAGGCGCTGCCAAGTCATTCTGCATTCTGATGACTGGCGGCAAAGTTTCCGAGGAGGGGGAACGTCGCCTCGACGCCATGGTGCGCACCAACGATGGATTTCAAATTGCCGAACTCGACTTAGAGCTTCGCGGCCCGGGCGAATTCTTCGGCACGCGGCAGGCGGGGATCCCGAGTTTCCTGGTGGCCAATTTGATCCGGGACCGGCAGATTCTGGAAGCCGCTAAGCGCGAGGCTGCCGCCGTCATCGCGGGACCCAGCTCAGAGATTTCCCAGGCGGAGATCAACTGCGCTCTAGTTCACATGCGCGCCCGCTGGCAGCACACCTATGGTTTGCTCGAGGTGGGTTAGGCGAAGCCCGCGGGCGTATGCAAGAACCCACGGCCTCTCTGGTTTTTGCCTTGCCGCGGCTTCATTGCTTGAGACGAAAAACCGTGCAGGGTTACTTGCGATCCAGCGCCAGGGTGGCGTCGAGAGTCAGCTCGGAGCCTATCGTGACCGTGATTTCCTTCGTCCACGGCCGATAGCCTGCCTTTTCACAGCGGAAGGCGTGCTTGCCGGGCGGCAGCTTCAGTTTGGCTGGCGTGTAGCCCATGTTTTCCCCGTCGACGTATACCTCCGCCAGGTAAGGCATGGAACTGATTGACACCGTGCCGGTCGTCGGCTCCGCGGGCGGGGTGGGAGGAGCGGCCGGCGGCGCCCCGGGGAGCGGGTGCTGGGCGGGCGGCTCCGGCGCATCGAAGCCGATCATCGACTTTGGTTGTTCTTGTTCCCTGGCGGCCGCTGCCTTCTCGGCCGCGATTTCTTCCGGAGTCAACGGATCCATCATGGGCGCCGGCTTACTTGAGACCACGCGCAGCTTGTAATCCTCCCCGGTGGGCGCCTTCAGGAACATGCTGTCTCCCACGAACTGCACCCTCACGGGCGTGTGTTTAATCCATTCGGGCGGAGGAGGAGCTTGTGACTTGCCGAGCACATAGGTGCCCTGAAAGATTTTGTTCTTGAAGTGAACCCGGACGACACAATCGGTCTCTTCGTCAATGATCGGAGTATTCACAACCCAGACCGAGGTTCGGCTGTTGGTTGTGGTCTTCACGTCCACAATCCGGCCCGTCTGCCAGGGCGAGTCCGCGCACCACAACGCTTGCCCAAACAGCGTCGAACCCACCCAAAAGAGAAATAGGAATTTCCTCATAGCAGCCGGGAATTGCAGCGCGGTCACAGGCGGAGATAAGAAGTAACCGACGAAGGTTAAGTGTAGAGGGCCTTGGCATCTTGGGTCAATGTCGCCGGCCCCGGCACGCTCAGCTCGACCTACTGGCGACTTGCCTGGTGCCGATCTGATCACGCAGGCGGCGCGACAGATTTACGGCGAGCGAGCGGTAGAACCGTGATCCGAGGTGGGGAAAAAGCTCGAACAGGTCGAACAGCACAGGCCCGTCGACTGCGCAGGTCTCCACTTCTTCTTCGGCGGTGACCGTGGCACTGGCCACGCCGTTCTCGAGGAAGGCCATCTCTCCGCAGATCTGGCCCGGCCCAATATGGGCAATGAATGATTGAGAGGCTTCGACGGTGGCCTTTCCCTTTACCAGCAGGTATACCGTCTTGCTCCGCTGGCCTTGCTGGATGAGAGTCTCGCCCTTTTTGAAGACCGATCGCTTCGCCCGGTCGACAATGAGCATCCAGTCATTTTGTGTGAGGAATTCCAGACGGTGTTTCGCCGTTTGCAGTACCGACAGCAACTCCTCGCGGGCAGGCGCCTTCTTGGAATGGGTTGGCATTCAAGCTGTTCGACTCCCGAGCGATAGATCGAACAGGGAGCGGGGGACGTGTGAGGATACCAGAAACCTTGCGCAGAAACAGCTAACCAACCATAAGGGCGACCTCAGGTCGCCTTGACAAACGGAATGCTTCCCCAGCGCCACTGCGTTCCCCTCCCGGAACTGAACCGTCGGCCGTTTGCCCTCGGTCGGTAGTTTTTGAGACAGTGGAGGCGCCAATCTCGCATGTCAGGGTGGGAGGGCGTTTCGATCACGATGGCGACACTGAGAGAGTTCAAGTGCGAAATCTGCGGAATCATGAGCGAGCATCCAATTCACTGGTTCGTGATTGAGTGCGGAGACCAGAGGCTCTCGGTCCACAAATGGACTCTGGAGGCTGCGAACGGGCCTGGCGCGCGACATTTCTGCGGTGAGCGCCATGCCCAGGTCTTTATCAGCCGCTGGTTCGATTCCGTCTGCACGCCTCCCCAACCCGTGTAGGGTAGGAGGATATCGGTTTCGACGAATCAGGCTGTCCCCGTGTAAAATCAGAGAGATAGATGGCAGGCGCTTCCCAACTTGTACAGATAGAACTCGGGCCCCCGATCCGGCAGCTCAAGCCGGAATGGCTCCGGGCCCAAGCTCCCGTGGGCGAGAATTTTCACAACCTCAAGAAACTGGCGCGCGGCCTCGGACTCCACACGGTGTGCGAGTCGGCCCAGTGCCCCAACATCGGGGAATGCTGGAACCATCGCACTGCGACGTTCATGCTATTGGGCAATATCTGCACGCGGCGCTGCGGCTTTTGCGCCGTCCCCAAAGGAAAACCCGAAGCGATTGATTGGGAAGAACCCCAGCGGGTCGCGGAAGCCGTTGCGACGCTGGGATTGAAACACGCCGTGGTGACCAGCGTGAACCGCGATGACGACAATGTGGGCGGCGCGAGGGTCTTTGCGGAGACCATTCGTGAGATTCGCAAGCTCACACCCGACTGCCGCGTGGAAGTGCTGATCCCCGACTTCCAGGGACTGGAAGAGCCGCTTCGCATCGTGCTCGATGCCCGGCCCGACGTGCTGAACCACAACACCGAAAGCGTGCCGCGCCTGTATCGAGCCGTACGCTCCGGCGCGCGGTATCAGCGCACGCTTGATCTGCTCGAAAACGCCAAGAAACTCTCGCCGGGCATGGTGACCAAGAGTGGCGTGATGGTTGGGCTGGGTGAAGCGACGGAGGAATTGATCGAGGTATTCCGCGACCTGGGTGATCGTGGTGTCGACATCCTAACGATCGGCCAATACCTGCGGCCGTCGAAGGATCATCTGCCCATCGCGCGCTTCTACACCCCCGCAGAATTTCAGCACCTCAAGGAAGAGGCCCTGCGCCGCGGTTTTCGTCACGTCGAGTCAGGCCCGCTGGTGCGATCCAGCTACCACGCACATGAGCAGGCCGCATCGACCGCGTCCACGCCTGCCTAGTTCCGCGAGTGCGATCGGCCGACTGCAATCCCTTAACCTTAGGCGGTTCCCACCGCTCGTTGCGGCTTCGGTCCGGATCCACCATCCTCGGCAAAAACCGCCATGGTCGTAACTCTTCCCAGGTGCGGATCGATTTCGACACCTCCTTTCTCAATGCTTGATCTTGATCATGAAGGGCGAATGGCTGGCATGGGAATACTTGGATGTCGCGCGGAAAGACTGACCCTGCGGGTCATGCCTTCTTCCTTGGGATTGTGCTGGCCGTGCCTGGCAAAAGGCGCAGGCTTGCCCGTGCGGTTCTGGTTTGATGCCAAGGCCGGGCTCCTACCGGCGGTAGGGGCTGTCGGGATAGTCCGACTTGAAGAAAGTGCCGCCCAGGCCGGTAACGCGCTTCGTGGGTGGCTCCTGGTCGAGAATGGTTGGCCAAGAAGTGTGGGTGAGGTTTCGGGTCCGCGGTTTGAACAGTACCCGGGCGCGACCCGAAGCGGTCCGGTTTTTCCTGGGACCGGGAATTTCTTGCCGGAGCGAATTCAGATGGGGCTTTTTCTCTCCCAATAACATTGCTCTAAGTCATAGCGGAACAGCAGTTTAGAGGCGGCCTGATGGATCGCCAATTGGCATCCCACGTGCGTTACGGCTGGGGAGAGCCGCGAGATTCTGGATGCCAATATGAAGCAGCCGCGTTTTTGGCTGAGTTTGATCGGGCTTTGCGCAGCGGTGGCATGCGCATCGGCGATCGTGCTCGCGATTGTCTCCGCCACGACCGCCCTGGCGGTGACCACTCGTGAGGAGCCTGCCTCAGTGGAAGCCAAGGACGACACGGCCGGCCGGCAGAAAGTTCTCAGGGGCGTGGTGAGCGATTCGTCCTGCAACGCAAAGCACATGATTGCGGATCGAAACGCCGCCCAGTGCACGCGGGAATGCGTGAGCAAGGGTGCCAGGTACACGCTGGTCGCCGGTGAAAGGGTGTATGTGCTGGACGGAAACCCGGCGGAGGTCGACCCACTGGCAGGACAGCGGGCGGAAGTCGTTGGTTTGCTGGACGGAAACGTGGTGACGGTCCGGTCGATCAAGATCGCGCAGTAAGCGTCTCTCCCGTCTTTATTTATTCTTCATTCTTCATTATTCATTCTGCAACCGACTTGATCAGGGCCGTTAGTCCGCCGGACGGTCGACCATCACGGCCGGCGTCTTCTTGACTTCTCCTCCGTTGGGAACAGGATTCGTCGGCGAAGAAGCCGTGCTGACGGGACGGGGCGCTTCCGAGCGCACCGCGGCGCGCTCGTCCCACTTGCCAAAGATCATCTTGCCGGCCGTCGTCTGCAGCACCGACGTCACCGAGATGTCGATGGTCTTGCCGATCATCTTGCGTGCATTGTCCACCACCACCATGGTGCCGTCGTCCAGATAGGCAACCCCCTGGTTGTATTCCTTCCCTTCTTTGAGAATGAACACACGCATGGTCTCGCCGGGCAGCACGATGGGCTTGAGCGAATTTGCCAGCTCGTTGATGTTGAGAACTTCCACACCTTGCAATTGTGCGACCTTGTTCAAGTTGAAGTCGTTTGTGATGATCTTGCCTTCGTACAGCTTCGCCAGTTCGATCAGCTTGAGATCGACCTCTCGCACGCTGGGAAAATCGTCTTCCACGATCTGGATGTTGAGCGAGGCCACTTTCTGCAGGCGTTGCAGGATGTCCAGACCACGGCGACCTCGATTGCGCTTGAGTGAGTCAGCGGAGTCAGCCACCAATTGCAGTTCGCGCAGTACAAACTGCGGAGTGACGATCACGCCATCGAGGAAGCCCGTCTCAGCGATGTCGGCGATGCGGCCGTCGATGATGACGCTGGTGTCAAGAATCTTGTAGCTCTTCTTCGATTGCTTCTCGCCTCCGAAGATGCCGCCCAGCGCCGCCAGGTTCAGCAGGTCGCCCTTGTTCGCACCCACGATCAATCCGACGTAGGCCATGAGCAACATGACCAGGATCTGCAGGAAGCTCTGGGTATGACCCTCCGGAACGCTGCTGCGGACAACCAGAGCGAACAGGTAGGCGCCGATGATGCCGAGGATGCTGCCGATGGCGGCGCCGATCAGCCGCTTCAGGCTGACCAGGCGCAACCGCCACTCGAACAGAATGACGGCCAGACCGATCACCACGCCTAAACCCGCATCAAAGCTCGCGGTGCGACCGAAGGGTTGAAGGAAATAACAGGAAATGGCAACAATGAGAACAAATAAGACACGTATCAAAACTAAGTCCATGGGTATGGACCTCCGCGTCGGCTCTCACCCACTGGAAGCCAACGATCTCTAATGCGGAGCCATGAATGGGAGATGAAATGCGCTCCGCACCCGTCCCGCCGTCCGACCGGTCCGGGCAAACCCTTCATGTAGCCGAGCCAGTATATACCGCTCACAAATGTCGATATAGTGCCAAAAGCCCATGCCGAAACTGGTCTGGTGGATGCGAGAGTGGCGATCGAGAGCGAGTGATTCGAGCGCTCCCTGATAGACTCCCGACTAGCCATGAAGGCCATTGTCATCACGCGTTTAGGCGGACCCGAAGTGCTGGAATGGCGCGAGGTCCCCCAACCCGTACCTGAACCGGGACAGGTTCTCGTCCGGGTCCAGGCGGGAGGGCTGAACTTTGCCGACATCATGACTGCCCATGGCGGCTACCCGGGAACACCCAAACCACCGTTCATCGCCGGACGCGAGTTCGCCGGAGTCGAAGCAGCGACCGGTCGTCGGGTGATGGGATACACGCAATGGGCAGCGTTCGCCGAAATGACAGCAGTGCGGCCGGAGTTGTTGTGGACCGTCCCCGAAGGATGGAGCGTGGAACAGGCTGCAGCGTTTCCTGTGAATTACTTCACCGCTTATTTTGCATACTGGGAAGCAGGGTTTTTCGAGAATGCGAACCGCGGGAAATCGCGGCGGGTTTTGATCCATGCGGTCGCGGGTGGAGTTGGAACGGCCGCCGTGCAGATCGGAAAGGTCCTAGGTGCTGAAATGTATGGCACGTCTTCGTCAGAGGACAAGCTGACGCGCGTGAAGAAACTGGGATTGCAGCATGCGATCAACTACAAAGAACTGGACTATGAAGATGCCGTCCGAGAGATGACCGGGGGCGAAGGAGTCGATGCGGTCTTTGAAATGCTCGGCGGCGATCATACTGCGAAGAGCATCCGGTGTCTGCGCGATTTCGGGAAGGTCATCCAGTACGGGACCGCAACGGGGAAGCAACCGCAGCTTGATTTGCGGGCGCTTTACGCGAAGGCTGCCACGGTGCAGGGACTGTGGTTGACCTACCTGTCGGGGAAGCGCGCCCTGATGGATGAGGCGTGGAAGCAGCTTTCCGCTTGGCTCGGTGACGGCAAGCTGAACCCGGTCGTGGGACACCTACTCTCGGCCCAGCAGGCCGCGGAAGCCTACAAACTCTTAATCGAGCGAAAGAATTTTGGGAAGGTTGTACTGAAGATCACGTAAAAAAACGCCGCTGCAAAATCTTTACCCTGGCATAGCAATCCAATCCCCTACGCATGGTGTGTTCTAACTCGCCCGTTCTAAGGTGTACGCACTCCTCCCTTTCGAGGCGAGGCCTGCCCCTCCAGACAACACGCAATCCAGCGTGAACGCTCACACTAGACATACACAAAGCCTGCAGGTGTGTATAGAGAGTCATGAGGCGAGTTGCTAACCACGCTCTCGCGATCTCGTCCAACGCTGTGATCACGATTGAAACATGGAATGGAACTTCCGGTCGGGATCAAGCGTATCTTGTCACGTTGCTTGGGAACCGGGATGAGGAACCGGAACGGATGCCGGTCACGTTTACCAGGTGAAACAAGATTGCGGGGTTCAGGGGACTCCTCTCAACTCGGTTTGGCGGCCAGATGAGAACAATCCCTGGAGCAAGAGCACGAGGTCTTGCGGCCTGGCCCTTTTGTCTTGAACCCCGACGGCAGCATTGTAGGCCGACCGCGGGAAAACGCAAGTGGTCCTGCGGCTGGATGCAGCCAGGCCGCCCAGAACAATTCCCGACATCAATTCGGGAGAGAGAAGAGAAGGGAGTTCGTATGAAGGCTTCGAAGAGTCTATTCCTGGGGCTGGCCTTGCTGCTGGCAACAAGTGCATTTGCGGCAAACAAGGGGTCTCTGCAGGTACAAGAACCACTCACCGTAAACGGAGCGAAGCTGGCTCCCGGCGACTACAAGGTTGAGTGGGACGGCGCCGGACCGGGCGTTGAGTTGAGCATCCTGCAAGGGAAAAAAGTCGTCGCCAAGGTCCCAGCTCATATGGTCGACCTGAGCCGACCCTCGCCGAGCGACGCGGCGGTGGTAAAGGACAACGGCGACGGCACGAAGTCGCTGAGTGAAGTTCGCCTGAGCGGCAAGAAGTTCTCTCTCGCGGTGGGGGAAGAAGCCGCGAAAGCAGACGCGACGAAGTAATGAGCGGCGACTTGCTGAACCTGAAGGGGGAGCCAGGCAGGCTCCCCGATTCTTTCTCGACACACTCTGCCTGTCTCGTTGGCTGACAGCGCGTCATTCAGGTAGTTGACCAGCGCAGGGCGAGGCTTGTCCTTCAAACCTTTGGGAATGTGGAACGCCAGGTCGAGTCGGAATACTCCCCCCAGAGACATATTCGCGTGGTTGGGATACCAGTTCTGGCGGGCAACCGAGTAGTAGTTGCCGCCGCCGAGCCATCCGCGCAACTAGGTTGCGGTCTCGGCAACCATCCTGCGGTTGGGGTAGAGGACTTGCGCCTGCGAAACTGTCGCCCCTGCTCGGCACACCAGGAAGGGGAGCGCCCCTCCTACGCTCCTTCTGAGAACTGAGAACCGAGAACTGAGAACCGAGAACCGAGAACCGAGAACCGGGAACTCGAGTCAGTACTTGGGCATCTTCGGATCGACACGGTCCGCCCACGCCAAGATACCGCCGGCCAGGTTATACACGTTCTTGAATCCTGCCTGCTGTAGGAAACCCACTGCCTTCGCGCTGCGTACGCCCGAGCGGCAGTGGGCGACGATCTGGCGGCTTGAGTCCAATTCGCTGACGCGCTTCGGGAGGTCCCCTAGCGGAATCAGGTAACCGCCGATGTTCGAGATCTGGTATTCGTGCGGCTCGCGCACGTCCAGCACGAAGAGGTTCTCGCCCGCGTCCAGCCGACGTTTGAGTTCTTCGACCTGGATCTCCGGGATGCCGGTCTCCACTGGTTTCTCCTCCCCGCGAATTCCGCAGAACTCATTGTAGTCGATCAGCTTGGTGATCGTGGGGTGCTTGCCGCAGGCCGGGCAGTCGGGATTCTTGCGCAGTTTGAGCTCGCGGAACTTCATAGCGAGCGCGTCGATGAGCAAGAGGCGACCTATGAGGGGCTCGCCCTTCCCTAGAATCAACTTGATGGCCTCGGTGGCCTGCATCACGCCGACCAGCCCTGGAAGAATGCCGAGCACTCCGCCTTCCGCGCAGGACGGAACCAGCCCCGGCGGGGGTGGCTCGGGATACAGACAGCGATAGCAGGGGCCCTCTTGGGTGGCGAACACGCTGGCCTGGCCTTCAAAGCGGAAAATCGATCCGTAGACGTTGGGCTTTCCGGTGAGCACACAAGCATCGTTGACCAGGTAGCGGGTAGGGAAATTGTCGGTGCCGTCAGCGACGATGTCGAATTCGCGGAACAGCTCCAGGGCGTTTTCACTCGACAGGCGCGTGTCGAATGTCCGCAAATTGACGTAAGGGTTGATCGCCTTCAGCTTGTCGGCCGCCGAGTCGAGCTTCTTGCGGCCCACGTCGGCAGTGGTGTGAATGATCTGGCGTTGGAGATTGGTGAAGTCCACCACGTCGAAGTCCACCATGCCCAGGGTTCCCACGCCCGCGGCCGCCAGGTAAAGGGCCAGCGGAGATCCCAGCCCTCCCGCACCGATACACAGCACCCGCGCAGCCTTCAGCTTCAGCTGCCCTTCCATGCCCACCTCCGGCATGATCAGGTGACGAGAGTAGCGTAGGATCTCGTCGTTGCTGAGGGTAGCGGCTTCGGGTTTGACTTCAAATGTGGTGGCCATAAGGACCTCGGTTGTGAAATCGAAAAGCTGAAGGAATCAGACTGGACAGCTATTTATTGACAACAACACGGCGGACAACAACAGCGGCAGTTGCTGAGGAGGGGCATTCGGGCTGTCCGTCCGCGGGTCATCGAGCCAGCCGGCCCCCTGCGATCGAGGGCACGATGGAAATGGTATCACTGTCTTTGACCGCGGTGGCCTCTTTCTGCAGGTAGCGCACGTCTTCATCGTTCAGATAGACATTGACGAAGGCCCGCAACTTGCCATCGTCGGTGTAGAGGTGGCGGCGCAAATCAGGGTGCTGGCTGACCAGATCGGAAAGCGCTTCTGCGATCGAGCCCGCTTTGACCTCCACGGCAGCCTGCTTGCCGGCGTACTGGCGCAAAGGGGTTGGAATGTGGACCTTAGCCATGCATTAGATGATGCCATAAACGGGGTCGAGGATGCAGGGGGGATCGACGTTTTGGCTCCTCGGCCCCCGGTCGCCGACAGTGGGTCCCAATCGGCAGCGGCGGCGCCTAGGCCACTTCGACTGGCTCATCCACAAACGCCTTATCCGATTCGTCGGTACCGGTGAGCCCAAAAGAATTGGTAATGTCGGCCTTGCCCTGGGCGACCCGAGTGATCACGTAGGAACACCCCAACCAGTGGGCTTCGGCCAGATCGGTCTGCGACCATCGCGCTGGATGATCGGGGTGGGAATGATAAAAACCGATGATGTCTTCGTTGCGCGCGCGCCCCTCGCGCTGGATGCGAACCAGTTCCTTGGGGTCGATATGGTAGCGGTTCTCGGGAGAATCCGTGCGCGTGTTGCCACAGCGAGCGGTGGAGGTGACGTGGCGGATATCGCCGTCCATCTGGCCCAGCAGGACCCCACAACATTCGTGCGGATAGGTTTCCTCGCCATGCCGGCGGATCGATTCGAATTCCCTTTGACTGATTCTCAACATGAAGGTTGCTTCCCGCGGAATCTCGAGAGATTTCCGCGATTCCCGATTGTGGTTCTGAGGTGCGATGGGTTCAATTGCAAATTGGCGATTGGAAATTGAAAATGCCTAAGCCTCGTCCCAGAAGCGCTCGCTCAGGTACTTGTCACCGGAGTCGCACAGGATGGTCACAATGACCGCGGGCTGTCTCTGCTTGCGAGTTTCGGCGACCTTCACGCTGCCCACCACCGCAGCCGCGGCCGAGATGCCCACGAGCAGTCCTTCTTCCCGCGCCAGCCGCTTGGCCATCTTGTAGGCATCTTCGGTGGCGATGGCGAGGTCTTCATCGGCCAGCTTCGGGTCGTAGATTTTGGGAACCATGGCGGTCGCCATGTGTTTGGTTCCTTCAATCCCGTGGAACGCAGAATCCGGCTGCAGCGAAATGCAGCGCACGCGCGGATTAAGTTCTTTCAGGCGGCGAGCCGTGCCCATGAAAGTTCCGCTGGTGCCGAGGATCGCAACGAAGTGCGTGATGCGGCCTTCCGTTTGCTGCCAGATCTCGTTGGCCGTGCCATGGTAGTGAGCCTGCCAGTTGGCGTCGTTCGAATACTGGTCGGCGTAGTAGTAAAGATCCGGATGCTTGGCGTACAGCTCGCGCGCCATGCGAATTGCACCATCGGATCCATCGCCCGGGTCGGTGTAGATGATGTTCGCGCCGTAGGCTTCGAGGATCCGCTTGCGCTCGCGCGAAACGTTTTTCGGCATGGAGAGCGTGACCGGAATGCTTTGAGCAGCGCCGATCATCGCGTAGGCGATGCCGGTGTTGCCGCTGGTCGAATCAAGCAGGACCTTGCCGGGCGTCAGCTTTCCACTGCTCTTCGCCTGGGCGATGATGTTGGCCGCGGCCCGGTCCTTGACTGAGCCGCCCGGGTTGTACCATTCGGCTTTGCCGAGAATTTGGACGTCGGGCAAGCCGTCCGCGACCCGCTCCAATCGCAGCAGGGGAGTGTTTCCGACGCGTTCCAGAGCGCTCAGCCCAAGACGAGCAGACGGATGCGTCGAGTTCGATTGGGATGAATCTTGGCCGACTCCCGCGGGTTTGGTCGAAACCTGCGTCATGTGGATAAGACTCGCGTGACTATAGTAATGTGCCTGAATCGGCAAAAGAGGTATTTACTACCTGCATTGGATTATAGAAGAGGTTTCCGGGATCCAACCAAGTTTTCGATACGCACTCTTTCCTTAGCAACCGCATCTAAACCGGTGGAGAGTCGAAGAAGGGATTGATCACAGGGAATGGCGACCAAGCTTACACAGAAAACATACGAAGACGCGCTAGCCTGGCTGCGCGAGCATGGTTTCGACGTGCTCGAAGCTCCCGGGACTGCCGGGCGAGTCTTCTTAAAGAAGTACAACGTGTCGGCCGCGATCCAGAAGGCGGACCCGGACGGCGTGAAGATCTTCGCCTACCCGGGATACCTGGTCGGCAGCGAGATCTCGAAGTTGGTGAACCGCGGCTACCAGCAGTTCCTGAAAACCTCGAAGACAGAAATTCCGGCAACCGCCGATCATTTGAAGGCCCTGCACTTGTTTTCCGAAGAATTGAAGGAAGCTCTCGGTCTGCCCAGCTTGTACAACGAATCGCTGGGAACGGTGAGCGAGTCCTACCAGTACGATCGCGTCGTCGACCGCGACAAGCCGCAAGCTGAGCGCAAGAAGCGGCCCTGGGAAGTGGCCGAGGTGAAGCGCCTGGCGGCCAAGAAGAACCCGGCTTAAAGCGCTCTCAATTGAAGGGCCGATCCCAGCGGCGAACGCCGCTGTCATCTTTTGAGCGGATAAGTTTGAGCGGATAAGCTGGCCAGAACCTCTTCCTCGACAACTCTCCGGTGATCGGAAACTGGTCCGCTCCCGGAGGAGCCGATGCGCATCCACAGCTCGCTGCTGACCGTCGTGATTGTGATCCTGACTTTTACCTTCGGCATCGCCGGAGATACCTCAAATCAAAATGTGAAAGCCGCGGTCGAGCAGGTTTTGCACACCCAGCAGGATGCCTGGAACGCCCACCATCTGGACGCCTTCATGGCCGGGTACTGGAACTCGCCGGATCTGACGTTGTTTTCAGGTGTCGAGGAGACGTCGGGCTGGCAGGGAGCGCTTGAGCGCTATCGCAAGACCTACCAGGGCGGGGGGAAGGAGATGGGAGAGCTGGAGTTCTCCGGCCTCCGCGTGGAGCCCCTGGGAGCAGACGCAGCTTTCGTGCGCGGGGCGTGGCGCCTGACCATGTCCGACGGCAAAACGCCCCACGGTGTGTTCACCCTGATCTTCCGAAAATTCCCGGCGGGATGGAGGATCATCCACGATCACACTTCAGCAGCCCAGTGAGCAGGGCCGACAGCAGGGTTTCGAACGAACTACTCGCGAACGCGGATCTGCACTTTAGTACCTTCCGGCAACTTGCCGCCCTCGAGGACGACGACGCCACCCCGAACCACGCCCCTGAATTCCTGACCTCTTGGGCCTGAAGCCGGGGCCGGAGCCGGGACGCCGCGGCCCATCCCCTGATCCATCGCCGCATTCGCCAGGCGATCGGCTTCCACATTCCCCTCCCGCAAAACGTGCTGAATGGAAAACCATTCGAGCCGCGCGATCCTCTGTTGGGCGCGCTGATAGAGCTCCCGCAACGCCGGGCTTTTGACCTGGTACTCGCCGCGAATCTGCTTCACCAGAAGCTCGGAGTCGCCGATTACTTTCAGGGCCTTGTGCCCGTGCTCGAGCGCGTAATCGAGCGCGGCCAGCAGTCCGTTGTACTCGGCGTAGTTGTTGGTCTGGTGACCGAGATATTCGCTCAGGGCTGCGACTTTGTGCCCCGCCTGATCGGTGATGACCACTCCATAGCCTGCAGGTCCGGGGTTCCCTCGCGAACCACCGTCGATCTGGGCGATGAGGTAAGTCTCTGGCCGCACCTGCGGCGGAAACCGGCCGCTCGACCCGGAGGGAGAATCGGTTTTCCCACGAACGTGAGAGGGCATCCAAGAAGTGTACAACGGTGAGAACCGTCTGCTGCCCGTGGCCTGAGGCCTATCGCCCCGCGGCCAACCGGGTCGCCAGCCGCTGCGGAAGGTTGGCGGCGAAGATCCGGTCCTGCGCGCTCTTCAGGTTATAGGGAGCGCGTTGAAACGTGACAATCCAGGTATCGGTATCGAAGATGGCGGACGCGGCGCGCCAATCGCCATCGCGGGGCTGCCCCACGGATCCGGGATTCACCAGGTAGCGCACATCCCGCTCGAGCGCAAACTTCGTACTCTCGTTCTGCCCGATGGTTTTGTACGGGGGCCGATAAGCGTCGGCCGCGGCAGTCTTGAACGAGAACGCGCCCTGCAAATGGGTGTGCCCAAAAAAAGTGACGGGGAGCGGCAGAGCCGACAGCGGCTCCAGCGCGTCATGCAACGTCACCAGGTACTCGTCTTCGTCGATGGGTGAGCCGTGCACGAATTGGACTTCCGGGACCTCCGGGATCTGCACCGGACCTTGCGGCAAACTTCGCAACCACTCCAGGTTTTCCGGAGTGAGTTGATCGCGTGTCCAAAGGGCAGCGAGCCCGGCGATGGGATTGAAGTCTTTGAGGTCCATCAGGCCGCAGGTGGCTCGGTCGTGGTTCCCGCGCACGAAACATTTGCCCAGGCTGCGCGAGCGCTCGATCACCTCGTTGGGGCTGGCGCCGTAGCCCACAATGTCGCCCAGATTGACGACGGTGTCGTAAGGGCCGGCCGCCCCGAGGCAGGCCTCCAGTGCGTCCAGGTTGCCGTGAATGTCACTCAGAACGAGAATTCGCACAAATGCACCGGACAAATTCGCGATTATACGACGGGACGCGGCTAGGTGGTGGGATTGATTACCGGGCAACGCGCCCAATGCCCGACGGCAACCTCTGCGAGCGGGGGGAAATTCCGGGCACAGTGCGTCACTCGATCCGCGCAACGGGGCTCGAATGGACACCCCGGGGGCGCGGCATGCGAGGGCGGGACCGTTCCCTCGATGGTCGGGAGCGGGCAGGTGCGATCGGTTTTCAAAGTCGGCACAGCTTTCAGAAGTCCGCGCGTGTAAGGATGGCAGGGCGCTTGAAAGATATCCGGTTTGCTGCCTAATTCTACGAGGCTCCCGGCGTACATTACTGCGACTCGATCCGCCACTTGTGAGATCACCGCCAGATCGTGGGAGATGAAAAGCATAGCCAGATCGAACTTCTCGCGAAGCTCAGCCAGCAGGTCGAGGATTTGCGCCTGAATCGTGACATCCAGCGCCGTGGTTGGCTCATCAGCAATGAGCAGTTGGGGACGGTGGACGATCGCCATGGCAATCATCACCCGCTGCCGCATGCCCCCCGAGAGCTGGTGGGGATAATCGCGGGCGCGGCGCTCCGAATCGGCAATGGCGACATCCTTCATTGCTTCCACCGCAAGCTGCCATGCCTCTGATCTTGAAACCTCGGTATGCGCGAGGATGGCTTCGGCAATCTGGTCGCCCACTCGCATCACCGGATTCAGCCCCGTCATCGGCTCCTGGAAGATCATGGCGATGCGAGATCCGCGCAACTCGCGCATCTCCTCGTCCGGGATCTGGAGCAGATTGCTCGGTTGGGCGTGCGCGTTTGAGAAGAGAATTTCTCCGGAAGGACGAGCTTGGGGCGGGAGAAGACGCATGACCGCCAGGGAAGTAATGGATTTCCCGGACCCCGACTCGCCCACCAACCCAAGGACTTCGCGTCGAGCGATGCTGAAGGAGAGGTCGCGCACCGCAAACCATTCGCGCGACGGTCGAACCTCGCTCCCATCCGGCGCGGGCAGAGGCTTGTTCTGAGATTGCCGGGAAGCCTGAGTCAGGTTGGCTTGCGAGGCGAATGCCACGCTCAAGCCCCGGACGTCGAGCAGTGCGGTCACATGGTTATGGTAGCAGCCGTTCGACCGATCTCGGTCGCAGGTTATTGCCCAAGGATCAGCGGCAGGCCGTTCTTGGCGTTGCCGATTACGACCACCTTCGTGTTGGGGCTCTTGGAAAGCATTTCGGTCGCTTCGATCCCTTTCCATTCGAGCAGCGCCGGGCTGATGCCCTGCGCGACAATTTGTTGAAAGTCGCGGACGCCCGCTGCTTCGATGCGCTTTCGTTCAGCCTCCTGCTTCTCCTTCTGCAGGCGAAAGTTCATGGCGAGCGCTTCCTGCTCGGCCTGCTGTTTCGCTTCGATCGAGGCCTTGAGCGTTTGCGGCAACTGGATGTCTCGCAGGAGAACATTCTCCACCAGCAATCCCCGCTGGTTCAGCTGGGCGGTGAGCTGGTCGCTGATCTGCTTTGCCACCATTTCCCGTTCCCCGGTGTAGAGTGCGTTCGCGGTGTGAGAGGCGGTTGCCTCGCGGATCGCGGCGCGCAGGGTGGGTTCGACCACCACCGCCTCGTAGTCCCCGCCGATCTTCTGGAATACCTCCGCCGCCTTGTCGGGATTGAGGTGGTAGATGAGCGAGGTATCGAGATTCATGACCAGACCCTCGCTGGAGGGCACGCTGGCCGATTCCTTGATGGTCTGCGTCTGGATCGACATCTCGTTGTTCGTCTTCAGTGGATTGATCAGGTGAATGCCTTCGGGCAGAACCTCTCCCGTCACGCGCCCGAAGAGGGTGAGGACGCCCACTCGGCCC
Source organism: Terriglobales bacterium (assembly GCA_035643915.1). Classification (GTDB taxonomy): domain Bacteria; phylum Acidobacteriota; class Terriglobia; order Terriglobales; family Acidobacteriaceae; genus Gp1-AA133. The sequence goes on along the minus strand of DASQPN010000063.1, from coordinate 752 downwards.
GTGCCGACTCTGGTGACGCAGCTGAACAACACAAGGATGGCGATGAATCCTGCGATCACCAGACCGGCCAGTTTGAAGAGCGGATTCCCGTTGGCATCGACGATCTTGCCCCGAGCGTCACTGTAGATGGTCATCGCAGTCTCCCCCCGCCGCGATTCTAGGAGGAACAAAGCGTTCCGGTAAGTGCCTTTCCGGACCACCTGTCCTGTTTTGAACACTTCTGAGTCCGCATGATTCCTGGATGGTGACGAGATTTCCACACGGAGAGAGGGGCGCGCATGCCAGCACAAAACGAACTCGCGACGCCATGGAAGCGGGAAAACGCGCGCCCCATGGGCCCGGCGAACAAAATCCTCCGCGCGATTGCACCAAAAGCCGTCATGGCCCTGTGAACGGGCTGCACTCAGTTGATTCTACAGGAGATAAAGTTGCACAGTTTTGATTGACTCTAAAATTAAGAAGCGTAAAAACAACCTCGTTCTTTGACACGTTCCAAAGTTTTTCCGATTGGTGTAGCGTCCGGGGCTCAAGCGAGGTCACCCTCACCCATTGCAAAATGAGAGAGGGAAGGCCAGCAAGGGTCTATAGCTAAGCGCTGGTCGAGGAGAACGGGAGCACCCGTCGAAGGCAAGATAGAGTCCCGAGGCGTTGGACTGATTTATCCGGTTGGCGGTGAGCCCGGAGCCCGAGTCGAGATCGCGCGTCGCAACCCGCAAGGAAGCGACGAATGCAGGTCGGCAAGGGTCTAACGC
>DASQPN010000062.1:0-18899 GCA_035643915.1 Terriglobales bacterium | reverse complement strand
CGGACGGGTTCTTCCCCGTAGAGCGTTGGATTATAAAACCCTTCCGGCAGTTTTGCACCCTGTCAATAGTACAGGTTACCCCTCCGGTTATCGGTTAGGGAATCCCCGCTTCCGGCCCCCCCCGGAAGCCGAGCGGCGCCGCCCTCCTCTTTCAGGGCGCCCGCGTTCGCCCGTCGCTCGATCTGCGCCGTGACTCGCCGCCCCGCCCGGTGCTGCTCGAGCAAGATATCCACCAGGTCGACCAGCGTGTGGGCCTTGCGGAAGCGGGGGAACCGAAAATCCTCCTCCAGATTCTCGTGGCACCCTCCACCAAATGCCGGATGATTCCCGCGGTGCCGGCAGGAATGGACGGGTCGAACTCCTGTCGGGCGTCGAGGTGCCGGAAGATGCTCGTCGTAGATCAGCAGGATCCGGTTGAGCACGCTGTCGCGCACGCATCAGGTCCTCGACGGGTGAAAGTCCCTCGGGCTCCTTCCCCTTTTTCCTGCGCGTCGCCGAATGCGCAAGGCCGGGAATCGCCAACCGCGCGCCAACCTCGGCCGATCGCAGGACAAAATTCCTGCGGCTGGTGTGCTCTTCAGCGTTCAAAGCCCCTGCCTATCTGACTCTGGCGCTCTGCCCGAGGTTGTATTTCCTTAGGCCGCTCGATAAACCCCCAGCACCTTGACCAGGTCCGCCACCTCGCCCAGATGCCGCAGCGCGTTGCGCGCCGGCTCATCGTCCCCGCGCAGAATGTCCACATAGAAGACATACTCCCACGGCCGCCCCCGCACCGGGCGCGACTCGATCTTGCTCAAGCTGATATCGCGCAGCGCAAACACGCTCAGCGCCTTGAACAGCGCCCCCGGAACATTCTTCACGCTGAAGGCGAGCGAAGTCTTGTTGGCCCCGGGCCGCACCCGCCGGCCTTTGCGAATCAGAAAAAACCGCGTGAAGTTCTGTTTATCGTCTTCAATGCCGGCTTTCAGAATCGTTCCCGCATAGACGCTGGCTGCCTGCCGCCCCGCGATGCCCGCCGAATCCCCCAATCGATTCTCGATCACGTGCTTCACGCTGCCCGCTGTATCGTAAAAAGCCACCGGCTCAATCTGCGGATAGCGGCTGAAGAAATCACGACACTGATCGAGTGCCACCGGATGCGAGAAGACCCGCCGAAGATCCCGGAACTTCACCCCCGGAGCGGCAATCACGTTGTGCACGATGCGAAGCGGAAACTCGCTCTGAATGAACACGTCCCGGCTGAGTAAAAGATCGAAGTGCTCGGCGACCGACCCGGCCAGCGAATTCTCGATCGGGATCACTGCGCCCCCCACCGATCCGCGACCAACGCGGTCGAAGACCTCCGCCGAGCGTGCGCAAGGCACAATCGTCGAGCGCGGCACCATCCGGAGCGCCGCTTCATGACTGAAAGCCCCAGGTTCCCCTTGGATCGCAATTTTCATGCAGGCAAGTTAGCTGGCGGGAGCAGGCGAGAGCAAATCTTTTTTCAGTACAAAAGCGTCCACCCCCGTCGAGTAGTAGCAGGGTACGGTTTTCACCAGGAAGTATTCGTGCCGCTTGTAAAAAGCCAGCGCAGGCGCGTTGTCCACCGCGGTCTCCAGAAAGACCGCGCCACAACCCAGTTCCAGGAGCCGATTCTCCGCCGCCGCCAGCAGCTTCGATCCCAGCCCGCTCCGCCGGGCTGGCTCCAGAACGTCAATGGTGATGACGTGCCCCCGATTCCGCCCCGCTTCGGCCACGATGAACCCCACGGCTTCCGCGCCGTCGACGCCCTGCTTCTGATCTCCACCCGCGACCCGCTCCGCCACCAGCGTAAACGACTGCGGGTGCCGGATGTACGTCAGCAGTTCCAGCTGAGAATAGGAGATTCCCGGCGAAAAGCATTGCTGATCGATTTCCCAGAGCCTATCGAAGTCGCTGCGCCGGAATTCCCGGATCTTGAAGTCAAGTGTTCCCATCCGAAGCTCATTCTAGGGGAAAGGCCGGGCTTTCCACCGCACGCTCGGGCAAGCCTTTCCTCAATAATCGAGCGGCAGCCTCGAGCGAGGGTCGGAGTTGAGGCGTTTAGCCGGCGTCTGAGCCGGCCTGCCGAAATCCCGAGCTCATACCAGGGAACCAACCCGCTCCCCGCCCGCAGCGGACGGGCGGATGCCCCGTCATTTCTTCCCCAAAAATTTCGCACGTTTGGGCCCTTGCTCTCTTTCAGTCATCGGACGTACCATTGCGGGAAAGAGGTCTCCGTCTGTGGGGCGCCTACTACTGATCGACGCTTTGGGTGCCGCCGTTTCCTTGGGCATCTGGTATTTCGCCTTCGCACGCTATAACCGGCGTAAGGGCGCGGCGGCTCTTCGCTGGGTGCAGATTGCCTGCCGCGGCCGGGGCAAAGTCGTCGAGTCGCGTTGGTCAGGAAGCTCACGCCTGCAGGCGCGCTTTCAATTCCCTTCCCGCTGGTTTGAAAACGCCCACCTGACCCTGAACCTCCTGCCGCGTCCCCTGCCCGTGCAATGGCTGGTCAGCCACTGCCGCAAGCAGAAAGAGACCCTCACCTTCGAAGCCGATCTGGATTGTCCGCCCGCCTTCCGCCTCGAGGTGCTGAATCATCGCTGGTGCGGCCACAGCAATGGCAAGTCTTCCCACCGCGACGGCCAATGGGAAATCTCTCGTCCCGGCCCGGTCGTGCTCACGACCCGCGCCAAATGGACCCAGGAACTCACCCCCGTCGTAAACGCCCTGATGACCTCCCGCGAACACAATTTCCTCAAAGTCCGCTTCCGCCCTGACTCCCCGAACTTCTCCGCCACGGTCGATCTGGAATCGCTCGCCGATCCCGAAGCGGCCTCCGGATTTCTCACCGTGCTGCGCGAACTGGCTGCAGGCGCCTCCGCCAAACAGCTGTAGACCTCGTCAGGTTCATCTGCTTCATGGCTGACCTCGCGGAAAAACGCACGGACATGGGATTTGCCACCCTGGGATCGTTCCGGAACGGAGACGGCTAAGGGAGAGCCACGATAATAGCCTGACGCGCGGTGGTGCCCAGTTAGGACTCAGATATTCTATTTTATGACTCTCCCTGACGAGGGAGTTGTGGGATCTGAGCGTCGACGTCCTCTTTGCAACCATTGCTCTCATCCCAAGCGAACGTTGAGCTTGTCGGGTGTCTGGACCGTTCTGATTTTGGGGGATTCGAGCTACGGAGAGATTCGCCGAGGCCGTCGAGCACACCGCATGGGTGAACTCCGGACGGCTCTGCCCGGATGGCAGACATCTCTTCACCGCAGGACATGGGTGCTTTCTCTGGGAAATTGGGTCAGGTCGAGTCGTGCGGCGATTCCGGACCGACGACTATGACTACGCGAATTGCGGAGACCTGTCTCCTGACGGCCGCTACGTTGCAACGGGCAGTGCGGCCAGGACGAACCGGGAGCACGATACAGGGACTGTTTCGTTTGCCTCTGGGACGCATCCACCGGGCGCGAAATCGCACCCTGGCCTCATGAGTGCCCGGTAACCGCTCTCGCTTTCTGTGCGACGCACGCAATCATCGTTGCCAGCGGCCACCACGGTGAGCTACGCATTTGGACCATGCCGGGTTCGCCATGATTCCGATGGGAAGACTCCGTCTGGAAGAAAACACATATCATCGTGTGGCGTGGGCCGGTCGGTGGGACACGCGAGCCAAGGCCGCGGCAAACCCAAAAGCGACCCGAGTGCCGCGCCCGACATATCGCGCCGCCGTCTGGAAGCGCACGCTTCGCTTCGCCAATGAGCCCAGTTTGCCACCCAATCGTCCATAGGTGGCGTTCGTCACAAAACCGAGAACAACAAATACACTGCCAAGAACAAGAATCTGCATCCACACCGGCCCTCAGAATGCTTGAAGAACCAAAGAACGTACCGGTTTTTCTCGAAGGGGAGGCTGGCCACTGGTCGAGCCTGGGAGCCACGGAGTGTTTTTTTCGAGGATCCGTCGCAGGCCAAGAAATATGAGATAGGCGGCACCCGCATACTTCACGGCGGTGAAAACTACGATCGACGAGGCGAGCAACGTTGAGAGCCCCATCGCCGCGCACAGAACCTGGAAGAGATCCCCAACCGCGAGCCCTGCAGAAGAGAACAAGGCTGCTCGAAACCCTGGTCAATTCCACGCGCAACCACAAACAAAACAGACGGTCCAGGAATCACGAGCAGAACAATCGTTGCGGTGAGAAATACGCTCCAGTGGGCAAAATCCGGCATGGAGGACCTTCAACTGTCTGCAGTTTGTCCCAATGCTTCTTCGATCCCGAGCCAGGATGGCCCGAGATATCTGCTCCCCCCTCGAGCAATAGGCGAAAAAACATGACCAACAACCGCAAGCTCCCCACCCTCCCTGCGTCGGCCCCCGCTCCTACCGCCCTTTTACCAGCGCCCGCTGGTAGTCATCCGCGGTGGTGCGATAGCACGGCAGCCGGCTGTTCTTGTCGCCCGCGCTCAGCAGGTCGTGCTTGGCCGAGTCCTGCGCTCCCGGGGTGGGCTGGTCGACTTCCGACCAGGTCATCTGCATCAGAGATTCGTCGCAGGAGGGATCTCGCGTGACCCGCAGCGTGTACACCTTCGCATTACTCTGCACGTACTCCGACAACCGCTTCTGATACGGCAGAAACACGTACACCAGTTTGATGAGTTCGGTCGTGCCTTTCCGAACTCGCCTCTTTGCGATGAAAACCTCGTAGTTCGAGAAAAATGACGAACCCGACGTGGGCATCGCCAGACTGACCAGCTGGAGAGGCAGGTCCTCCGGAGGTGGTCCTTGCGGGATTTCAGCTGCCGGTGGCGCTGTCATGGGCGCATCTGTCGAAAGCGAGTCCATCGGAGCCAAAGGTCCGGTGGAACCAGCGTAAAGTCCGCCCCCGCCCGAAGGCGGCGGGGCCATTTCCGGGCCGCCACCCGCCAGTGCAGTTAGACGTCCGCCTCCGTTACCATTGCCGCCCCCCACCGACGGAGGCGGTGGGATGACGGGCGAACCGCCACCCCCCACAGAACCTATGCCCCGTCCGCCTCCGCCATTCCCCGCGCCCTGCACCGAGGGAGGCGGCGGGATCACCTGCGACCCACCTCCCCCAAACGATCCCAGGCGTCCGCCTCCGCCATTGCCAGCACCCTGCACCGACGGAGGCGGCGGCACGACTAGCGAACCTCCGCCCCCTAACAATCCCAGGCGTCCGCCTCCACCATTGCCAGCACCCTGCACCGACGGAGGCGGCGGCACGACTAGCGAACCTCCGCCCCCTAACGATCCCAGGCGTCCGCCTCTACCATTGCCAGCACCCTGCACCGACGGAGGCGGCGGAATGACCTGCGAGCCACCGTCAGCCAGCGAACCCGCGCCCCGTCCGCCCGCACCATGGCCCGCACCCTGAAGTGATGGCGGAGGCGGTACAATTTTTGAGCCACCGCCCGCCCACGAACCCAGCCGTCCGGCTCCGATACTGCCTGTGCCTTGCACCGAAGGCGGCGGAGGTACCGGTGAGCCACCGCCCGATAACGAAGCCAACCTCCCGGCGCCACCATTTCCTGTGCCCTGTACCGACGGAGGCGGCGGCACCACCGGCCCACCCGCTCCCGACAAGGAACTCATCAGTCCGCGGCCACCACTTCCCGCGCCCTGCACCGACGGTGGTGGCGGGACCACCTGCGATCCTCCGCCCGACAATGCGCGCGCGCGCGCGTCGCCAAGCAAGCCCCCGCTCCCGCGCATTGAGCCTTGCGCGCTCGGGGGCGGCTCGATCACGCGCCCATTCGGGCCATTCACTGCACGTCGTCCGGAAATGCCCCCCACGTCCGGCGGAGGCGCCACCACGGAAGCTTGCGACAAACCATCGCGGCGACTTCTAACCCGGCTCAGATCGGGCGGTGGGGCGACTACCGAAGCCCAGTCCGAAGGCAGCGTCAGCCTCGCGCGCCCGGTCGCCGAGAGAGGCGCTGTGGGCATGGCCGGATTCGGCGCTCCCAGGTTGGGTGCTCGCGCGTGACCCGTCAGCTTGGCGTCGGGCGGCGCGACGGTGTTCTGGTCCCGCCGCTGCTCCCGCGCCACCCGCATCGCCGCCTGGTGGGCTGATTCCTGTCGTGCTCTCGACGGCGCAGCTCGCGGGCTGCTGCTGGTTCGTGCCGAGAACGAGTGTGAAGGCGGATAATAATAGAGGCTCGATTTGGAATACGACGGTCTCTGCTGGGCCGGTCTGGGCAGCGTACCTCCCGCGGAAAGCGCCCACACCGCCACCGCCGCCACCGTGTGCCAGAGCATGGATTCCACGAACGACCACCACGAGATCCGTGAATGCACGAAGACATCACACCAGAAAATTCCGGGTGGGGACGTGCTAGGGACCTGCGCGACCGTCCGAAAGAGAACTATGTCGGCCAGGTTGCTGAGGAAAACACGGTAGGCGGGTTCCAGTTCGGCCAACAGGCGGGGCTCAGCCGTAACATGAACAGTGGCGTTCGTTGTCAAGAGCCCCGAGGTTTGGTCCATGGATACACGCCGGCAGGGGAAAAACTAGGCCCATTATAGCCCAACTGTGAGCCGGATCCCGGTACACATTGGTGCACCGAACCTCAGAGCGAAGACCCGGGCGAACCTCCTCGTTCCCGGCGCTGCGGCCCCCCCGATCTGCTTGATGACAAAACGGTTTCGCCGCTCGCAGCGCCCCTCCTAGGTGCTTTCTGCGATTCCCCTGATCGCTGTGCTACACACTAACCAGATGTACAATATGGCCTAACCAGAGCAACAAATGCTGGGTCAGCCATGACGTGGCCAGTGGAGAGGAAATATCCGCGCGTGAGGGTGTCGGTGCCGGCAGAGGCGCAGCATCTGATGGAGGATTATCCCCGCCGCGGCCAGGTCACTAACGTCAGCGAAGGGGGCTGCTACATCGAACTGCTGCAGACCCTGGAGGCTCCGACGGGCGTGGATGTGGTGCTCTGGCTGGACGATAAAAAGATACGGGCGCGCGCCGAGGTGGTCAGCCGGGACCCCCACTTGGGCAATGGGATTCGGTTCGTGCGCATGGCGGAAGAAGACAAGGCAAAGCTGAGAGCGTACCTCGAAACCGCCCAGAAGACTCGGGGACTGCCGTTTCGAAAAGTCCAGACCGAGCGCGCCGATTGACCTCGCCTCGAACTCGGCACTCCTTCGGGCACTCCTTCGAACGGATTGCCCCGAGGGTCGCCAGAAATCGTCGGACCGTTCCCGCTGTGCTTCTCTCCGGAGAGAGAAGCCCCATCCCGCCCTTTACGCGCAGGGGCGTTCTTCCAAAGAAACTCTAGTTTTTGAATACGCCCACGTTAGAGTTTGCAGATGCTGTGGAGGTGCGGCAACCAAATGGAATACTGGATTGGCTTGATCCTCTCTTTGGCTGTGGCCGGCCTCGCCATCATTACCGGCTTCGACCGCGAGCGCGTGTTCTATCCGACCGTGCTGATCGCAATCGCCTCCTACTATGTCTTGTTTGCTGTAATGGGAGCTTCTCGGCGGACACTCGCAATGGAAATCGTTGTTGCCAGCGGATTCCTGTTACTTGGCATCCTGGGCGTCAAAAGAGATCTTTGGTTGGTCGTCGCTGCTCTTGTGGGGCACGGAGTGTTTGACTTCGTTCGTCCCTGGTTCATCGAAAACCCGGGTGTGCCGCAGTGGTGGCCCGGTTTCTGTCTGATCTTTGATGTGGTGGTCGGCGGATTGTTGGCCTTACGCCTGGTAAGGCGCGAACTGCCAGTCGTGGACTAACCCAACCACGCCCCAGGAGCCACCTGAAAGCTGACCGCCGAAAACCGACCGGGGTCCTTCAAAAAAACCTCGTCACACCCTCTTCCAGCACGACCACCCGATCCGCGACCCCCGCACTCTTCGCTTCTTTTTCAAGAAGTTGCAGCGGTTCGTCAATCGGTTCGTGCGAAAGCCGGAAGCTTCCGTAGTGCATCGGCACCATCCAGCGGGCATTGAGATCCATGAAAGCGCGCGTGGCGTCTCCCGGGCTGGTGTGCACGTTGCGGAACTGTTCGGGATTGTAGGCGCCAATCGGCAACAGAGCGACCTCGGGCGACAATCGCTGCCCGATCTCGCGGAAGCCGGAAAAGTACGCCGTATCCCCAGCATGATAGAGCGAATGCTTCTCGGAACGAAGCACATAGCCGCCGTATCCGCGATGCGAATCCTTCAAAATGCGCGCCCCCCAGTGCCGCGAAGGCACATGCGTCACGGTCAACCCGCCGTGGCGGTACTGATTCCACCAGTCCAGCTCGATGATTTCTTCAAAGCCCAGATCGGAGACCAGGTCAAACACGTGATGCGGCACGACAATCGTCGGAGCCTTGCCCGTGCGCCGGCGCGTGTGGTTCACAATCGCCCGCAACGAAGGCCGGTGCAAGTGGTCGAAGTGCGCGTGCGTGACCAACACCAGGTCAATGGGCGGCAGGTCGTCAACCCGCAGGCCCGGTTTACGTAACCGCTTCAGCACAAACAGCCAGCGCGCGAAGTTGGGGTCGAGGACGACGTTCTGTCCGCCCATCTGCACAAAGAAACTGGCATGGCCGATGAATGTGACACCCAGTTCCCCGTTGGTCACCAGTTGTGGTTTGTGGGTATAGCCGGTTCGGGGAGTGACCGCCGAGTGCCGAACCAGCCGTCCGAATTGCTGTGCCCGCTTGCGCAGAGCCGGGTTTCTAAGAGTCGCTTTAATCATCGATCCCAGTAAAACCGGGGATCCGGCTTCGATCCCATGCCCGGTCGTCAATCCCGACAGACGCGCAGGATCCCGTTCATCCTCAGCGGTCTGCAAAAACTGTTCAAGCGGGAAACAGTACCGCTATTTTAGAGCAAATCTGCGTCAGATTGCTTGACCATAGTTACGACGGTCATATCTAATCCAGCTACCGGTAGAGACGGGGCTTGCCCCGTCTTGCTTTTTTCTCGCACCGAGACGATGTCCAGCCAGGAGACGCGGTGGCCGCGTCTTTACCACGAACCGAAAACTGGAGAATCCGGCAATGCGTGTTGCTTTCTTGGGATTGGGAATCATGGGACGGCCGATGGCGGCGAATCTGGTGAAGGCGGGTCATGAAGTCGCAGCGTGGAACCGCACGCCCGGAAAGCAGGTTGAGGGCGCTCGCGCCGCCGAATCTCCGGCCGACGCCGCGAATGGCGCTGAAGTGGTCTGGATGTGCGTCTCTGACACCCAGGCGGTCGAAACCGTTCTGTTTGGTCCACAGGGCGTGGAGTCGTCGATCGCCGCGGGTGCCATCGTGGTCGATTCCAGCACCATCTCGCCCTCCGCCGAGCACCAGTTCGCCGAACGACTTCGCGCCAAAGGCGTGGACTACGTCGACGCGCCCGTCACCGGTTCCAAGGTGGCCGCCGAAGCGGGCAGCTTGATCTTCATGATGGGCGGGGACGAAGCCGTTCTCGCCAAACTCGATCCGCTCTTTAAGGCCATGGGCAAGCAGGTGTTCCGCATGGGCGAAACCAGCAAGGGCCAGGCTGCCAAGCTCGTCATGAATCTGCAGATCGCGTTGATCTTTGAAGGCTTCGCCGAGGCGCTCACGCTCGCCACCAAGCTCGGGGTGAGCATCGATGCGCTGCTGCCCCTCATCCAGGCGTCGATGGTGAGATCGGGCGTCGTGGAGTACAAGGCCCCGTTCATCCTGAAGCGTGACTTCACACCCAACTTCCCCTTGCGCCTCATGCTGAAAGATATTCACCTCGCGCTCGCGGCCGCGAAGGAGGCGCGCGTCAAACTGCCGGCGCTCGAAACCGTCGAGGAAGTGTACGAAATGGCCGCCGAAGAGGGACACCAGGATCTGGACTATGCGGCCACGCTGACCCTGCTCGAGAAATGGGCTGGAGTGGAAGTGAAGGGCGCGGCCTGACGAAATTTGATTGCGGGACGGTTGCGTGTTTCTGCGCCCCGGAGGGCTCGTCTCGATATTAGCCACTAGCTATCGGATCGCGCCAGGATCGTTGATAGGGGCTCGCAGCGCTGGTCCACGAACAAAACCCTGAATCCCCCGGGGCCAGGGGCCCGCCTACGGGGCCGCAATCGCTCTTTATGGGCGTTCCAGGCGACGGTCTCTCCCGCCGCATCGCTTCCTTGGGCGTTGGATTCTTTCCCGTTTGGGTATAGCTCGCAGACTCCATCGATCCGCTCGCGATCGCGAGTCTCCCCATTTACAATGCGACGGCCGGAAACGTTCCGGCAATTCCCTCCGAGCGGATCAAGCATGAGCGTGCTGCTGCAACTCCTCGTCGGTGCCGTAGTGGGTGTTCTGGTTGGGATCACTGGGACGGGCGGTGCTTTCATCATTCCCGCCCTGATTTATCTGTTCCGCATGGACCAGTTGCGTGCGCAAGGGACCGCGCTGCTGATCTCCTCGCTGCCGATCTGGTTCATCGCGTTCATTCCGTATGCCCGGTCGCAGCATTTCGATCTGCGGCTCGCGCTGCTGATTGCGCTGGGCATCTGCGTCGGAAGTTATTTCGGAGCCAGTTGGGCGCAGCATCTTCCCATGCCGGTGTTGCGCAGACTGCTGGGAACTGTACTGATTCTGGTGGGCGCGCGTTTTCTGTATCAGGGATAGAGTCCGTGCCCATGGAGTTCGAAATACCGCGCTGCCGCTCGGGCCCTCCGCGGGAGCGGGCGAGACGCCCGCTCGACCGCCGGCAGGATTCCGGCGCCACTGCTTCGTGACTTTCTCCCCAGGCCTGCGTCTAACGCGTCGGCCGACCATCCTCTCATCGGCGCATGACAAGACAATCTCATGAAACATCTCGGCTTTGTATTGATCCTGTTCTGCCTTCCGGCGGTTTGCGATGACGCAACCATGTTCCGCGGCGACGGGCAGCGCACTGGCGTATACCAGGGCGCGGGCGTTACCGAGTTCCATGGAGTGAAGTGGAAGTTTCACACTCATGGGCAGGTGCTTTCCTCGCCGGCCGTCGTGGGCGACACGGTTTACGTTGGAAGTACCGATCATAACCTTTACGCCGTCGATCGCGGGGCGGGCACGCTGAAGTGGAAGTTTGAAACCGGCAGCCGTGTGACATCGTCCCCGGCGGTTGCTGCAGGCGTTGTGTACTTCGAAAGCTACGACGGCATTTTCTACGCCGTCGACGCCCCCAGCGGGAAATTGAAATGGAAATTCCAGACGGGAGGCGAGCGGCGCTTCGCGGGCAAACACCTGCACGGCACGCAGCCTGCGGGCGAGACCATGCCCGATCCGTTCGATTTCTATCTCTCTTCCGCGCTGGCGTCGGAGGGCGCGCTGTATTTCGGCAGTGGCGACGGAAACGTCTATGCACTCGACGCGGCCTCGGGCAAATTGAGGTGGAAATTCCCTACCGGCGACGTGGTCCACGCTTCGCCTGCCATCGCAGACGGCACTTTGTTCGTAGGCAGCTGGGACAGCTACCTCTACGCACTCGATGCCGCCACGGGACAAGAGAAGTGGCGTTTCAAGACTGGCGAAGACCAAGAGATCCACAACCAGGTGGGCCTGCAGGCCTCGCCCGCAGTCGCCCATGGCGTGGTCTACTTTGGCTGCCGCGACTCGAATTTCTACGCGGTCAATGCGAAGACCGGGCAGAAGCAATGGGCCTTCCCCAATAAGGGATCGTGGGTGATCGGCTCGGCCGCTGTGAAGGACGGCAAGGTGTACTTCGCGACTTCCGACACGGGATTGTTTTATGCGCTCGATGCGCAATCAGGCGTTCAGCTGTTTTCGTGGAATTCGAAACACTGGCCGATGTTTTCTTCTCCGGCCATCGCGGGTGGCACGCTGTATATCGGATCGCACGAGGGCAAGCTGTTCGCAATTGATCTGGCCAGTCAGAAGCAAGCCTGGTCGTTTCAGACGGATGGTTCGCAGGGCAACGGTCCGACCTACACCAAGCCGGATGGAACTCCGAAATACGAAGCGGCATTCACCGACGATTTCTATGAAGACATGGTGATCGGGGTCCAGAAGATGATGTCGGTGGGCGCGATCCTGTCATCGCCGGTGGTGGTGGATGGCGTGATCTATTTTGGAAGTACGGATGGGAATCTGTATGCCCTGAACTAGGTTTCCTGGTCGGCACGATGGCAGATCATCGCGCGGTTTCTGTCGGTCCCTGCTGGAAAAGCAGATTCCTTCCCTTCCGCTACCCTTAGCGGTCCCAATGACAAGAATAAAAAGTGGAGATCTCGAACCGGGGAGATGCGCGACCTCGGAATCGCAATGGCAATTCGCATGGGCGCCGTTACCCTGGTAATGCCCTAAGTAGTTGCTATTACACAAGTATTACAGAGCCCGCCCCAGAGTCCCTGATACCTTAACTTTGTAATTTCCAAACGGGGAACTTTTCAAATGGAACTGGAAGCCATCGCGCGCGATCACTCCGGCGACGATCAGGTTAACTGGGTCACTGCCATCTTCATGGGTCTGTTTCACGTGGGCGCCGTTGCGGCGCTCTTTTTCTTTACTTGGAAAGCATTTTTCGTAGCGTGCTTTCTGTGGTGGGTGTCGGGCTCGCTGGGTATCGGGATGAGTTATCACCGACTGCTGACGCATCGCGGCTACAAGACTCCCAAGTGGGTAGAATACGTCCTGACGGTCTGCGCCACGCTCGCTTTGGAAGGCGGGCCGATTTTCTGGGTCGCGACCCATCGCATTCATCACCAGTACTCCGACCAGGAAGGCGATCCGCATTCGCCGATTGACGGCACCTGGTGGGCGCACATGGGCTGGATCCTCATGGGCAAGTCGATGCACCACGACACCACGACGCTGGCCCGCTATGTTCCTGATCTTGCCAAAGACAAGTTCCACGTCTGGATTACGAAATATCACTACGTACCGATGATCGTGCTGGGTGTGATCCTGCTGGCCGTCGGCGGGCTGCCGTTTCTGATGTGGGGTATTTTCCTGCGCACGGTGGTGGGACTGCACGCGACCTGGGCGGTCAATTCGATCACCCACATGTGGGGCTCGCGCCGGTTCACGACGCGCGATCTTTCGACCAACAACTTCCTGGTGGCGATTTTGACCTTCGGCGAAGGCTGGCACAACAATCACCACGCGCATCCGACCTCGGCGCGCCATGGTCTGACCTGGTACGAAGTGGATGTGAATTGGTACGGGATCTGGGCCCTCCAGAAGCTGGGGCTGGCCCGGCAGATCCAGAAGGTGAATCTGACCGAGATCGAGCAGGGGCTGGTGGCTGCGCCGAATGGTGGGTTGGCTTCGGTGCAGTTTACGGATTAGTTCCCGGAGGTTTGAATCGAAGCGGCCTCGCGGAGGCCGCCTTTTTTGTTTTGGCCGCCCCTCATCCAGGACCGCCGCGTTGTTTTAGCAAGCTGAACATATCCGAGAGTGCGCGATCCCAGTAGTTCCAGTCGTGTCCGCCGGGCGATTCTCGGTAGACGTGCCGAATGTGCGCGCTATCGAGGGCCTGGTTCAGTTGACGATTTACCCCCAGCAACGAATCCGCCTCACCACACGCCTGATACACGAAGGGAGCGCGCTTCGGATCCGTTACGGATCGAATCACGACGAAAGGGTCCTTCTCCCGGCGAAGCGCGCTGCCCTCCGGCCCGAATGTCTTACGCAAGCGCCACGACTGCCTGAATCTCCGGAAGACGAATCTCCGATTGGGAACGTCCGCCGCATTGCTGATCGATCCCACAAACCAGTATTGGTCAGGATGCTTGAGGCCAAGGTTCAGGGCTCCAAACCCACCCATCGATACTCCGGCAATTGCCGTATTCGTTGGCGCGGTGCGGTAATGCGCTTCGAGATCGGAGGGAAGGTCATCGACCATGTAGTCCTGGTAGCGATCCGCGGGTCGGAGCGCAGCATTCACATAGTAGGAGTTGTCGCCTTGCGGCATGACGACCACGAGAGCTAGACCCTGAGCATAGGCGCCCAGGTGCGAAGATCGAAGCCAGTCTTCGGGAGAACCAAATCCGCCGTGCAGGAGGATTAGCGTGGGATAACGAACGGTCGGCTCATCGGAGTAATTCGCCGGTAGCAGTACCAGATAGCGCATGGGCCGGCCGAGGGATTTGCTCGGAAAAGTGACCTCCTGAACATCGACCCCGCCGATCGACACTCGCTTCATCGAGCGAACAAGCGGAGTATGAGGCTGCTTGCACCCCGGGAGCACGCACACCAACAGGAGCGCTAACCACAGCGGTCGGTTGGACGCACGCATGAGCGGATGCTACCACGGCGCTGGCTGGCGGAGGCGTACCGACCGGATTCGTCCGGCAGCGGTGCATGCGAGATACAATCATCCCGGAGAGAGCATCCCCGTGCGCATCACCTCCCGCCGCAAGACGATTGCGTTTTTCATCGTGCTGGGCGTGTGCCTGGTTACGCTGGCGGTGGCGCTTAACGTCGGGTGGATCATCCTCAACTGGCGCGAAGGCGTCATGCTATTCCTGGGGGTGATCTTCTTCGCCGTGCTCATCGCGGGAATGATCGTCAATACCAGCTTCCTGGTGCGCGAGATCCGGCGCAATGAGCAGCATGACAGCTTTATCAATGCCGTAACCCACGAATTGAAGACGCCCATCGCATCGATCCGCCTTTATCTCGAGACGCTGCAGAGCCGGGAGGTGGACGACACCCGACGGCAGGGGTTCTACCGGCTCATGTTGACCGACACCGACCGGCTGCTGGGGACGGTGGAGCAAGTCCTCAAGGCAGGCCAGGCGGGCCAGAGGAGCGCGAAGCATCAGCGGGTCGAGGTCGAGTTCAGCGGGCTGGTCAGCGAGTGCATGGACCTGGTTCGCACCCGGCATCACCTGCAACCGGAGGCGTTGCGCTACGAAGGAGCCAGAAGCAACGGGAGCGAGGCGCGCGTGTTTGGGGATGCCGAGGAATTGCGCTCGGCGGTCGCGAACCTGCTGGACAATGCCATCAAGTACTCCGGCAGCCAAGTGGACATTTCCGTGAAGGTGGAAACCGACGACAAGCATGTCGTCCTGCAGGTGCGGGACACCGGAGTGGGGATTTCCCAGGGAGAGCTGAAGCGCATTTTCAAACGCTTCTATCGCGTGCCCAACCGGTCGATGGCTCACGTGAAGGGAACCGGACTTGGCCTGTTTATCGTGCGCGCCATCGCCCACAAGCACGGGGGCAAAGTTTTCGCGGAGAGCGCGGGCGAAGGACTGGGCACCACCGTGACTCTCCAGCTGCCGCGGAGCCCGGCATGAGCCGAGTGCTGGTGGTCGAGGACGAAACACATCTGGCCAACGGGTTGTCGTTCAACCTGGTGGCCGAGGGGCATTCGGTGGAGGTCGTGGGCGACGGCGAGTCAGCGCTCGACCGGTTGCTTGCGAAGAAAGAAAGCTTCGACGCCGTGGTGCTGGATGTCATGCTGCCCGGCAAGGACGGGTTCGAGGTGGCGTCCGAGTTGCGTGAAGCCAAGAACTTCGTGCCGGTGCTGATGCTGACCGCCCGGGGACGTCCGGAAGATGTGCTGAAAGGATTTGCCTCGGGGGCGGATGACTATCTGCCGAAACCCTTTGAGCTGGCGATCCTGCTGGCGCGTCTGCAGGGGTTGCTGCGACGGAGTGCCTGGCATCGGGCGGGACGGAGCGCGAGCGCGGGCGCCGCGGCTGCTTCCCTGGAACGCCCCGATGTTGGCGATGTCTTCACGTTCCGCGGCAAGACCATCGACTTCAGCACGCTCGAGTTGCACACATCCAGCGGAAAGATTCAGCTGACTTTGATGGAGGCGGATTTGCTGCGGCACCTGGTCCGCAGCGCTGGACGGGTCGTGTCGCGCAAGTCGATCCTCGAGGAAGTCTGGGGTCTGAAAGAAGATACTGACACGCGGGCCATCGACAACTTCGTGGTGCGGCTCCGGCGCTACCTCGAGGACGATCCCGCGAAACCGCGGCATCTGCTGACCGTGCGCGGCATCGGGTACCGGTTCCTGGCGGAACCGGAGACGTAGGTTGACACGAACTCCCTCTCTGAATCACTGGTCCTAACAAAACAAAAACAGAAGGGGATCAGGAATCGCCGTCTTCTTGAACCTCGCGTCCTGGACCCCGCTGCTGGGCCGGGAGTAGAATTTTCTGACCTGTTCCCGCCTCGAACAGCCCGTATTTCCTTCCTCAAGGAGGTTCTGTGCCCAACAAGGTAAAAGCAATTCCGGATGGTTTTCATACCCTCACACCCCACCTCACCGTGCGCGACGCGGCGGGCGCCATCGAGTTCTACAAGAAAGCACTGGGCGCTGAGGTGCTCCACGTCAGCCACACACCCGACGGCAAGGTCATGCACGCCTCGCTGCGGATCGGCGACTCGGTCATCATGTTGAACGACGAATTCCCGGAGTGGGGCGGCCATCTCGCGCCGCGCTCGGAAGTGGGAGGCTTTACAATCCATGTGTACGTCGACGACGTGGACGCGCTATTTGGCCGGGCCGTGGACGCGGGCGCAGCCATCAAGATGCCTTTGATGGACCAGTTCTGGGGAGATCGCTACGGCACCATCGCTGACCCGTACGGGTTCAAGTGGTCGCTGGCGACCCACATCAAGGACATGTCGCCGGAAGAAGTGCAGAAAGCGCACGACGAGATGGCCAAGCAGATGGCCCAGAAGAAGACGGCTTAGATTCCACCCTTTTTTGTCATTCCGACCCCGCGACAGCCGGCGGAGGCATCTCTGCTCCGCACGGCCGAGAGCAGATTCCTCCGCCGGCTGTCGCCCGGTCGGAATGACAAGTATTGAAAATGCTTTAGTACGCCAGCAATATCCGCAGATCGCGCAGGTTGTTGCCGGTGGGGCCCGTGACGATGGCGTCGCCCAACGCGTCGAATAACGGATAGGCATTGAAACTTTGAAGGGCCGCTGCGGGATCAAAACCGGCGGCTCTTGCTCTTTCTGCGGTACTGCCGTCTGCGATTGCCCCGGCTGCGGGGCTGTTGCCATCGATGCCATCCGTGCCGGCGCTGAGCACGGTGATGTTCTCGCCGACGATCTTTTGCGCGCAGGTCAGGGCGAACTGCTGGTTGCGTCCGCCGGCGCCGCCGTTGGTCACTTTTACCGTCACTTCTCCGCCGGAGATCAGGCAGACGCGGGAGACGCCCTCGCGCAGTTTCCGGACACGGTCCAGCAGGTAGTCGGCGGCTCGCTGGTAGTCGTAGTCGTCGCAGCTGTTGTCGACGTCAACGGCAAAGCCCTGGACGGTCGCTTCGACTCCCGCTTGGTCGATCGCGGTCTTGTTCGAGAGCACCGGCCACCAGCGGGCGCGCACGAAGGCCGGGTCGTCCGGCTTCGGAGTTTCCTCCAGAGCATGGCGCTGAAAGAGTTCACGCACGGACTGCGGGAACTGGTCGAGCAGCGCGTATTTTTCGAGGATCGCGTAGCAGTCGCTGACGCGGGTGGAATCGGGCATGGTGGGGCCGGAGGCGAGCGCGTCGGGCAGGTGGTCGGGAACGTCGGACACCATCAGCGAAACCTGCTGAGCGGGATAGGCCGCTTGAGCCAGACGTCCTCCCTTGACGGCGGAAAGGTGCTTGCGGATGGCGTTGATCTCGGCGATGGGCGCGCCTGAGAGCACGAGAGCGCGGTAGGTGACGATGAGGTCATCGAGGGAGATTTCATCGTCGACGGGCTTCTCCGCAATGGCCGAGCCGCCACCGCTGAGCATGAAGAGTACTAGCGAAGAAGCATTTTGCGCGTTGAGCGATTTCAGGATGGCTTCGGCGGCGCGCAGCGAGTCGGCGTTCGGCGTGGGATGGCCTCCACGAAAATAGCGGAAGCCGTGCACCTGGGACGCCGGGTCGACGGAACTGGCGACGATGCCTTCGAGGCGGCTCCCGACCTGGGCTTCGAGCGCTTCTACCATGGTGTGTCCGGCTTTGCCGATCGAGACTACGAACACGCGGGAGTAGGCGTTCAGGTCGTAGAGGTCGTCGCAGACGCGGAGGATTCCGCGCTCGCAGTGGATCTTGCGGGCGAAGGCCTTGGGGATGCTGGATTCGGCGAGCGCGTGCTGGAAGATGGCGCGGGCGGCGTCGCGCAGGGGGCGGTAGGTGGATTCTGGCGCGGGCATGCTGGTACGAAGGTATCAGGAGTGGGAGACCGGCTCCTGCGTACCGGCGAAATCCCGGAGCGCGGCTCCCGTCGCCCGATGAGAATAGTCCGCGGCAGGGGATGCGGCGAGTCGTTTCTCTCCTGCCCCGTCTCCTGACCACGTTCGGGCGGCGCTTCTCACCCGCGTGAAAATGCCCCACCCAATTTGTCCGATTGACTCCACGACCTTCGTTCGTCCTTATGGAGGTAGAGCCCGATGCCCGGGATACACCCCCGCTTCCTGGCGACGCTGTTCCCGGATGCCACGGTCGGATCTTGCCCAGAACGCTGAGTGTCTGGGCGATGCGGCGAGACGACTGCGCCAGAACCGCCAGAACTAAAGAACAGAACGTGGCACCTGATCTTGCCACGCTTGCGGACCAGGCGAGGTTTTGGCCCACCCGGGGTGGTACCGTGCCCCGATCTTCCTGTGTAAACCATAGCTTCGCTCCAAGGTGTGTAAGCGAGCCCCGGAATCAGAATCGATTTCACTCGTCTTGCCCTGATCGCTGTTCCGGGTGGAGCAGGATCCAACCCCAGGCTTCGATAGCCTCACGCATTTCGCGTAGCCGCCCTTCAAAAAAATGGTCGGCGGCTTCGATCATCACCAACTTTTTGGGCTCTGGTAACGAATCCACGAGCGCTTCCAGCTTCGCCTTGGGCGCGAACTGGTCGCGGGATCCGCTGACCAACAGCTTTGGCTTGGTGCAGGTCTTCAGGACATCGTAGTCGTAGGTGCGCTCGTCGACCGGCGTGATGGGCGTTCCCAAGGCGATCACCGCTTGCACTCTCGGGTC
>DASQPN010000061.1:0-4106 GCA_035643915.1 Terriglobales bacterium | reverse complement strand
CTGCCTGCTTGCCGTCTGTTTGACAAGATGCTTCTTCGAAATCGTTGCGCCCGAGCAAGCTGTTCAACTCTCGAAATCTCATCGAAGCAACCATCCTGAAGTCGAGTTTTTACACAGACTTTACAAGGGTATTACAAGGTTTTACCTGCGCGGGCGCCGCGTTTGGCGTTTAATCGTTCCAGCACCTTCCCCAGTGCCCTCGACATTGGCCGGCCGCAGTAATCGATGAAAGTGCGTCGTATGCGGAGACGGAAGCCATACATCATGAGATTGCAAACTTCCCAGTTGATCAAGGCCACAATCAGCGCCGCGCCGATCGGGCCGCGCGAATTTTCCGTTTCCCCGAGAGCGCCCCGGAGGCAGAGGGCTCGCCTGGGCCGGCGGCGGAGGTTGATTGCCGCCGCCGCAGAACTGTTCTCGCGTCAGGGATACAAACGCACAGCCCTCCGAGAAATCGCAACCGCCGCAGGTTGTGCAGAGAGCACAATCGGCCGAGAGTTTGGAGGGAAGCTGGGCCTGCTGGAGGCGCTTGTTCGCGGGCGGGCCTGCGCTACACTGCATTTGCCAAATGGGCGCGGACGTAGCGGCTTGCGGGAAGACATTTGCCAGATCACCGAGTGGGAAGTCAATCGGATGAGGAGGCAGAGAGAGTCGGTTGAGGCCTTCCTGCCATGGGATGCTTCTGATCCGATCGTCACGCAGCTGGCCGGCAAGCTAAGCCTGTCGGGCAGCACCGAGGTCATCAGCGAACGCTTGCGTCACCACCCGGCGAGCCATGCGGAACGACAGTTTCTTCTGTGTACAATCCAGGCCGTCGGCTTCGCCCTCGGCTGGACGGGGAGCGCGGATCGCAACCAGGTGAGGTTGAAGGTAAAGCAGGTTGCCACCACGCTTGCCGCTGGCATCGACAACGGCCGCACCTAGTCGGGACGGAACCTGCGTTGTGTTTCCTGTGCGTGAGCGCCTTTCTGCGCAGCCATCCGAGATTGC
This sequence comes from Terriglobales bacterium, assembly GCA_035643915.1. GTDB lineage: Bacteria > Acidobacteriota > Terriglobia > Terriglobales > Acidobacteriaceae > Gp1-AA133. The sequence continues at coordinate 3,116 of DASQPN010000061.1, read as the reverse complement.
AAGACAACCCGCGGTTCGCGACCACTGGCGTCGCGCCTTCCTGCTCGATCAGGTGTTGCTTCTTGAATCCGGCGAACCGACGCCTCACCGTCTCGCGCGAAGTACCGATCATCGGCCGATCTCTTCGCGGGTTTGTGTCAGCGTTCATTCGAGTCGGAGTCTTCGTTTCCGCTCTGCGCTCAAATGGATCGACGAGCCATCGCCCGACCTTCGCGCTGGCGGAACCGGAAAGCATGAGCGGGCGAATCTGCCGGAAACTTGGCGTTCTCGTCGTGGCCGATATGTTGCGTGACCCACAACGCCAGCTTACCGTGAGTGTGCAACGCGGCTGGCGGGTCGCCGTTTCGCAACAAGCTGACCTAGCACGGTTCCTGTTCCTGGGCCTCGCCGTTGACTTCCTATTCGCGTCCATCGATGGCTCTGGGCCTGGTGTGCCGCCCGCCTCGAGGGTGCGACGAGACAGGATGCGGCCGTCTCTGGCGGGGACCGGACGGGTTTACGCGTCCCCGCTGCACGCCATAGATTCCGCCGAGAGTCCCCCCCTCCGGAAACAACACCCGCTCCCGAGGGATCGTGATGGCTGACTATGTTCGTTCCGGCGGGTGAGCGCGTACCTGCCTTCCGGAGTTTTGTGGTCTACCTGACGGGTCTTGGGACCAATCGGATTGCCGCCCAGGGCGACTTTGTATTCCTGGAGAACCTTGCCGCGGTCGAGCACAGCCAGGGTGTGCGCTTTCTTTGTCACCACGACTCGGTCGGCGCGAGCGCTGCGCGGCAAGCGGTCTGCGGCGCTGGAAGGGACAGACCTGAGAACAAAGAACTGGTGTTCTTCCGAACTGGGTTCCTACACCGGCACCGGCACGCTCTCCGCGATTTCACGCATCACCTGCTCGGCTTGGTCCGACTTCTTGAGGCTGGACGAGTAGGAACCGCTTACCACCACACGGTGCGCAAAGACCGGGACCACCAGCGGCTTGAAGTCTTCCGGAGTACAGAAGCTGCGGCCCTCGAGGAAGGCCAGGGCTTGGGCAGCGCGATAAAGCATCTGAGAGCCGCGGGGCGAGACCCCAAGCGATAGGAATTCCGTATCCCGCGTCTTGCGGACAATGGCCAGCGCATAGCTGACAAGCGCGTCGTCCACCCGGACCTGCGAGACGGCCTGTTGCATTTCGAGCACGTCGGCGCCCGTGAGCACGGGCCGCAGACTGTCCAGTTGCGCCGCGCCCGCCGAGGAGCGCAGAATCTCGCGCTCGGCGTCGCCGTCGGGGTATCCCATGTGCACTCGCATCAGAAAGCGGTCGAGCTGCGACTCGGGCAGTGGATACGTTCCGTGATGCTCCACCGGGTTCTGGGTCGCAATCACCAGAAAGGGCTGTGGCAGCGGGTAAGAATTTACATCCACCGTGACCTGGCCGTCATTCATGGCCTCAAGCAGCGCCGATTGCGTCTTGGGGGTGGTGCGGTTGATCTCGTCGGCCAGCAGGATGTTGGTGAAAACCGGACCGCGCTTGAATTCGAATTGCTGTTCGATCGCGGAGTAAATCGAGATGCCCAGTACGTCGGAGGGCAGCATGTCGCTGGTGAACTGCACGCGCTGGAAGCCGCAGTCCAGGGCGCGGGCCAGGGCCTGTCCCAGGGTCGTTTTGCCCACGCCGGGTACCCCTTCGATCAGCAGGTGGCCGCGAGCGAAGATGGAAACCAGGGCCAGACGGATGACGTCGTCCTTGCCGCGGATGACCTTCTTGAGCGTGGTTTCCAACAGTGCTGCACGATGGGTGGCGGCGGTTGCGGTCTCTGGGGACATGGGAGAGGCGATTTTACTATGCGGTCCGGAGCCGAAGCTGTTACCAACGTCACTGAGCAAACTCAGTCAGCAGTTGGCTGCGCGCTGGGAACGTTCTGCCACCAGGATGCTCGTGGAAACTGACCACCCGGGCTCGGAAAAGGAGGCGCCAACCCCGGTTTCCGCTCGTCTGGAAGCTGGACCAGGTTTTCGAGGCTCAAGACGCGCGCCTTAACTCGCTCTCTGGAACTCTGCCGGCCGGCCCGTCAACCGCTCGATCCGCTTGGCAATGGGTGGGTGAGTCGAGAACAGGTTGCCCACATTGACCCCCAGGAGCGGCTGAATGATGAACAGGTGCGCCGTCGACGGGCTGGCCACCATGGGCAGCCTCTTCGAATACGCGTCGAGTTTCGCCAGGGCACTGGCCAGAGCGTACGGATTTCCAGTCAACTGGGCGCCGGTTTCGTCGGCGTGATACTCACGGGAGCGGGAGACCGCCAGCTGAATCAGCATGGCTGCGATAGGCGCCAGGATGAGCATGATGAGGGCACCGAGGCCGCCACCGCGCCGATCTTCGCGCTCGCCGCTCATTCCGCCGAAAATCATGGCGAAGCGTCCCATTTGTCCGAGGTAAGTGATGGCGCCCGCGATCGTCGCGGCGATAGAACTGATCAGGATGTCACGATTATTGACGTGCCCCAGTTCGTGCGCCAGAACCCCTTCAAGTTCCTCATCGTTGAGAAGGTTCAAAATGCCCTGGGTCACCGCCAGAGAGGCGTGCTTCGGATTGCGGCCAGTCGCAAACGCGTTGGGCGATTCGGTCGGAATCACGTAGATTTTCGGCATCGGCAGCCCAGCCTTCTGCGTAAGCCGCTCGACAACTTGGTACACACGGGGCAGTTGCTCCCGCGTCACGGCTTGTGCACGATAGGTCGCCAGCGCGATCTTGTCGGAGAAGAAATAGGAGACGAAGTTCATCACGGCGGCAATCCCCAACGCGATGATCATGCCCTGCTGGCCGGCGAAAGCACGACCAAACAACATCAGCAACAGCGTCAGCGCCGTCAGCAGAAATGCGGTCTTGAATGTGTTTCCCATGGTGTTTCCCCGTATTCCATTGGATGTTCTATTCGTAAAGGGGATGCTCAGCCCAAAGGGGGAAGTCTAACCCATAAGCAAGGCCATTCTTATCAGTGGAATGTCGTCCGTGGATTGGGGCCCGGCGGCGAGTGGCCAGGCGATTTGGCTTCCCGCAGGGCTGCCTGGGGTCCTTCACGATCTTGGTCATTCCGCGCCGCTCATGGCCGTGCACGCACGGCGCAGGCGAGCGAGG
>DASQPN010000060.1:0-8770 GCA_035643915.1 Terriglobales bacterium | reverse complement strand
GGGCGCGGAGTACGGGGGCCCAAAGACCATGATTCCGGAATCGCATCCGCTGCAGCAGCTTTTTGTCGAACTTGTGGGACGTCACTATGCCGAAGAGATCGGCATCCGCGATCCGCAGTTGATCAGCTACGTTGCGCACTTGCTGACGGAATTCTGCGACACGGAACAGCTCTTTAAGATTCGCAACGCGGCCAATCGCCCGCTGGGCGATGTGGGCGAGATGCTGCTCGAATCCGATCCCGTGTACGGACCTGCGCCTTCTTTCGACCGCGAGCGTCAGGTGCGCAAGCACATCGGCGACTTCACCCTGTTCTTCGCGGGGATGTTCCCGGAAAGCGTGAACCGCTACCGGTTGCGACGCCAGCGCCTGGAGAATCTGGTCGACTGGGTGAAGGCCGGCAAGGAGAGCTACTACATCGTCTCCAAATTCGAGCACTTTGAGTACGCCAAGGTTGCGCCGCTGTTTGCCAACCTGTCCAGGAACTTTGAGGAATGTGTGTACGGCCTCAATCGGGTCAAGAACGAACTCCAAGAGATGCAGCACCCGATCGTGCGGAGTACCAACGAGTTCCTGATGTAGCCGGTCGTCTCCATCGGCAAGCGGGCATGACGGTGCGGCCGGTTTCAGCCCAACTTCGAGGTTGACTGGTAGAAGCTCAACGCCGCATCTCCCTGCGTCAGCTTCCGATATCTCCTCAGGGAACCAAACTCCTCTCCGGGATCAAACCGCTTCTCGTGCTCGGCAATCACCGCAGCCGTCTGCTTCACCAGAGTAGACTTCTCCAGGAATTCCAGCGCATTGCGGTACGCGTGCTCCATTCGGTAAGGCGGATCGAGAAACACGAAGTCTGCAGCCCTGGCCTTCGCCTCCAACTGTCGCAGCGCTTTCAAGGCGTCGTTCTGGACGATCTCGAATCCGTCCGCGACCTGGAGCGAGCCAAGATTCTCGCGAATCAGCTTCGCCGCGGCCGGCGATGACTCCACGAAGTAAATCCTCGCCGCGCCTCGGCTCAAGGCCTCGATTCCCACGGCTCCCGTCCCCGCGTACAGATCGATCCAGACCGACCCCTCCAGGCTCGCGGGATTCCCGGCCGTCAACACGTTGAATAGCGTCTCGCGCAAGCGGTCCGCGGTGGGTCGAAGATCCATGCCGCGCAGCGAACGCAGAGGACGGCTTCGGTACTGGCCCGCAATCACCCTCAGAGGCTCTGTCCTTCCGTTACAGCCCGTTACAGCAAAATCGCAACTGGCGAGCTCCCAATCGAATCTAACTATATAGAATGGGTGGAGGGCAGTGCCTGGCAGGCGACGGATGAGAAGCTGGTCCATTCCGGTGGGACGACTGTTCGGAGTCGAGATCCGAGTTCACCTGACGTTCGTGTTCTTGCTGGCGTTCGTGTGGATGGCGGAATCGGCCATGAAGAGCAACAGCACGCCCGGCCGAGTGTTGATCCTGGTTGCCATGGTCTTTGCTTCCGTGGTGTTGCACGAACTGGGGCACGCCCTGGTTGCAAAACGCGAAGGCTTGCTGGCGAAGGCCATTATCCTGTTTCCGATCGGCGGCATTACGCTGCTGGACGACGCAGCGGCAAGCTCCGCGCCGGGGGTGCTCGCCTGGAGGCGCGACATCCGGATCGCGTTGGCGGGTCCGTTCGTGAACATCGCCATTGCACTGATTTCGAGCGCCGTCGTGTTGACCTGGTTTCCTGAGGCTCGGCTTTGGACTGAGCCGTTCTTTCATTCCAACCACCTGCTGCGCAGCCTGGTGTGGTCGAATTTGTGCCTGGGCGTGTTTAACCTGCTTCCGGCTTACCCGACCGATGGTGGCCGGGTGCTGCGGGCGTTGTTTTCGCGCCGCATGGACATTGGACAGGCGACCCGACGCGCGGTTTCAATCGCTCACGCCTTGGCGACCCTGATGGTGGTGGTCGGCATGCTGTTGCTCCTCCAGGGTGGCCATCCGGATAAATCATGGCTGGTGCTACTGGGCTTCTTTCTGCTGATCGGCGCACAATTCGAAGAGCGCTCGGCGGTTTTCCAGTCGGTGCTCGAAACGGTGCGCCTCGAAGACGTGATGCTCACGGAATTCAAAACGCTGTCGGCGGCAGATACCCTCGAGGACGCGCTCGAGATCGCCGTCCACACGCTGCAGGATGACTTCCCCGTGGTGCGCGGCGGCGACATGGTCGGTGTAATTTCAAAGGCCAATATCCTTCAGGCTCTGCGCGCGGAGGGCAACGGATACGTGCAGTCGGTGATGAACCGGCTCTTTGAAGTTTCGACGCGGCAGGAGTCGCTGGCCTCGGCCTTCCGCAAATTGAATTCGCGCCATCTCAGCATCATTCCTGTCGTGGAAGACCAGCACCTGGTGGGGATCATCACCCTGCAGAATCTGATGCATTCCATGGCGCTGCTGGCGGAAAGCCGTAAGCTGCGCAAGGCGGCCCTGGGATCCTAAGGAACCTTTTCCGTTGCCACCGTCCGATCGATGCATGGCCGTTTTGCAATGGGCGATCGGTATCGCAAACTTGAAGATTTCTCGGCTTCCTGCGGCTTCTGGCTCTTCAGAACAGTCGGATCGCCTTGGCCTGCTCCACGGCCGCAACCTTCCTCAGCGCCTTGAGGACGTCATCCGGCACGCGCCCGTCTACGTGCACCACGGCGACGGCCTTGCGCGGCTCACCTTTCTTTTCCGCGCCTCCATTGCCGGACTGGCGTCCCAGCGAGAAGTTGGCGATGTTGATCTTGTGTTCTCCCAGAATCGTGCCGACTTTCCCGATGACGCCGGGCACGTCCCGGTTGCGCAGGTAGATCAGGTTGCGCTCGAGCGGAGCTTCCACGTCGATGTCGTCCACGGAGAGCAGGCGCGGCGCATCGCCGTGCAACACGGCCCCCTTTACGCGATGTTCTCCGCTGCCGGTCTTCAGCAACACCGACAGCACGCTGCCCGAGCCGCCGGTCGAACTCTTGGGCTTGTGCAGTTCGTGAATCCGCAGCCCGCGTGACGATGCGATCGAGGCCGCATTTACCAAATTCGCTTTCTCGTCGAGCATCTGGTTCAGGACGCCCTTGACCGCGGCATTGCGGATGAGTTCCGTTTTCCATTCGGCGATGTGGCCGCTGTAGCGCAGGGAAATTTCTTCCAGCGTGCCGTCGCTGACTTGGGCCAGGAACGAACCCAGTCGCTCCGCCAGCACGACATAGGGCTGCATTTCTGCGTATTCCTCGTGCGATACCGAGGGGACATTGACCGCATTCTGAATCACCCCGCTTTTCAGGTACTCCTTCACTTGCAGTGCAATCTGATAGCCCACCGCCTCCTGCGCTTCGTGGGTGGAGCCGCCGATGTGGGGCGTCAGAATTACGTTGTCGAGCGCGGTGAGCGGGGAATTCTTCAGCGGCTCTTCCTGGAAGACGTCGAGCGCGGCGCCCGCCACGTGGCCCTGCTTCAAAGCCTGCGCCAGCGCGGCCTCGTCGACCAGTTCCCCGCGGGCGCAGTTCACGATGCGGACGCCTTTCTTCATTTTCTTGAGGGAGTCGGCATTGATCATGCCGGTCGTTCGCGGCGTCAGCCCGACATGCAGCGTGAGGTAGTCAGCGGCCGCGTAGACTTCCTCCAACTTGCCCGTGCGGATGCCCTGGTCTTTGACCACGGTGGCGGACACAAACGGATCGTGGCCGACGATTTCCATCCCGAATGCTTTCGCACGGCGAGCCACTTCCATGCCAATCTTGCCGAGCCCGATCACACCTAACGTCTTTCCGCTCAGCTCCGTGCCTTCGAGGGATTTCTTTTCCCACTTGCCCGCGTGCATGAGAGCATCGGCGCGCGGAAGCAGACGAGCCATGCCGAGCATCAGGCCAACGGTCAGTTCGGCCACCGCCACGGCATTGGCGCCGGGTGTGTTCATGACCGCGATGCCTTTGCGGGTGGCGGCGTCGAGGTCGACGTTGTCCACGCCCACGCCGGCGCGGCCCACCACTCGCAGTTTGTGGGCGTGTTCAAGCAGCGCAGCATTGACCTGGACGGCGGAGCGCACGATCAGAGCGTCGGCCGATTCCAGGTGCGAAGTCAGCTTTCCTTCAAGCTGATCGGGGGTGATGACGGTCCAGCGCGGCTCCCGCAGCAGCTCCACCGCGGAGGCAGATATTTTCTCGGCTACGACGATTTTCATTCCTGTTGGGCTTCCCGGGAGATTGAAATTCCGGCCCCGGATTTCGACGGATCAGCCCGCAGTCGACTCCTCCCGCGGCCGAAGTCTCCGTGCAGATCTGCGCCGATCCGGGGCTGCTTTCCTTACGGATGAGGGCTGCCGCCGAACCCATCGTCGGCGCTCTTTTGGGCCTGCGTGTACCCCGCCGGAGGCCCGAACATGCTCGCATCCAGCGAATCGCTCGAATAGCTGGTCACCTCGGTCTGCATGTCCATGAGCGATCCAGGAGTACTGGCCGGGTTCGTCGACTTACTGCTCGAAGCACTGGCCTGCGAGTCTTGCTGCGGTGGCTTCTTCTTCCCGAACAGTCCTCCCAAACCTTTCGCGACGGCGGCGCCGGTCGAGGTCGGAATCGAATCGTCGTCGTGTTTTTGAGGCGGCGGAGCCTGCTGCTGAGTCTGCGCGGCCGGCGGGGTAGCGCCGCTTCCCGCCATGGTCATGCTCACGTAGGAGACCATCGGCATTCCGGTGATGTGCGCCAGGTTGCTTTTCCGCAGTTCCCCGAGGCTGAGCTGAACGTTGCTGTTGGCCATGCCCTGCATCATCTGCCCGGGCACCCAGTCCAGTTCCTGCGCCATCTTCAAGTAGAAATCGCGGATCTCACTGTAGCCCGGCACATCCTGCGCAATCCACTGGTCGGTATTGACGACGGTCGAGACCTGTTGTCCCTGGGTCGTGGGATCGTCCGACTCGATCTGCATCTCCACCTTGGCTTTCACCTCTTTCGTGGCCAGGCCCAGGACGGTCTTCGTGGCCCCGGTTTCACTGCTTTCGAACCGGGGCGTGATCTTCAGGTTCGTGTTCTTGTCCTTGGCGCTGCGTTTCGCCTGCTCTTCCTTCATTTTCTCCTGAGCTTCCTGCTGCTGGCGCTGAACGGCCTGCCTGAATTCTTCAAATGTCGTGATGCCGTAGGTCTTGGTCTTAGGATCGATCTCGATGAAACGCTTGCCGTCCAGATCGATGATCTGGATGCGGCCGTCGGAATGCTCATCCCGCATCTTGTTGCCCTTCACCATGACGGTGCGGGTGGTGGGTGCCGTCGCTTGCCGTGCATCTTTGCTGAACATGCCCGCCATTTTGACGGCGCTCATCATCGCGCCACCGGTCATCTTTGTAGTTTCCGAGTACTTGAAGTCCGCGCGGCAGACGCCGCACAACAGGATCAGCGCGGTCAGCAGGGCCCTACTTCTCTGCCAAAACATAGACCCTCCCATTCTCGTGGTATCGGGGACTTAAGGTTTCGAGTGGATCGCAAGCGTGCGCTCCCCTACAACAAGGATTCGATTCCGGCACACCCCGACCGGATACCTCCGCGGGGCTGCGATTGCCAATCCCGCTACCCCGCGGCGCCGGCCGTTTCGGTTTGCCGTGCGTACAGTTCCTGCGCAGCGCGCACCGCCCTCCCGAACTCGACCGGCTTGCCGGTCACGTGAGCCAGCACATGCTCGAGCGCCGCCAGTCCGCCGATTGTGTCGAGGTAGTCGTAGTATCCGATATGCGCCATGCGGAACAGCTTGCCTTTCATTTCGCCCTGCCCGTTGGCCACCACGGCGTTGAACGACTCCCGGAATTCTTTCACGATGGCGCCTGAATCGACACCCGCGGGGGCTTCAAGGGCGGTGACAGCGGCTGCCGGGGACGCCGCCGCAAACAACTTCAGGCCGAGGGCTTGCGCGCCGGCGCGCGTCAACTCCGCCATCAGTTCCGCGTTGTCGATCAAGTCTTTGCGCCCCGCAGCAAGATCCCCGCCCCCCATCTGGCGGACGTAATCGAGCGCCGCGCCCAGGGCCGCAAACAGCGAAGTCGCGGGAGTGTAGGCGGATTCACCCTTCGCGGCGGACTTCCGCTCCTTGCGCAGGTCGAAGTAGTAGCGCGGGGACTTCGTGGTCTCCATGCGCTGCCAGGCGCGCTCGCTGACGCCGCAGTACGCCAGCCCGGGCGGGATCATGAGCGCTTTCTGCGATCCACCGATGATGAGGTCGACACCCCAGGCGTCGACGTCCAAGTGGCTGGTGCCGAGGCCGGTGATGGCGTCTACGACGAGAACTGCGTCGTCGCCAGCTGCGCGCACCAGCTGCGCGATTCCCTTCACGTCATGACGCGCGCCGGTTGAGGTTTCGGTCGCCTGCATATAGACCGCGCGAACATCGGGTGTCAGCTTGGAGCCGACTTCATCGAGCGAGAAGGTCTCGCCGTAGGGTTTGCTGACCGTCTCCACCTTGCAGCTGAAAGCCTTGCCCAGAGCCGTCCAACGCTCGCCAAACTTGCCGGCGGTGAGGACCAGGATCTTGTCGCCCGGCGAAGTCAGGTTCGAGACGCTGGCTTCCATCACGCCGCTGCCGGAGCAGGCCAGCACGAGCACATCGTTGTTGGTGCCGATGAACTCCTTCATGTCGGCCAGCACGCGCGTGAACAGGTTGCGGAAGTCCGCGGTGCGGTGGTGCGCAGTGAAAGATGCCGCGGCAAACTGGGCGGCGGGCAGCAGGGGCGTAGGGCCGGGGGTAAAGAGGCGGTTCTTGCGAAGCATGAGTCCGGGTCCTTTGCATGATTTCATCCGGGAGATCCCGATCCGAAAGCCGCCCGCATCGCGGGGGACACGAATACCGGCGCAAACTCAGGGATCATCCCTTTTGTCGCGATGATAAACAAGTGTATCGCGGACGGCCGTTTTTCGGCACTCCGATTGTGGGTGGGCCTATCCGAAAATTTGCGCTGACGGGCAGCTATAATGGCCGCACCATGAGCCTGATCGATCAGATACAAAAAGACCTGGTGGATGCCATGAAAGCGCGCGACCAGCAGCGCCTCTCCTGCCTGCGCATGGTCAAGACCGCGCTGAAGCTGCGTGAAACCGAAACGATGGGCCCCCTCGACGACAAGGAATCGCAACAGGTGCTCAGCACACTGATCAAGCAGCGCAAGGACTCGGTGGAGCAGTTCACCAAGGGTGGTCGCCAGGAGATGGCCGACCGGGAAGCCGCCGAGATCAAGCTGATCGAAACGTATCTGCCCAAGGCCGCGGGCGACGAGGAGATCGTCGCGGGCGTGAAGGCCACCATCGCCGAGATGGGATCGCCCGCCATGAAAGACATGGGGACCGTCATGAAGAATGCGATGGCGCGGTTTGCGGCCGCCGGCATGCGGGTGGACGGAAAATTCGTCAGCGAGACTGTGAAAAAGGAGCTGGCGGGAAAATAGTCGGCTGCTCACCCTCATTCTCGGCCTTTCGCCTCTCCACAGGCTGCTTTTGAGCGACCCTGGTTTCCGATCGGACTCAGAAATGTCACCCGGACTTCGTCTTCTGGCTGGGCTCTCCCTTTTCGTATGCTGCGCAGGCGCTGAGACTTGAACCCTGAATTCGGTGCTGGATATGTCCGCGTTCGGGGGGGACTGGAAAATCTCCAAGCGGTTCACGCTCGAGGTGGCCAGCGCCATGCCGGCCGAGTTCTACAACTTCAAGCCCAACCCGGATGAAATGACCTTCGGGGATCGCACACACCGCCGGGCCAACGCAGGTCGCTTCGCGAAGATTACCGGGGCGAAGCCTCCGTTTGAATTTGACCCGGGAAGGATGCCGACCGACAAGGCGTCGGCTGTAAGGATGCTGCGGCAGTCTTTTGACTTCCTCATCAGCGTGCTGCCCGGAATTACCTCCGAGCAACTCAAGCGGACTTGGCACATTCCGTCGTGGAAAGGCCGCAATGACCCGGACGGTCGTGCGATGATCCTCAACAGGTTGGTGCACACGGCGCATCACCGAGCACAGGGCGAGGTCTATCTCCGCGTCAAAGGAATCAAGCCGCCCGACTACACGTTCTGACCCATCCTGTGGGGACCGACGCGCTCGAGCGCCCTCCCTGGTTATTTGCTGCGCTGCAGTTCCCGATAGGCCTCGCTCTTCGACACGCCCATTTCCTTCGCGACCTTCTTCAGCGCAGCTTTCTCGTCGACACTCTCTTCCGCCATGATCTGGTTGACACGCTGACGCACCGACACGCGGGTGGGGGTCACGATTTGAGCAGCCTCCTCGGCCTTCCCAATCAGCAGCGTGATCTCCCCTTTGACTGGGCCGCGCGCCTTCAAAGTCTCGAGCAGTTCCTCCGCCCGCCCGCGCAGGAACTCTTCGTGCAGCTTGGTGACCTCGCGGGCGATCACCACATGGCGTTCTCCTCCTAGCACTTCCACCATATCTTCGACCGTTTCGACCAGGCGATGCGGGGCTTCATAGAAGACTTGGGTGCGCGGCGACCTCCCGATGCTTTCAAGCACGGTGCGCCGCTCTCCGCGTTTGGCCGGGAGGAAGCCGCTGAAGCGGAATGAGTCCGTGGGCAGGCCGCTTGCGACCAGAGCCGCCAGATACGCGGAAGCTCCCGGAATGGGCACCACCGGGACGCGATGGCGGATGGCAAGGGTGATCAGGCGGAAGCCCGGGTCGGAGATGCCGGGCATGCCGGCGTCGGTGACCAGCGCAATGCGCGTGCCCTGTTCGAGGTCGACGATCAACTCGGCGGCGCGGATCATCTCGTTGTGCTGGTGGTAGCTGACGGTGCGGGTGG
>DASQPN010000059.1:0-45175 GCA_035643915.1 Terriglobales bacterium | reverse complement strand
GTTTTACCTCAAGACGGCGCTCTTCCGCAGCGTGCGGTTTCGGTTCGAGGGGAGGTTCAGGTTGGGTTCGCGCTCGGGCCAGAACAACCGCAAGCATGGGCAAGCACATGAACAGCACAGTCCACCTGCCCACCTGCGCGTCAGCGGTGCGGTGATCTCCGTCGCTGAGACAACCCAAACGCCATCAGGGTCGATCCCAGCCCCTAGAAGGCGCCGCCGGCGACTTCCGGACGCACACCCACGAAGGGCACTCCGAAAATGGCGCAAGTCAACGGGTGCAACTGCATTTCCCGGTCGTCTGGACTTGTGCTGGGCCAGCGGATCGGCAGCCGCCCAGATCGTCCAGTTGAAGTCCCCGGCAGCTTGATGGAGACGGGCTAGCAGAACCCAGCACAATACGCCGGATGCCGATCCAATCGCCCGGGAGATGAGGGCTCGCAATCGCACGGGGGCTTGGTCCGGTAAAGTTGTAACATGGGGAACCGCCCGGGCGCGGAACGGGGCCGGCCTTCGAACTCTTGGCAAGGAATTCCAAATCTGGCGTGCTTCTGGCTCTGCTGTTCTCGACCAGCATGTGGCTCTATGTGTACCGCGTGCTGGTGCCTTACCAGCGCGCTGACGCTGTGGCTCACAACCGGCCCCGCGGCAACCTTTCCGACCTTTATCCGCGCTGGCTTGGCGCGCGCGAGCTTCTGTTGCACCGCCGAAATCCCTACAGTCCCGAGATCACCCGCGCGATTCAAGCCGGGTACTACGGAAGAGAACTGGATCCCCACCGGCCGGGAGATCCGATGGATCAACAGGCCTTCGCCTACCCGGTCTATGTCGCCTTCCTGCTGGCGCCGACGGTGGGGTATCCCTTTGAGCGCGTGATGGTCGGCTTTAAGGGATTGCTGCTGGTTCTCACCATCGCAAGCGTAGGGCTCTGGTTGCGAGCAGTCCGCTGGCAGCCCGAACCAGCGACGGTGGTCATGCTTGCGGTTCTTACCTTGGGCAGCTTTTCGACGGTTCAAGGTTTTAAGCTCCAGCAACTGAGCTTGCTGGTAGCGTTCATCATCGCTTTGGGTGCAGCATTGTTGGCGACGGGCCATCTATTCTCTGCCGGGTTTGCGCTGGCGGTGTCTACCATCAAGCCGCAGCTGGTGTTGCCGTTGCTGGTCTGCTTGCTGCTGTGGACGGCGGGTGAATGGGCTGAGCGGCAACCTTTGTTCTGGGGATTCGCGCTGGCGATGGCCATACTGCTGGGGGGAGCGGAACTCATTCTTCCGGGATGGATGAGCGACTTTCGATCGGCCGCGCGCGACTATCGCCGATATGCAGGCGGGCAGTCTCTTCTCGACCAGCTGCTGTCGCGCGGCGTGGGCCGGACATTCTCCGTCGCCGCGTTGGTGATGTTGCTTTTGGTTTGCTGGCGATTGCGCACAGTGCAAGCTCAATCCCGCGAGTTTTCGCAAATGCTCGCGACCGTCTTGGCTGTAACCCTCATCGTGATTCCCATGTCCGCCCCCTACAACCAGTTGCTTTTGCTACCCGCCGTGGTGGTGATTGTGCGCCAATGGCGCGAGCTCTGGGGCAAGAACGTCCTGTCCAGGGGCGCATGCTGCCTGACGGTTGCGATCGTTGGATGGCCTTGGCTCGCCTCGCTGGCGTTGGCGATCGCGTCCTTTGGGCTCTCCCCGGGAATGGTCGAGCGTGGATGGGCGATTCCGCTCTACACCAGCCTGGCAATTCCGTTTGTGCTGCTGATTCAACTGGGGTCGCTGGTAGGAGATGCGTGGGCCGGTTCGGCCAGCCAATCGGGTGTGGCAAGCGTTCCCTGACCCCCTCGGAACCTGGGTGAAACCGGCCCAAGAGACAGAAAACGCGATCCTCAAATCCAGGTCCTCGGCACCTGCCGAGGGCCGCCTTTCGCTGCGCAATTGCCTCGCCCGCTTGCATTGCCCCATCGCTAGCGTTAGGCTTCTCAGGCAATTTCGCGGGATTTGAGGTGGGAGGACGGGATGACCCTCAAGATGGAAACGCACGTGACCGACGGAGTCACGGTTGTCTCGTGTACCGGAAGGATTGTTTTCGGTGACGAGGCCAGCGCTCTGCGCGAAAACCTCAAGAAGCTGCTGGGAAGCACCAAGAATGTCGTGCTCAACCTGAGCGGCGTCAGCTACATCGACAGCGGCGGCTTGGGAACCTTGGTAGGTGTCTATTCGTCGGCCCGTGGCAGCGGCGCCGATATCAAGCTGACCGGACTCGGCCAGCGCTTGCGCGACGTCCTTGCGATCACCAAACTGGCCACGGTCTTCGAGGTGTACGATACAGAACAGCAGGCAGTCGTTGCGTTCAAACACAATCACTCTTGAGAGCAGAGCTTCGCTTTTCTCCCGACCAGCGTACTGCCCTAACATGGCCTGAGCTTGGTCGCGGTTAACCGACGGGTGCCCCCCTTTTCCGCTGGGCATGGTTCCTGTCATGATTTTGTTTTCCGAAAAAGCGAATCCGCCTGATGGCTTTTCCTCCCATTTCCGGCATAACGTCTGATCCAGGATCGGGCGTCTTTCCTTCCCTGATCTACGTTCAAGGCAACGAGCAGCGGTCCATCGTGATGAACCGTACTCCTTTCTCGGTCGGGCGCAAGATCGACAAAGATCTCGTGATTCCCGATCCCCGCGTGTCTCGCGACCACGCCCTTATCGTGGCCGAGAACGGCGATTTCTTCGTGGTCGACCAGGGAAGCAAACACGGGACCTACGTGAATGGGGAGCGTGTCCAGCGCCAGCGACTGCAGCGCAATGATCGGGTGGAATTCGGAGTGCGGGACGTAGCCTATGTGATTTTCAGCCCGCAGCACGCCACCTCGAACACGGCCCGCGAATTCCTGAGCCAGATCTCGGGGATTCAGATCTCCACTGACACAACCGACCTCGAAAAGCTGACGCTGTTCCTGGAAGCCGCCCGCAAGCTGAATACCGTCGGCGTGTTGGACGAAATTCTGCTGACCCTGGTCGATACCACCCTCAAACTCATCCGTGCCGAGCGCGGTTATGTGTTCCTCAAAGACGAGGAAGGGAACTTGCGGCTGGCGGCCGGCCGGAATTCCAAGGGAGAGGCGCTGCTCGACGACAAAACGATCTCTCACTCGATTCTTGACGAAGCCATGAAGTCGAATTCGGAGTTCCTGTTTACCGATACCAGCCAGTCGCAAGACCTCGCCGTGCGGCAAAGCATCGTCGCCTACGATTTGCGCACCGTGATCTGCTTGCCGCTGCGCAAGCCGCAGGTGCAGACCACGCGGGACTTGAACGCCCCTGCACTTCCGTCCGCCGCCGTCGAAGTGATGGGTGCGCTATACCTCGATTCCCGCTTCGCATCGCGCGACATTTCAAGCGTCAGCCACGATATCCTGCGCGTGATCGCTACCGAAGCCGCCTCGCTGATCGAAAATGCCCGCCTGGTGCAGGCCGAAGAGGCGTCGCGACGCTACCAGCAGGAATTGTCGATCGCGGCTTCGATCCAGCAGCGCCTGATGGCCGTGACGATTCCGGACGTGCCCTTCGCCAAAATGCGTGGGCGCAATCTTTCCTGTAAAGAGATTGGTGGAGACTTCTTCGATGTCGTGAACACCGAAGACGGGCTGGCCGTGGTCCTGGCCGACGTGAGCGGGAAAGGTGTGTCGGCGGCCTTGCTGGCGTCAACCCTCCAGGGGATGGTTTACTCCCATCTCAGCGCCCATATGCCTCTGGCCCAAATCATGGCGGCGGTGAACCAGTTCTTTACGCAAAAGCACCTGGGCGAGAAATACGCCACCGTGATCATCGTGCGCATTCGCAGAGACGGAGAACTGGAGTATGTCAACTGCGGCCACGTCCCTCCGCTCCTGGTTTCCGGAACCTGCGTCAGCCGTCCCGGACATGGAAATTTGCCGGTGGGATTGCTGGCCGACGCGGTGTATGAAGGGGATCACGTTCACTTGAATCCGGGAGACCGGTTCATCCTGGTGACGGACGGCGTGACCGAAGCGGAGAATGCGGAGGGGGAGTTTTTTGACAACGAACGACTGGAGGCCGTCGCCGCCAGGAGCCCGACCCTGGAAGACATTTTTGCCGCAGTCAGCGATTTCTGCAATGGCACACCCCTCGGCGACGACTGTACGGTGGTGGAGTTGCTGTACACCGGCTAGAGTGACCTTCGTGGCAAGCGCTCCTTTTCCGCCCATGCGGCTTTTCCCCCCAGCTCTGCTTTTTTTTGCTACCTGGCTTTGAAGGGCGCGCCTTCGGGGGCACCGCCTGGGCCGCTAGGGGGACTTCAGCCCCAGAGGTCCGCCGTCAAAATGTCGGTTCCCCGGTGGTAAAGATCTGAGGTGCGAACCCCGTGGTTGAAAGCCGGATGTGCTTTTGGCTCCCTCCACAGGCGGCATGGTTTCAAAGTCACGTTGACCGCCTTCGATGGTGCAAGCTGAGCCTTCGAGGTCTTACTCGACCACCACGCTAAAATCCACGCCCTCCCAGCGCTGATCCCGTTCCCATCGAAATGTGAACGCAATCCGACGTCCCACGGGCAGTTTGTCGGTGGGCAGGTCTACGGCGTGCACGCCCAGCTTGGTGTTGCGGGAGCTGGTTTCCAGGGCGGTCTGCCAGTCATCGACACTCCAGCGCACCGTAGCGGGAGCCAGCAAAGCCAGACGCAGCTTCTTGCCGGAAGGCACGGTGCGGGCTTTGTTGTTGAAGCGCCACGGGAAAAACTGGCTGGGATGTTTCTCCACCAGGTAGCGCTCGACCGTTTGCGGCGGCTGGTCGAAAATCTTGCCATCGCGCAGGGACCGGCGCAGCTTGATGTATTCCGCGTGGGCCCACACCAGAGGACATGCGGACCCGGAAGGCTTTCCGGCGGACAGTTCGAGTTCTGGGATGTCCGCCCTGTCCCACACCTGCTCGGGGATCAGGCGGCTTGAGCCCGCGGTCGATCCTTCCATGACTCGCAGCAATGCCTCGGCTGCGTCCGGGCGTCCGGCCGCCAGTTCGCAGTGTGCGCGTTCCCCAGCCAGAAGCGGCCACGGGCGGCCTGTCCCAGTTCCGTCGAACGGGCTCCCGTCTTCGTGCTCGCCGTATCCATCTCCGTTGTACCGGTACCAGCACGGGCCTTCGGGAAGTCGTACGCGGAGCAGGGCGTCGATAACCTTGATGGTGTTGAGAATCCTCGGATCATCGGGGGCGCGCAGTCCGAAGCGCACCAACGCGAGGCTGTCGGGGCTGATCATTTGCGTAGCTCGCGCCAGACCCTGATCCGGCGGGCGATTCTTGATGGGCACGAACCCCTGCAGCGGAGATGCCGCACCGTCCGCCTCAGGGGGCGCAATCCGGACGTAGTAGCCTTCGACTCCGATCTGCCGTGCCAGATCGCCATCGATCGTGTAGACCCAGCGTTCAATATTGTCATTCCAACTGTCCGCCGTTTCCCGAAGATAGGAGGCGGTTTCCGACTCATTCACAAGATCGGCCAGGTCGGCTGCGGCCAGCAGCCCGGCAATCTCGGCCGCCAGCGTAAAAGGGGAGTAGCCTCCGTCCTCTTCCCAACGATCCTGCTGCGTGACCGGTCCATTGCGCACAATGAAACCCGCCGCGCGCTGCACCATGGGCCACCAGCGACGCAAGTCTCCCAGCGCGTCCGGGGCTTCGCGGCGCAGCAGGTCGAGCAGCAGAATCGGGAAGGCCGTCTCGTCCATCTGCAGACCGCCCCAATACGGTCGTCCGTCCAGCCACAAGTTCTGCGCCCAGTGACCGTCTGCCTCCTGGGTTGCCTCCAGGTAGCGCACGACGCGAAGGGAATCCACCACCGCCCCGCCGGCAATCAGCGCGCCCGCAGTTTCTACCAGGTCGCGGGGCCACACCAGGTGATAGCCGCCGAGGTCCTCGTCTCCTTTATTGAAGCCCCACGGGATCGACAGGCTCGCGATGATCCCCCCCAGGAAATCCTTCGATTCGTGGCAACGAAGCACGCTCATGCTGGGGCGATAGAGATCGAGTTCCCGGGGCGGCTGATCCAGCTGGAGCAGAGTGTCGTGCCAGGTCCGCCAATGTCGCACGAAATGCTCGCGTATTTCATCGCAGTCCTCGAGCAAAGTGGAGAGTACCTGCTGACCCGCCTCCCAGCAGTTGCGGCCGAACCCCAAGGCGAAAAGGAATTGACCATCGCAGGCCCTTAGATCGACTTCGCCGGTCAATGCGATGTTGCCGTTTTCGGCTCGAGTGTAGTCCCAGGTCAAGCGGAAATTCTGGGAGAGATCCTGCCAGCCGTCGGAATATCCCACAAAACCGACGGAGCGCGCCCGCCAGGGTGCGGAGCAGCCCAACGCCAAAGCGACGTTGTCGCGCTTCGCGAAAAGCATCGGATGTCCCTTGTAGTCGCCCACCCACCCGGTGTTGCCATCCCCACAATTGGCGAGGTGCGGGGACAGCAGCGCGTAGCAGCGATGGTCGGCCAGCTTGCCTTGCCTTGCGCTGAACCGAACGCGTTGCAACACCACGTTGCGGTAAGGATCGCTGAGTACCTGTTTCTCGATCTGGTAGCGGCCGTCCAGGCTGGTGTTGATCAGGTTATAGACCGGGACGCCGGGCTCGAGCGGAACATTCTCGAACCGGCAGTGCCGCTTCTCTTCCGAGAAATAGCCCCGGCCGTCGGTGATGATCAGTCCCATGTCCCGCGTACAGGCCTGATCGACGCGCGGAAAGTAAACCTCGTTCAGGATGCCGTGACTTAACGTGAACCAAACCCGGCTGTGCGAATTCAGGGCGGTGCCAACGCCCGACTTGGCGCTCGAAGTCCATCGCGGAGCAATCCCTGGCCATCCCGGAGCATAGCGGTCGTTGGCATCGCTCACGGAGTCGCTATCCTCGATCGTTAGTTTGCCAGACTGGTTCGCCGCCAATGCCATTTCGCCCGTGTTTCATCAGAAATTCACCAGTTTGTAACCGTACTGTAACACTGGCCGGATAGAACCGAGGGGAATGCAAACCGACAGGAGGAATCCCAGAGTGATACGTCGCATCGCGTTGTTGCTGCTCTGCCCGGCTCTCGCGCTGCCGGCCCTGGCTCAGACCACGCTGAATGGAGCTGGCGCCACCTTTCCTTATCCCATGTATTCGAAGTGGTTCAGCGAATACCACAATGCTCATCCCGAGATTCAGATCAACTACCAGTCGATCGGCAGCGGCGGAGGCATCCGCCAGGTTCTCGCCGGTACCGTCGATTTCGGCGCCAGCGACGGCCCCATGAGTGACGAGCAACTCTCACAGTCGAAGGTGAAGATCCTCCATGTTCCGACCGTTCTGGGTGCAGTCGTGCCCGCCTACAACGTGCCGGGGGTGGGCGGCGAGGTGAATTTCACGCCGGAAGTTCTGGCTGGCATTTTCCTGGGCAAGATCACAAACTGGAATGATAAGGCCATCGCGGCCGTCAACCAGGGCGTGAAATTCCCGGACCAGCCCATCATCGTCGTGCACCGTTCCGATGGCAGCGGCACCACTTACATCTTTACCGACTACCTCTCCAAGATCAGTTCCGACTGGGCGAATTCCGCGGGCAAGGGGACGTCCATAAAGTGGCCCGTTGGCCTGGGCGGCAAAGGCAACGAAGGTGTCGCCGGCACGGTTCGGCAGATGCAGGGCGCCATCGGCTATGTGGAGTTGATCTATGCCGTGCAGAACAAGATTCCTTATGGCAGCGTGAAGAATGCCTCCGGGAGTTTTGTCAAGGCTTCGCTGGACAGCGTAACCGCCGCGGCAGCATCGATGAAGAACATGCCTGCCGACTTCCGCGTCTCGATCACCAACTCGCCCGGGAAAGATGCCTACCCGATCGCCAGCTTCACCTGGCTCCTGATTCCGGCTCAGTCAAAAGACGCGGCCAAAGGCAAGATCATCGCGGACTTTTTGAACTGGATGGTGGACGACGGTCAGAAGATGACGGCTGCGCTGACCTACGCTCCCCTTCCGGACACCGTCGCCCAGAAGGTCAAGGCGGAGATCAAGCAGGTCCGCTGACCGCCTTTCGGAACGCACCATCTGCCAGCGGAAGTCCAGGGCATCCGGGAGAAACGGCAAGGCGCTTGAGAGCGGACATTCTCAGGCTTGGCCAGGATGGCAATCGAGAGTCTCGCGCACAACGGCTCGGCAACTAGCATGGACGCGCTTCTCGGCGGCTGACCCTGGCCTTTTGCACAGGCTCAGGGGATGAAAAGGGTGGAACTTGGGCGGTTGGCGGCAGAAGTGCTACTATTATTATTAAGTCTAGAGAGTAACTTGTATTTAGCCAGTCCACAGTGAAGTCTACTCAAAACAAGATAGGGAGAGATGGGGGATGAAATCTTCATGGAAGTGGTTGGTTGTGCCTCTGCTGGTCACCGCCCTTTTCGCGCAGACGGCGACCAAGCCGAAAGCCAGGAAAGCGCCCGCTCAGCCGGCGGAACCGGCGGTCACCGCCGCGGATGTGCAGGCCCTGAAGGACGCACTCGCGGCCCAGCAGCAACAGATTCAGCAACTGCAGCAATCGCTCGCGCACAGAGACCAGGCGGTCGAGGCCGCGCAACAGCAGGCGCAGCAGGCTCAAACGGCTGCGACGGATGCCCAGCAGAAGGCCGCCGCGATCCAGGGCGCCACGACCGCGGATCAAGACACCGTCACCAAACTGAATTCTGACTTGACGGACGTCAAGACCACCATCCAGAACCAATTACTCACCTCCCAGGACGAGCAGAAGCGTGTGTCGGCGCTGGAAGGCGCGTTCGGGCGTTTTCGCCTGGTCGGCGATGTGCGGATCCGCGGCGAGAACTTTTTCCAACGAGGCGTGGCGGACCGCAATCGCGCCCGCGTCCGGGTTCGCTTCGGGTTCGACGGAAAGCTGAACGAGGATTTCCTGGGTGGCATTGCCCTCGCCACCGGCTCGCTGGGTGACCCTACCACCACCAACGAGACCTTCACCAACGACTTCGATCGCAAGACGATCGGGCTCGACCGTGGCTGGATCACCTACAACCCGGTCGCCCACAAATGGCTGTCCCTGACGGGCGGTAAGTTCGCCTATCTATGGCAGCGCACTTCGGTCACCGGCGACCCCGATCTGAATCCCGAAGGTTTCGACGAAAAGCTTTCGTTCGACATTCACCACGTCCCGGGTGTTCAAAACCTCACCATTCAGTCCATGCAGTTGATCTATAACGAAGTTTCGGGAACCGGTGGCCTTTACCACGGTCACGATTCCTTTGTTGTAGGAGGCCAGGCTTCCGCCAAGTTGAGCTTCGGGATCTGGTCGGCGACCCCTTCGTTGGCGCTCGAGAACTGGCGGTCTCCGGACGCGATCTTGAATTCCAGCGCGTTTGCGGTGGCCGCCACGACTGCCGGATTAAACGGTAATCCCACCGCGACTCCCACCGTCGGGAACACCGGGCCGATCCCGGTTCCCGGAGAGGGTCCGGGCTGCTCGAATCCTTCGGTTAAGACCGTGGCCGGCTTCCCGGGCGTACCGATCAACGTGCCCAGCTCAAACGGCTGCGTCTTCGCCCCCAACGGGATGACGAACGCTACCTGGGTCGACCTGACCAATCCCACCGCACCCAAGTGGCATTTCCTCTCCAATTACCTGTACGCGGACTTCATCTTGAACAACCAGTTCAAGACACCCTCCGCGCGTTTTCCCGTTAACCTGCTGCTGGAGTACGAAAATAACCTGAACGCCTCCGACCACCCCTTCACGACCTCAAGTCGGAGTGGTTGCGTCAGCGACGGCGGCACGCCACCGGTGATCACCTGCACGACCTCCCAGCCGGCCGTCAACACCAGCTTGGGAAAACAGTCTCACGTGTACCTGGTTGATGTCAGCGTGGGTCAGCAGAAGAACAAGGGTGACCTGCAGTTTGGCTATGCGTGGCTGCGGCAGGAGCAGGATTCGGTGATCGCCTCCTTCGCGGAAAGCGATCAGCGCGCCCCCACCAACATCCTCCAGCACCGTATCTATGCCCTCTGGAAAGTACGGGCCAACACGGTCGCCGGGTTCACCTGGTGGCACGGACGCACGCTGAACAGCAACCTCCTGAATTCGAGCTTGGCCACCGGAGTCGCCGCGGGCCAAGTCGAGCCCTGGCTCAACCGTTTGCAGTTTGACTGGATCTACACGTTCTAAACTTCCCGTTTCGACCGGGGCGCCGATTTCCGCAACCGGCGCCCCCTTTTTTTGTCCCGCGTCACAACGGGACTCCAAAATGCCCGCCTGCGAACCGAAATGCGGGAATTCACGCGCTGTTTTATACTTGCGTTTCGTTATGAGGGTCCGGATTCTCCCCGCATGGCTGGTCCTGCTGTCAACGCTCACGGCTGCCCACGGTGTCCAGAAGGAATATGCCACCGGTAGGATTGTGGATGTCCAGGAACGATCCCGAGACCGGGTTTTGCTCTATCAGGTAAACACCCCCATCATGACCGGGGAGCCGTACTTCACGCTCTCGGTGGAAGTGAACGGAATCGTGTATGAGGGCGAATATCTACCGCGCGATCTCCGGCAACCCTTTCCTCGATTCTGGAAAGCCGGCGAGGACGTCCTGCTGCGGGTCGACAAGCATTTCCTGTATCTCAAGCGTGCGGACGGAACCGAAGCCAAGTTTCTCACTACGAGCCGTTCTCGCTCACACGCCGTTAGAGAGTCCCAGTGAACCATGGCGCGCCCTTCACTCGATAACCCGTCCTACTACATCAACCGGGAACTGTCCTGGCTGGCCTTCAACCGCCGGGTTCTCGAAGAGGCCCGGGATCCGAACAACCCCCTGCTCGAGCGCCTGAAGTTCCTTTCCATCTCGGCCAGCAATCTGGATGAGTTCTTCGAAGTGCGGGTGGCCGCCCTGGTACAGCAGATCGAAGACGGCCACAACCAGGGCGCTGCCGACGGCCTGACGCTCGCTGAAGAGCGTGACCAGATTAATCAGGAAACCCACGATTTTGTCGATGAGCAATACGATTGCTGGAACGGACACCTCCGGCCGCGATTGGCCGAGCATGGAATCCGGGTGCTCGGTTTGCACGAGCTCGATTCGACGGCCAAGTCGTTCGTCGAAGAGTACTCGGAAAGGGAACTGGACCCGCTGCTTACGCCCGTGACGGTGGATCCGGCGCACCCGTTCCCGCGCGTCATCAACAAAGCATTGTGCGTGGCGTTCCTGCTGCGTCGCCGCCGGCGCTCGGCCCTGACCTACACCGGGGTGGTGACGGTGCCGCGCGCGCTGCCGCGCCTGATCCGTCTGCCATCGCAATCGACCGACGATTTCATGTTCCTCGCCGACCTGGTGGCTTTTCACGCCGCGCGCATGTATCGCGGCTATGACATCGTTTCCTCCGCTGCCTTCCGCGTGACGCGCAACAGCAACCTCTACCTGGCCGAAGAAGAAGCGCGTAGCCTGCTGGAATCGGTTCGCGCCGAGCTCCACAACCGGCGCAAGGGTGACGCAGTACGTCTGGAAATCGAGGCCGACGCCGATCCGGAGATCATTGAGCGCCTGCGCGGTGTCTTCGAAATCGACCCCTGGCAGGTGTTCTCCGTGAACGGGCCGGTGAATCTCTCCCGCCTGTTCAACGTGTACGAACAGACCCAACATCCCGAGCTCAAGTTCAAGACCTTTGTCCCCCGCG
This sequence comes from Terriglobales bacterium, assembly GCA_035643915.1. GTDB lineage: Bacteria > Acidobacteriota > Terriglobia > Terriglobales > Acidobacteriaceae > Gp1-AA133. Next base: position 33,515 of record DASQPN010000059.1, on the reverse strand, counting down.
AACTCCGGTTGACGGCCAAGTCCCAGGATCTGTTCGAAGAGTTGCGCCGCCACGATGTCCTGCTGCATCATCCGTTCGATTCCTACGATGCGGTTATTTCCTTCATCGAGTCGGCCGCGGACGATGATCGGGTGCTTTCGATTAAACAGACCCTGTATCGCACCAATGAGCACTCCCTGATTGTGCCCGCCTTGATCGCAGCCGCCGCCAAGAAAGAAGTAACCGCGGTGGTCGAACTGAAGGCGCGCTTTGATGAGGCGTCGAATATCAAGTGGGCCCGCGATCTGGAAGATGCCGGTGTCCAGGTGTTTCACGGCCTGGTGGGGTTGAAGACCCACTGCAAGTTATCCCTGCTGGTTCGGCGCGACCCTGACGGGGTCACCCGTCGTTACACCCACATCGGTACCGGAAACTACAACGCGACGACGGCGCGCATCTACACCGACCTGAGTCTGCTTACTTCGGACCCCGAGATCACCGGCTCTGTGCACGACGTTTTCAGCTTCCTGACCGCCTACGCGGAAAATCCCAGCTACGAGCCGCTGCTGGTGGCTCCCTTGGACCTTGCGGAGAAGACCTTGGCGTTGATTGAGCGCGAGGCCGAACACGCGCGCCAGGGCCGTCCAGCGCGCATCATCGCCAAAATGAACGCCCTGGTGGATAAGAAAGTCATCATGGCGCTGTATCGCGCGTCCCAGGCCGGAGTCGAGATTGATCTCCTGGTCCGTGGAATTTGCGGACTGCGCCCGGGGGTGCGGGGAGTAAGCGACCGGATCAAGGTGCGCAGCATTGTGGGTCGTTTTCTCGAGCACAGCCGCATCTATTTTTTCGCCAACGGTGGCGAAGAGCAGGTCTATATCGGCAGCGCCGACTGGATGCCGCGCAACCTCTACGAGCGTGTGGAAGTCCTCGCCCCGCTCCGCGACCCGATGGCCCGGGAGCGCGTCCGTCAGGAGATTCTGGACACCTATCTCGCCGACAATTTGAAAACCCGCATCCTGTCGAAAGACGGCTCCTACCGGCGGGTCTGGCAGGCCCCGGGCTCAAGCCGCGCCGGCAAGCCCCCTTCCGGCCCGGCCGCTTTCAATGCGCAGGATTTCCTGATCGGTTTAGCGGAGGGAAAACTGACCCTGCCGGCGGTCCCAGCACCTCCGCCGCGCACCCGCCGCCGAACGCTCGCGGGAAAGGAACGATAACCCAAAATGATTGTTTACTTCCTGCGCCATGCGAACGCCGGCACGCACCTGGCCACGCCCAAAAAAGACGAGAAACGCGGCCTGGACAAGGAGGGAATTGACCAGTGCGGCTACGTGGGCCGCGCGCTGGCCGCCCTCGACGTGCAAGTGGATGCCATCATCTCCAGCCCGCTGAAGCGGTCGACACAAACCGCCGCACTCGTGGGCAACGAGATGGGCCACGAAGGCAAGCTGCAGATTGAGGCCGCCTTGCGGCCTCAGGCCGCGTTCGCCGATTTCCGGAAGTTGCTCGACAAGTACGCCCGCCAGGAAGCCATCATGGTGGTCGGGCACAATCCCAACCTGAGCGAATTTCTGGGCAGGATCGTCAGCGCCGCGGGATGTGAAGCCGCAGTGGAATTGCGCAAGGGAGCGGTTGCCAAGGTGGAACTCGAGCGCACCTCCGGTTCGCTGCAGTGGTGCCTGACCCCCAAGATTCTGCGCAGCCTCTACGCGGCTGCCGCTGAGAGTTCGCGGCCAAAGAGTTCCCGGAAATAGTCGCGGTCTTTCTCAATCGCCCACAATTCCAGGTCCACGCCCGCCCTTCGACGAGAAATCAAAGTCAGCTTGACTCCGCCGTCGCGGACTGTGACGCGCGCCTTCTGCACCGCCCGGGTGCGGCCGAGATTCATTGCTCGCGCCAGACGCAGCAGCATCGACGCTTTGGCGACGCATTCCTGCTCAGCCAGCAGCAGTCCCTTGGTGGCGGCGTCGCCCGCTGTGGGACGAGACTTGCCCAGATACCGCGCAATGGCGGCAATGATTCTCCGCTGTTCGGGTGTGTACCCCAGGATTTCCGAGTTCGAGATGATGTACTGGGTGTGCCGGTGACGCCCGTTGCGGTTCACGAAATCCCCAACTTCGTACAGCATAGCCGCCGCCGATAGCCACTCCCGGTACTCGGGCGGCAAGCGGTGCAGAGACTTCAGCGCGGAAAACAGCTCCATGGCCGATGCGCGCACTTCGAGCGCATGCGTCAGGTCGACCCGGTAGTGGGCCACGGCCTGTTCGATCGAGTCCCAGCGTTCCGACTCGATCTGCCGCCCGGATCGCGTGCTGCGGTCGTATTCCGCAGCCATCTGGGCCAGGAGGCCGTCGCGCAGGCCGAGCGGCGAGTAGCGAAAGGTTCGCAACTGGCAGCGCTCCATGAGTTCGTAATACACCATGGCCCCGGCCACAATGATCTCCGCGCGCCGGGGACCGATGCCCTCGATTTTCTTGCGCCCGTCGAGGGGCAGGCGGCTGATGAGTTTGGCAATCCGCTGCATTTCCGGGCGCGACACCGTCGGCGGGCGGCGTTTACGGGGCCCATGAATCAGATGGCTGGCGGAGGCCGCCAAAGCTGCCGCGGTTCCTGAAGTGGCGATGGCGACCTTCACTCGAGACGCGACAATGCGCCCGGACACGCGCCCGACCTCCCGAGCAATGAAACCGCGCAATCTCTGCAACTCTCCTTTCCGAGGCGGATCATGAGCGAGAAATTCACTGGTCAGACGTACGGCGCCCAGGGGAAGGCTTACCGTTTCGCGAATATGCCCTCGGCGGGAAACCGTCAGTTCGCAACTACCACCGCCCAGGTCGATCATCAGGATCGTCGCGGTGCTGAGACGCAAATTCGAGACCAATCCCAAGTGGATGAGCCGCGCTTCTTCGAGTCCCGAAATGACGTCGACCGTCCAGCCGGTTGCGGAACGCACCCACTCCAGAAATGCCTGGGAGTTGCGGGCATCCCGCAAAGCGCTGGTCGCCACCACGCGGACAGAGTCGGTACCCAGCCGCTGCGCCGTTCGATGGAAGCGGCGGAGCACCTTCACGGTCTCGGCCATGGCTTCGGGAGAAAGAAAATTCGTCCGGAAGACGCCTTCTCCGAGCCGGGTGACCTCCCGGTCTTCGTGGATGCTGTGGAGTCTTCGTCCGCGCAGGCGGGCGATTTTCAAGCGGACCGAGTTGGAGCCAATATCAACGGCAGCGAAAATAGGCATGAGCCTCGACGGACCCCACGCAAGCCAGATTTAAATCGTGAAACCATCACTCATCTCACAAAGCAAAGTCGCAAAGCAACCGGAAAAAAGGCAGGGCTGCGCCTTCGGAATCGCCCAACGATCAGTTCGCGGGCGGCCCGCGCCCGATGCCCAGCCCTGGTCCCATCACCCGCGCCCGGTCCTCGCCCCGACCCTTCCTCGGCAGGACAAGCGCCCGAAAACAAATGCCGCAATTGGCCGGTTTTTAACACGTCTGTAACACAGTTCTGATACGGTGCCAGCGGATGGCCAATCAAGCGCTACCTCGGCCGCGCCTGACCGGACCGCAACCTATTGTAGGACGGGAAGTTAGGAATCGTCTGAACCCCCTCGTGAAGTCCTCTGACGGCGTTGTCGCGGACCGCGTGTTTGGCTGGGCCATTCTGGCTTGTGCCTTGGTCGTGCTGGGAATTCTGGCGCTCATCGTCTGGCAGCTGGTTGCCCGTTCGCAACTTTCCTGGCAAGCGTTCGGATGGAAGTTCTTTGGTGGGCAAGATTGGGACCCGGTGAACGACCACTATGGCGCCCTGCCTTTCGTGTACGGAACGCTGGTCTCTTCTCTCCTGTCGCTGGTGATCGCGGTTCCGCTGGCCGTCGGGGTGGCGGTGTTCACCACGGAAATGTGCCCCAAGTGGTTGCGCGGCCCGCTCTCGTTTACCACCGAACTGCTGGCCGCGATCCCCAGCGTCATTTACGGGCTGTGGGCCATCTTCGTGCTCGTGCCCATCCTGCGAAATTTTGTCCAGCCCTTTCTGGCCACGACCCTGGGCTGGACAGGACTGTTCGAAGGTCCGCCCTTCGGAATCGGCATGCTGGCCGCTGGAGTCATCCTGGCGATCATGATCATCCCCATCATCTCCTCGATTGCGCGCGAGGTGCTTTCGGTCGTCCCGCAACATCAGCGGGAGGCGGCACTGGCGCTGGGTGCCACGCGCTGGGAAATGATTCGCCTGGCTGTTCTGCGCAACGCGCGCGCTGGCATCGTGGGCGGAATCATTCTGGGTCTGGGCCGTGCCTTGGGCGAGACCATGGCCGTCACCATGGTGATCGGCAACCGACCGGAAATTGCCAAGTCGCTTTTTGCTCCTGGCTACACCATGGCCAGCGTTCTCGCCAATGAGTTCAGCGAGGCGGCTGGAGACCTCTACCTCTCCGCCCTGATCGAAATTGGCCTCGCGCTCTTCCTGGTCACCATCATCGTGAACGCGCTGGCCCGCTTTTTGGTGTGGAGCGTGACGCGTGGCCAGCCTGCGAGGACCCGTGCCTGATTCCACTGGATCGAAGCCCCCGCATGGAGTGCTCGAGATCAGCTGGTGGCGACGCGTCGCCGACCATCTGGCGACGGGCTTCGCGGTCGTCACGGTGGTCTTGGTGCTCGCGCCCCTGGTGGCGATCTTCGGCTATCTCGTCTACAAAGGCATCGGTTCGATCAACCTGGCCTTCCTCACGCAGATCCCGAAGCCGCCCGGCGAGCTCGGAGGTGGCATGGCGAACGCCATTGCTGGTTCGGTCCTGATTCTCGCGATCGCCAGCTTGCTGGGTGTTCCCGTGGGCATCGGCGCAGGCATCTACCTGGCGGAATATGGGCGCAATCGCTTCGGAGATTCCATTCGATTTGTTTCGGATGTGCTGAACGGCGTCCCGTCCATCGTCATCGGCATCGTTGCCTACACAATTGTGGTATTGCGGCAGAAGCACTTCTCCGCTCTGGCGGGCGGAGTCGCATTGGCCATCATGATGGTACCCACCATCACCCGCACGACCGAGGAGATGCTGCTGCTGGTGCCCAATGTTCTGCGGGAAGCCGCGTACGGGCTGGGCGTACCCCGCTGGCGTACCACGCTGTCGATCGTCTTGCGGACGGCGACTTCGGGGATCATCACGGGCGTGATGCTGGCCTTCGCACGGGTCGCGGGCGAAACCGCCCCATTGCTCTTCACGGCTTTCGGAAACCAGTACTGGAACTGGCGGGTCGACCAACCCACGGCCGCATTGCCTCTGCAGATCTTCACCTATGCCATTTCACCCTACGACGACTGGCACCGACAGGCTTGGGCCGGTGCGCTCGTTCTGATCGTGCTCATCGTCACCGCGGTGGCCGCCGTCCGCTTTGCGGTGCGTCGCGGAACGCTGGGAGGAGTTGCTTAATTTATGGGTGTGGGAATCCAGGTCGAAAACCTGAATGCCTGGTATGGCAAAAGCCAGGCCCTGCACGACATCAACCTCACGGTGGAGGCCAACCATGCTACGGCGCTGATCGGTCCGTCCGGCTGCGGCAAGTCGACATTCATTCGTTGCCTGAACCGGATGCATGAGACCAGCCCCGAGGCCCGCGTGCAGGGCAAGGTGAAGATCGGTGAGTTGGACGCCTACAACGGCACTTCGCCGACCCAGTTGCGCCGCCGGATCGGCATGGTCTTTCAGAAGGCGAACCCGTTTCCGACCATGTCGATTTACGACAATGTGGCGGCCGGCCTCAAGCTGAACGGATACAGCGACAAGAAGCACCTGGACGAAATCGTTGAGCGCTCGCTGCAGTCCTCCGCTCTGTGGGAGGAAGTAAAGGACTCGGTGCACAAGAAATCCGGCGCCAGCTTGTCGGGGGGCCAACAGCAGCGCCTCTGTATCGCCCGTGCCTTGGCGGTCGAACCCGAAGTGCTGCTCATGGACGAGCCTTGCTCCGCCCTCGATCCGATCTCCACCGGCAAGATCGAAGAGCTCATTTTCCAGCTGAAGGAGCAGTACACTATTGTGATCGTGACGCACAACATGCAGCAGGCGGCTCGCGTGGCGGAGTTTACCGGGTTCTTTCTCCTGGGGCGAATGATCGAATACGACAAGACGGAGAAGATTTTCACCAACCCGTCCGACAAGCGCACCGAAGACTACATCACAGGCAGGTTTGGATAATGCGATCGCGCTTTCAGCAAGGCCTCGATGAGTTGCGCCAGAAGCTGCTCCGCATGGGCGGATTGGCCGAACAGGCGGTGGACCGCGCCTGCCAGGCATACCTTGACCGCGATCTGAATCGCTGCCAGATGGTTCTGGAGGGCGAGACCCAGATCAACATTTCCGAGCGTGAGATCGACGAACTGGCGTTCGATCTGCTCGCCATGCAACAGCCGATGGCCGTCGACCTCCGCTTCATTCTGGCGGTCACCAAGATCAATGCGGACCTCGAGCGCGTAGGCGATCAGGCCGTCAACATTGCCGAGCGCGTGATGGACATGGTCAGCCTGCCCGCCGTTGAGCTGCCCGTGGACATCGCGCGCATATCGGCCGCGGTAAGCGCGATGGTGCGGCGCGCGCTCGAGTCCTTCATCGAAGCCAAGGCCGAACTCGCCCAGGCTGTTCTGGAAATGGACAACGTAGTCGATCGCATGCGTGACGAAGCTTTCATCATGCTGGTCAAAGCCATGAACGAGCGGCCGGATATCACGCGCCAGGCGCTCGACGCCCTGCTGGTCGCACGCAACCTGGAACGCGTTGCCGACCACGCCACCAACATCGCCGAGGATGTTATCTTCTGGGTGCGCGGCGCCGACGTGCGGCATAACGCGGCTCAGGAAGGCAATGGTCAGCAGCAGCCTACACAACGTGGCGCCACGGAGACCCGTTAGCGAGAGAACCCAATTGAGTTTCGCAGCCCGTGCGAGCCGGTCAGAAGGTCTTGACCGGTTTTCACTTTTGGATCGCGCGCAACCGACCGGAGTTCTAAGGAGCTGGTTTTGAAGTCTTACATGGTTGCTTTTGCGCTCATGGTTGTAGCCGCAGGTTTCCTCGTTTCACAGGAGGCCGCCACCCCGCCTGGGATCACGCTGCCGACCAGCAAGACCCTCGCCTCGGGGCCCGGCAGACTGAGCAAGCTCAACAGCTTCCCGGCGACGATCGCCATCAGCCCCGACGGTCACTCCGCCGCTATGCTTCATGCCGGGTATGGCACGCAGGACGCCCGCGGGCGCCAGTCGATCTCGGTGGTCAATCTGGATAGCAGCCAGGTTGTGGATTTCCCGGAGGAGCGCCTCCCTGAGGAAGCTCACCAGAGCTATTTCGTCGGGCTCGCTTTCAGCGGCGACGGCAACCATCTGTACGCCTCCGTTGGCTCCATTACGGATCCAACCGGACAGCAACCGGGAGACACGGGTAACGCCATCGCCGTATACGGTTTTCGCAACGGAAAAGTAACTCCAGAGCGTTCGATCAAAATCCCACCCTCGAAGCTCGCTGCCGACAAGCGGGTGGCGAGCGCTCTCGTCAAGACCCCGGGTGGAACTGCCATACCCTACCCGGCCGGTCTGGCGGTGGTATCGAGTCCCGGGGGAGACAGACTTGTGATCGCCGGCGACTTGTCGGACGACGTGATTCTTCTCGAAGCTGCCACCGGGAAAATCCTTCACCGGTTCGACCTGAGCACAAATGCGCTGGTACCCGCCGCATACCCTTATCGAGTCGTGGTTTCAGGCGACGGCCGGAGAGCCTGGTGTAGCCTGTGGAACGCTTCCCAGGTGGTGGAGTTAGACCTGGAGAAAGGCGAGGTCACACGCTGGATCCCCCTGCTGAAGCCCGAGTCGCCCATCGCTCCCGGTTCGCATCCCTCCGCGCTGTTGCTCAGCCCTGACGAAAAGACCCTGTACGTGGCGCTCGCCAACACCGATTTCGTCGCAGCGGTCTCCACCGCGGATGGGAAGCCAACCCGCTGGTTCTCCACGATGCTTGCGGGACAGCCCTACGGAGGTACGTCTCCAGTTGCACTGGCGCAGAGCCCGAACGGTAAACAGCTATTCGTGGCGACCGCCACTCTCGACGCGGTGGCCGTCTTCGACACGGCAGTCTTCGAGAAGCAACCCACCGCCATCGAAGCGCCCCAGCGCGCCTCCGGCTTCATTCCCACCGAATGGTATCCCACCGCGCTCGCCGTGCAGGGCGACGACCTGTGGATTGCCACCGCGAAGGGGCAGGGAAGCGGGCCGAACAACGGCACCAGCTTGATCCCCGCGGTTCGCCGCCACCGCGAGCATCCCTACATCCCTACGCTGGTATACGGCTCTCTGGCTCGACTGAACTACCCGGAAGCGGCCAAGCACCTGCCCGAATTGACGCGACAGGTTGAAGACAACAATCTCCTGCGCTCCGATCCCGGCCAGATTCAATTCCGGCGCGGTGAGGACCCGATCAAGCATGTGATCTACATCATCCGGGAAAATCGCACCTATGATCAGGTGCTGGGTGATCTCAAGCCGGGCAACGGCGACCCTGCCCTCACCATGTACGGGGAAGACGTCACACCCAACGCCCACAAACTCGCGCTGCAATTCGGCGTGCTCGATAATTTCTATGACAGCGGCGAAGTCTCCGGCGACGGTCACGTCTGGTCCACCGCTGCCATCACCAGCGATTACAACGAGGCGAATTGGCAGATCGCCTACCGCAGTCGAGAGCGCACCTACGATTTTGGGGGCACGGTAGCCGGCGAGTATCCCGCAGACCGTGGCATCCCCAATGTCGATTCGCCGCAGACTGGCTACCTATGGGCAAACGCCGCCGCGCATGGCCTCGCGTATCGTGACTATGGGGAGTTCATCGACACTGAGTTCTGCACCGAGCACTCCTCCGAACAAGCTTCACCGAAAGAAGGGAAGCCACAGCCGATCGGCGGGGAATGTGGGCGCGAGTCGGTCAAGAAAGGGGATCCGCTCCCACCCAACGTAGGCCAACCCAGGGGCGGCCCGAGTCCCTATCCCTGGGCCATTCCTCTGATCAAGCGCGGCATTCCGACCATGCCCGAACTGCAGGACCACGCCGATCTCGAGTACGCCTCGTTCAACGTCGACTACCCCGATCAGCTGCGCGCCGACGAGTTTCTCAACGAATTCCAGGCTTTCGTTCGGGCCCAGCAGGAAGGGAAGGGCCGGCAGCTTCCGGGCCTCGTCATCCTGCACCTGCCCAACGACCACACCGGCGGCACGCGCCCGGGGAAGCCCACTCCTTCCGCGTCGGTGGCCGACAACGACCTCGCTCTCGGGCGCATCGTCGAAGCGGTCTCGCACAGCACCTACTGGGACGACACCGCAATTTTCGTCCTGGAAGACGACGCCCAGGATGGAGCTGACCATGTGGACGCTCACCGCTCGGTTGCCCTAGTCATCAGCAAATACGCTCCCGGTTCAGCGAACCATCCCTTCCTGGAACACAATGTCTTCACCACGGTGAGTGTCGTGCATACCATCGAAACCCTGCTGGGGCTTCCGCCGATGAACCTGAACGATGCCTATGCACCCGTCATGGCCTCCGAGTTTTCCGGTCCCGGAGACCAGTCGGCATATACTGCCGACACCCGAAACCTGGGAAATGGCCTGATCTACAAAGTGAACGGCTCGACCGCCCCGGGCGCAAACGAATCTTCCGGATTGGACTTCTCGCACCCGGATGCCGCCGATACCGTAGTCTTGAACAGAGTACTTTGGCGCGACCGCAAGGGGCATGCAGTGATGCCCGCGCCGGTGCCCACAGCGATCCAGGCGGAGTCAAAAGACGACGACTAACGCCTCCGAAGGAGCCACGGCTCCGAGCCAGTTTGTGCTGGCCGGATGACGTTGTTGACGCCCCCTAGCCGAGATTTGACCGAACTTTGCTGCGTTTCAACGGTCTACCAGCGGGTTTTCGAAGGTTCGGAGGGGTCCGGCCCCGGCGATCACCCGCCCTGGTTGACAAAGGCAAGGGAACGGATCCGCTTAACCCGGGTTTTTTCTGGATAACCCGTACTCCATTTTTCGCGTCTAAGTCATCAGAATGGCTAGGAGTTCCGTCTCCAACCGGGCGTATAATTTGCCCATGTGGGGCCCGGGTCCTGGGCAGGAGTTGGTTATGAAGTTTCGCCTGTTGGTGGGAACAGTTGCAGTGTCCACGTTGTTGCTTGCCCCTTCCACGTTTTCCCAGCAGCCGCCAGATCCGAGCGCGAAGGCGCCCACCGACTCGACTGTCAAGGACGATAAAGACAAACCGCCTGCCGACGCGAGTGCGAAGGACAAGGACAAGGAAATCCTCCCGCCGGTTATCCAGCAGCCCGACGACAGTAGCGTCAAGCACGACGGCGGCAAGAGCGACGTGAACGCCATCGGCAATCGCAAGGTGGGCGGCCGCGGGTTGGGCGACTGGTACTCGCTCGAAAGCGAGATCCGCATGGGCAAGCAATATGCCCAGGAAGTGGAAGCGACTTCCAAACTGGTTCGGGATCCGGTCATCACCGAGTACGTGAATCGCATCGGGCAGAACCTGGTTCGCAACTCCGATGCCCAGGTGCCCTTCACGATCAAGGTCATTGACTCCGATGAAGTCAACGCCTTTGCCCTGCCGGGCGGTTTCTTCTACGTAAACTCGGGATTGATTCTGGCCGCCGACGAGGAGTCTGAGTTGGCGGGAGTCATGGCGCATGAGATCGCGCACGTGGCGGCGCGCCATGCCACGAAGCAGATGACGCGCGCGCAGTGGGCGAACATCGGCACGATTCCACTGATTTTCGTCGGCGGCGGCATCGGCTATGCCATTCGTTCCGCTGCCGGATTGGGCCTGCCGTTGACGTTCCTCAGCTTCTCGCGCAGTTTCGAATCAGAGGCCGATTATTTGGGTTTGCAGTATATGTACAAAGCCGGCTACGACCCGAACGCTTTCGTGCAGTTCTTTGAGAAGTTGCAGGCGCGAGAGAAAAAGAAGCCGGGCACGCTGGCCAAGGCCTTCTCCACACACCCCCAAACGCCCGAGCGGATCAGCAAGTCGCAGGACGAGATTGCCCGCATCCTGCCCGCGAAGCCGCAGTATGTCGTCACCACTTCGGAGTTCGCTGATGTGAAGTCGCGCTTGGCGAGCCTGGAGAATCGCCGCAAGGTGGTTGATGACAAGGGCGGCAACAAGCCAAGTCTTCGTCGCACATCTTCCACCGACAAGTCCGGGGATAAGAATGGCGACAAAGGCGACGACGATCGTCCAACCCTCCATCGCAGGGACGACTTCAACTAGCGGGGTAGTGTCCTTGCGTTTGTGGATTCACATGCTTTGAAGGGCGGCGCGGCTTCAGCCCCCGAGATCAGGCCGGGGGAGGGCTCGACCGACCGCGTCGAAGTTTGGGGTAGGTTTGCCGGACGCCACAGTGGTTTAACCGTCGAAACAGAACAGCTTGAGAGATCAACAGAACCGGCAGCCTACGCTGCCGGTTCTGTTGACGAACAAGGCCGCGAAGCAGCCAAAGAACAATTCTTGTAGCTGAGAACACAAGCCGGAACGCAACCAACGCTGAAACCGAAACCCAGCCGACATCAGCCGCTCGAATCGTCTCCGAGAAGCCTCAAGCCGCTTCCTTGGTTGCAAGCGCGGCAACGCGCCGAGAGCCGTCAGATATGGACGTCACCACCTTCATTTCCTGCCAGTCATAGGGCAGTTCCTTGCCGCAATCGAGACAGACCACATAGGTGCCCGTCAGGGACGCGGCGCGATTGCGCCTCAAGCTCTGACGAACCGTAAGTGGAAAGCTGTAATGGGTATGCCAACAACCGAAAAGCGCGTCGAAAAACCTGGCGACCATACCGAATCCTCCCCAGAACCCTACTCAGACAAGCAGCAATACTTCGGCCGTTCCTAACTCATCCATTTAGATTCCAACCCGACGGAAAAGGTTCGACTTAGGCGAGCCCCTTCATAGCTCTCCTCCAAAGACACTGAAAACATTTGCATATGCTAGGCTGGTTTTTGCGGAGGGAGTAAGCAAACAATTGCGAACTAGAGGCTCTCCTGGGTCTTCTTCTTGTGCTGCTGGCACTTGCTCATGATGGCGGAACGAAGTCGTCCACGCAGGTCGTCAGGCAGTTCGTAGAGCTCGGAGTCGCGGTAAATCTCGATGGTCTTCTTGGTAGTATCGCAGACCACGTAGCAGTTGTGGCACCAAGCCAGGTGATCTTCCAGTTCGGCCTTGGTACGATCGTCCAATGCGCCATCCAGATAATTAGTCAGCTCTTGCAGGAACTCAGAGCATTTCACTTTTTGCCATCTCCGCGCTCACGTTTCTGGAAGTAACGGCTGAGCCGCTCGCGCAATTGCAGGCGAGCGCGCAGCAACCGCGACTTCACCGCCGGAATGCTGAGGCCAAGAGCGTCAGCCGTTTCCTCGGTAGAAAGACCTTCCACGTCTCTCAGGACAAATACAGTCCGAAAACTTGGGGGCAGCCCCTGGATCGTCCGCGTCAAGATATCCTTCAACTCCGCCTGCTTGTAGAGTTGCTCCGGATTCGGACTCCAGTCCGCGACCTCGCGCGGAACCGAATCCTCCTCGGTCTTGACATCCTCGTCCAGCGAAACCATGCGCTCGGGCCGACGGCGCCGCAACTTCATCAGCGCCTCGTTCACGGCAATGCGCACCAGCCACGTGTAGAACTTCGACTGTCCCTGGAACTGTTCCAGGTTGCTGTACGCTTTCAGAAACGCATCTTGCACCACATCTTCCGCGTCTTCCCGATTCTGCGTAATGTGCTGTGCAATGCGAAAAACGTTACGATCGTACCGCTTTACCAGATCTTCGAACGCCGAAACGTCGCCGCCCTTAGCCGCCTGAACAAGCGCCAGCTCGTCGCTAATGGGCTCGCCTACATTGGGTTGGATGGCGCTCATTCTCTGTCCGATGCAGTATTTTCAGAACTTCAGGATGGCTCGAAAGTGTTATTTTACTTGGTAACCTGCACTTCTGACGAGTGCTTTTGGCGTCCCCCGCCAGCCCGCTTACGATAAATTTTAAGAGTCGATCGCGTGCACCGGGGAACACGTCCTAAGGTACCCCTAACAGCAACCCGCAAGTACCGTATAATCAAGAGTTAGCTGGACTGTCGAGCGAAGTGTTGTCCGAGGCTAACCGCAAGCACATGGCAGACAAGAACGAAATCGAGCACATTGTCGAGCGTGTCGTATCCCAGGTGCTGCAGGGACATTTCTCGCAGCTGCGTGAGGAATTGGTGCGCCGTGTTCTCGAGGAACTGCCACAGGAGCTGAGCGCCACGGCTGCACCGGACGCCACAGGCGCGGCCCCCGCCGATCTTCTGCGTGGAATTTCCGCCATTCACGCGGGCACCACCCAAAAAGAAATTCTGCGTGCACTGCTCGACAGCGTCTCGCACCATTGCGGCCGGACTGCTCTGTTCGTGCTCAAGGGGGGCACCTCCATCGGCTGGCAGGGCCGCGGGTTCGAAGACAACGATGCAGTCAAAGAATTTGCTCTCGATACCTCTCGTGGTCTGCCAGAGCGCGTGCTTCAGGAAAGAGCGGCATTCAGCGGGCAGATCATCGATATGGATCCGCGCTTCGTGGACCACTTCGGGAGCCCTGCGGACCAGAACATCCTCATGCTCCCGCTCGCTTTGAAAGACAAGGTGGCGGCGCTGGTCTATGCCGACGGCGGACTCGAATCCGGTCGTCGTCTGGACTCGGCTGCGATCGAGTTGCTGGTGGTATCGTCCAGCGCGTGGCTTGAGTTGACGTCTGTCCGCAAGCAGGCTCCCCGCGATGGCGTGGCCTACGCGGAAAGCGCTTCGCCCGCTGTCCCCGTGCAACCAGCCGCCAGTTTCAGTGATCCGTTTGCGGCACGCACTCCGAAACACACCGCGGCCGCAGCCGCAGCTCCTGCTTTTGGGGCGCCCCAGGCAGAGGTCGTATCCGCCCCAGCCGCCGCTGCTCATGCGGCGGCTACGGCCGGCGCAGCCGCGGTCAGCGAGGAAGATGCGGATGTGCATCGCAAAGCACAGCGTTTTGCTCGCCTTCTGGTGGACGAGATTAAGCTTTATAACCAGGCGAAAGTCGCCGAGGGGCGTAAAAACAGAGATCTCTACGACCGCCTGAAAGAGGACATCGAAAAGAGCCGGTCCACCTATAGGAAACGGTACGGAAACACGGTCGCTGCGGATACGGATTACTTCCAGGTCGAACTCGTGCGCAGTCTGGCCGAAGACGATGTATCGATTATGGGTGGCAACTTCCGGCGATAGATTGCGAGTGGTTTTGTTCTCCCGATTCCTGGTTCTCTCGGCTGTTCTGTTGATCGCTTGCGGCTCTTCGGTCGCACGGCCCTTCACCTTCGCGCGCCAGTCGACCGACAACGGAAGCTCCACTCGAGCGCGCCCGCCCGCTTCTAAAACCAAGACTCCGCAATCCAAGACTTCAAAATCGAAGACCACGCGCAGAGCGCCGGTCTCGAAGAAAAAACACCGCCCTCGGTCGCCCCGAGTGCAGCGGATGCACCAGGCGTTCGTCGCCTCGGCCAGCCTGAAGCCCATGGCACAGCAGTTGCTTCAGGAACGCACATCGGCGGCCTATGCCGGAGTCGAAGCGTACGCGCGGCGCCACGCCAAAGAAGACGCCGGAGCGCTGGCGTGGCTCGCGGTGGGCTATGCGCACGGGCTGGATCACGACTATGGCAAGGCGATCGAGCCGCTCAATCGCGCCCGGCAGCAGGCCGGCGACCTGGGCGACTACGTTGCCTACTACCTGGCTAGCTCCTACCTGCAGACGGGCAGAAGCGCGGAAGCGGTCGCAACTCTGGCCGATTTCGGCAAGACCTATCCCGACTCACTGGTGATCAAGGACGCCCATGTCGTGTACGCCGGCGCCCTAATCGCCGAGGGGCGCGGCTTGGAAGCCGCAACGCTGCTCGAGAGGGATCGTGAGCCAGCACGGGCCGATGTGGAACTCGGTCTGGGCCGCGCCTACGCCGCGACCGGCCAGACGGCAAAAGCGGTGGCCGCGCTACGCAATGTCTACTACAACATGCCGGTCAGTCCGGAAGCGGACACGGCCAGCACCGAACTGAGAAAACTTACGGGGAACGGTCCAGGGCCCCTGGCTGACCGTCGAACCCGTGCCGACCTGCTCGCCAAGGGCAAACGCTACAGCGATGCCGCGCTCGAATATCGCGATCTCCTCGATGAAGTCAGCCCGGCTGATCGTCCCGCTGTGCAACTGGCCTTTGCCACCGCCCTCCAGAAGAGCGGACGCAACAAGGACGCGAAGCAGATCCTGAGTTCCATCCCAGACACGACCAGCGACATCGTGGCCCAGCGGCTCTACCTCCTCGGAGAAGTCACGCGCGGCACCGACGACCAGGACGGATTTCTCAGCTTGCAGTCTCAGTTGCGCCAGACCGCTCCCAACAGTCCGTGGATGGAGCAGTCGCTGCTGGCGGCCGCAAACATGTACCTGTTGAAGCGCGACTACGATCACGCAATCGATGACTACCGAGAGCTGCAGCAGCGTTTCCCAAACGGCAGTCGTGCCTCCTATGCGCACTGGAAGGTGGCTTGGCTCAGTTCGCGTCAGGGGCGCGCCGAGGAGGCAAAGCAGGGCTTCGAGCAGCAGATCGCACTGTATCCCGTATCCTCCGAAGTGCCCGCAGCCCTCTACTGGCGGGCCAGGTATGCCGAAGAAGACAACGAGCCAGCCAAGGCGCGCGCGTACTACCTCAAGCTCTCGGATCGATTCCGTAATTTCTACTATGCCGAGCTTGCCCGCCAGCGCCTGAAAGTTCTGAAACCAACCGATCCAGTCCAATATGCGCTGCTCGACCGGGTGCCGCCTCTTAATTCAGGCAGCAAAGTCGTGGCGAGTGATCCGCCCGCCGACGACCTGCACGTACAAAAGGCACAGTTGTTGGAAAATGGCGGGCTGGTCGATTTCGCGGTGCGCGAGATCCAGGCGACCGCCAATGCGCAGGACGGCAATTGGGCTCTAGGTGAGACCGCTCGGCTCTATCAGGACAGCGGCCGCTACGACCGTGCGATTGAAGTCATGAAGCGCGGCGTTCCCAACTATTTCGCGGTCGACGTCCCCGAGTTGCCCCGTGCCTACTGGGAGGCGCTCTTCCCGAAAGCCTACTGGGGAGATCTGAAGCGGTTTTCCGCGCAGAATGAGCTCGACCCGTATCTGGTGGCCTCGCTGATCCGACAGGAGTCGGAGTTCAATCCCAACGCAATCTCGCACGCGAATGCCGTCGGGTTGATGCAGTTGCTGCCAGGAACCGGCAAGAAGGTCGCGAAGGACGTGAAGCTCCACCATTTCAACGCCAGCCAGTTGTACACCCCCGCCGTGAACCTGCAGCTCGGCACCCGCTACTTCAAGACCATGGTGGACAAGTTCGGATCGTTTGAGTACGCGCTCGCCGCCTACAACGCCGGTTCCGATCGCGTGGAAGACTGGCTCTCCCAGGGCAAGTACCGGGACCCGCAGGAATTCGTCGAGTCGATCCCGTTCACCGAGACGCGCGAGTACGTGCAGGCCATCCTGCGCAATGCAAACGTCTATAAGCAGCTTTACGGCACGCCATAGAAACCAGATCGCAGGTCTTACGATGGGGGTCAGGCGATAGCGGTCAGGCCTTAGTCTTTTTTGGGGGCCGGACTCACCTAACCCCTAACGTCTGAGACTCAAGGCCTAAAACCTAAAACCTTAAAATCTAAAACCTCAAGATCTAAAACACCCAAGATCTAACGCCCGACACCTGAGACCTGAGCCTACTGCGCTTTCTCCTGCGCCGGCGTCTTGGTGAAAAGGATCTCGAACACCAGCAATCCGGCTCCCACCACGATCGCACTATCAGCCACGTTAAAAGCAGGCCACTGGTAGGTGCCGATATAGAACAGTAAAAAGTCGGTGACGTGCCCGGCCGCCAGCCGATCCCAAAGATTCCCGATCGCGCCGCCCAGAATCAGCGCCAGCCCCACGCCGGTCGTCGACATCGCATGGCTGCTCTTCCAAAGCAACACCGAAACCACCACCAGGGCCGCCACTGAAAACAGCACCAGGATGCCCACCTTCCACTGGGAAGGCGAATCCGCAAACAAGCCGAACGCCGCGCCCCGATTCTCGAGGTGGGTGAGCCGGAAAAATCCCGGAATGATCTGGATCCCGTCGTGCAGCGGAATCTTGCGCTCCACCGCCAGCTTCGCCAGCCGGTCCAGGAGCACAACGAAAAACGCGATCAGGAAATGGTACTTGCGTATGGCGTGATGATTCATCCCGGACCCTACTTGTTCCCGTTCTCGATTTCCTTCAGGACCGCGCTGCAGCGCTCACACACCGTGGGATAGTCCTCGTCCTCGCCCACGTGAATCGAATAGTTCCAGCAGCGCCCACACTTCGCCCCCTCCGCCTTGCTGACCTGAATCGCGACCGGCCCCGTTCCGTTCCCTGATGCCTTCTGTTCGAGCGTAACCGCAGAAACGATGAACAGATACCTCAGCTGATCCCGATACCGGGCCAGCACGGAATACGTCGGGTCCGCCGCTGCGATTTTCACCTGCGCCTCCACGGCTTTTCCGATCTGCTTGGCGTTGCGCGCCTCTTCGAGCGCCTTCAGAACCTGTTCTCGAACTCCCAGCAGAGTGGTCCAGTCCTCGAGTTGCTTCGGGTCATCAGGCACGCGGGCGCCGCCGAGAATCTCCTCCCGAGTAGGAAACAGCGCCACATGCACGCTAGCGGGCCGTTCCGGAACCGAGGGCAGGTAGCCCCAGACCTCTTCGCAGGTGAAGCTCATGACGGGTGCCAGCAATCGCGCCAGCGCCTCGAGAATCCGCCAGGTCGCCGTCTGTCCCGCCCGGCGCCCAGGCGAGTTGGGCGCGTACGTGTACAGCCGATCCTTCAGGACATCGAAATAAAAAGCACTCAGTTCCACCCCACAAAAATTCAGCACGCGCTGATAGATCTTGTGGAAAGCGAACTCGTTATACCAGCGAGTGACGTCAGCTGACATGGCCGCCGTCTGCCGCAGCATGTACTGATCGAGCGCCTCCAGTTTTTCAAACGGCAACGCGTCCTCGCTCGGATCAAAGTCGTACAGGTTGCCCAGAGCGTAGCGAAACAGGTTGTTGCGGATCGTCCGATAGTTCTCCGCGATCGTCTTCATCAGTCGTTCCGAGCCGACTACGTCTTCCCGGAAATCAACGGAAGCCACCCATAACCGCACGATCTCTGCGCCCATGCGATCGGCAATGTCGACGGGGTCCACATCGTTTCCGCGCGACTTCGACATCGCCTGCCCGTTCTCGTCGAGCGTCCATCCGACGGTGGCTACGTGGCGGTAAGGCGCATTCCCCTGCACACCGATCGTGCACAGCAGCGAAGAGTGGAACCATCCCCGGTGCTGATCTCCGCCTTCAAGATACAAATCTGAAGTCGGCCCATATTCCGGCTCCGCCGACCGCAGCGCCAGATAGCTCGACCCGGACTCGAACCACACGTCCAGGATGTCCATCTCCTTCTTGAACGTGGCTCCCTTGCAATGGCTGCACTTCTTGTCCGCCGAAACCAGCGCGTCAGCCTCGGCCGTATACCACGCGTCCGCACCCGCACGCGCAAACAGCGTCTCCACCTGGCGGTTCACAGTGGGATCAAGCAACGGCTTGCCGCACTCTTCGCATAGGAACACCGCGATGGGCACACCCCAGATGCGTTGCCGCGAGATGCACCAGTCCGGTCGGGTCGCGAGCATGTTCGAAATGCGTCCCTCGCCCCAGGCTGGGTCCCACTTCACTTTCTTAATCTCCTCGAGAGCCCGCGTGCGCAACGTACCACCGGGCATCGGAGTCTCCATCGAGATAAACCACTGCTCGGTCGCCCGGAAAATGATCGGGTTATGACACCGCCAGCAATGTGGATACGAATGCTCCAGCTTCTCAGCGTGCATCAGCACGCCGCGCCGGTTGAGCAATTCCACGATAGGTGCGTTGGCCTCGAACACCTTCTTGCCCTCGTACTCAGCCAGCCCCTCGCGCATGATGCCGGCGGCATCCACGCGAGTGGTGGCGTCCAGGTTGTATTTCAAACCGGTCAGAAAGTCGTCCGCGCCGTGCGACGGGGCGGTGTGAACGACGCCCGTGCCCTGATCCATAGTGACGTAGTCCGCCAACACGCCCAACACGTTGCGATCGAGGAACGGATGGCGAAAATTCACCCGCTCCAGCTTGCGTCCTGGGAAGCGAGCTACTTCCTTCGCGTCCGCTAGCTGGCACTTCTCGACGACCACGTGTGCCAGCTTCGCGGCGACTATGTAGACTTCGCCGCCCGACTCCAGCGCCACGTACTCCTCATAAGGATGGAACGCGACCGCCATCGAAGCCGGCAGCGTCCAGGGAGTGGTCGTCCAGATGATGGTGAAGACTTTCTTTCCCGTGAGCGAGCCATCGAGCGCTCCAGAATCATCTGCCATCGCATACTTCACCCACACCGTGGTGCTGGTGTGGTTCTCGTACTCGACCTCCGCCTCAGCGAGCGCGGTCTGATCATGGATGCACCAGTAGACCGAGCGCAGCCCTTTATAGACGAATCCCTTCTCCAGAAACGCGTAGAACGTTCCCAGAACCACCGACTCATACTCCGGACTCATGGTGGAGTACGGCCGATCCCACCTTCCAAACACGCCGATCCGCTTGAACTGCGAACGCTGCAGGTCGAGGAATTTCTCCGCGTACTTCCGGCATTCCAGCCGGACGTCCGTCGGCTTCATCTGCAGCTTCTTCTTGCCCAGTTGCTGGTCCACCTTGATCTCGATGGGCAGCCCGTGACAATCCCATCCGGGCACGTACGGCGCGTCGTGGCCAGCCATGCTCTTCGACTTGACGATGAAGTCTTTCAGGCACTTGTTCAGCGCGTGTCCCAGGTGCAGCGCGCCGTTGGCGTAGGGCGGGCCGTCGTGGAGAACGTAGCTTGGCAGCCCCTGGCGGGCCTCCTGAATGCGCTCATAAATGCCCATTTCTTCCCAGCGAGCCAGCACTTTCGGCTCGTTCTGCGGCAGATTGGCCTTCATGGGAAAGGCAGTTTTGGGCAGATTCACGGTGGATTTCAGATCGAGCGGCACTCGGTGGTTTTCTCCTAAATGGTTGATTTTTCATTATAGGGAGCGGGCGAAAGGACGTCCATTCACGGCCGAACCGGGACACGGAAGTCTTGTGTCGGGTGGATTTGCAAATGTAGTGTCGAAAAGAGAGAATAAACGGTGTACAATTTTTGACGAAAGTTGCTTTTGCCGCATCTAACCGTCTGAAATCACGAGAGAACGATGTCTCGGGGTCTTGGCAGTGGGGTTGCCCATAACACCTCTGTCCCGACAGGCAACTTGCTGCACTAGGCACTCATCTTGTAAATGGTATACGTTTATTCATAGCTCGTAAGCAAGGGAGTAAGCCAGAGCCGATTTCAGTTATGGTACCGTCAGACAAGAATCAGAATATCGACAGTCGCGAGCCTCAGCTCAACCTGCTCCTTCCCAAGGACACGCTGGAAGTGCCGCTTTGGAAGTCCCTGTTCGCAAGCATTGACACCGCTCTGTTCCCAAAGAAACTGCCTCCTCTGGTGCTGACCTCAAAGCCGGTCGCAGCGGGAGAACTCTGGGGCGAGCATCTGACACGCCCGTGGTGGCGTACGGTTTCTGAAAATCTCCGGGACGTGTTCTTCCCGAAGAAATTGCCCCCACTACATCTGACGTCGAAGCCGGTCGAAGGACAGAACGAGCTGGATGACGACTTGGCGTTGCCCTTATACCGGTCGCTTTTCTCGAATATCCACGATGCGCTCTTTCCGCAAAAACTGCCTCCGCTCGTACTCACTTCGAAGCCGATAGCGGTCAAGGAAATCTGGGGCTTCTACAATCACAAGAAAGACGGCGCGCTGGTCTCAACCGTCGTGCACGTGGTGATGGTTGCACTACTCATCGGCGGCACAATGCTTGCGCGGCATGAGGTCGCGGCCGCGAAGCCGACCGGGCCCGTCATGCCCCTGCTCTCGGACGCCGACATCCCGGCATTGCCTCCTTCCAAAACACAGGTGGGGGGTGGCGGCGGCGGTGGTGATAACGACAAGCTGGCAGCCACGAAGGGCAGACTCCCGAGGCAGTCCATGGAGCAGTTCACGCCGCCCATGGTCGTGGTTCGCAACGAGAACCCGAAACTTCCGATGGAGCCGACGGTGGTCGTTCCACCCCAAATCAAGCTGGCGATGAACAACATGCCGAACCTGGGCGATCCGATGGCCGCGATTCCGAACGGCCCCTTGTCGAACGGCACCGGTTCCGGTGGCGGCATTGGTTCCGGCTCCGGTGGCGGTGTGGGTTCGGGGGCAGGTCCCGGCGTCGGTCCGGGGCGCGGAGGCGGCATCGGCGGAGGCGTGTTCCGCGTGGGCGGTGGTGTCTCGGCGCCGAAGGTTCTTTTCCAGCCCGATCCGGAATACTCCGAGGAAGCTCGCAAAGCCAAGTTTCAGGGAACTTGTGTGTTGGGCCTGGTCGTTGGGCCGGATGGCCGTCCGCGCGACATCCACGTGGTCCGCAGCCTAGGCCTCGGTCTGGATGAGAAGGCCATTGAAGCCGTGAAGAACTGGCGCTTCGACCCCGCCGTCAAAGACGGCAAACCAGTCGCGGTCGCGATCAGCGTCGAAGTAGATTTCCGACTGTACTGAAACTGGCTCGCAAGAAGTTTCAAGAGGGCACAGCTTCAGCCGTGCCGTCAGGCCCGGGAACGATGCGGGCTTCAGCCCCTGAGGTGCCCGGCCGGGTTTCACCAATCGCACTCGGAGTTCTTCGAGGAATTTGTAGGACACCACACCAGGATCGCAATTCCACCCAGAAGCGGACGCCATCGGCGGCCGCTTTCATTTGCACCGAAGCCTTGGTGTACTTCGCTTCCTTTGTGGGTAAGGCTTTTGTGCGAAGCGGGTCACTCCTTCAAATCCACGTGCTCGACACGCTCCACCGGGTGTCCCAAGAAGCGCGGTCCCAAACGCCCGAACTTCTCCACCGAGTCCGTAGCAAAGAATCGCAGACCAGTAGGCGCAGCGGGCGCTCTGCCCATCGCACCCGCGATATCCTCGATCTGCCGCGCGACCACCTTCGCCGTCGAATGCGCCGAGTCGACGATGCTCACATGCGCGGGCGCCACCCGCCGCAGCACCGGCTGAATTAACGGATAGTGCGTACACCCCAGAACCAGTACGTCCGCATCGTGAAATCCGTCCGCGAACGCTTCTGTCAGATAAATTCGAGCCACCTGCTCGGTCACCGCGTGCTCCACCCATCCTTCCTCGACCAGCGGAACAAAAAGCGGACAAGCCTTCTCTCTCGCCTCGACGCCGCACCCCTCGAGAGCCTTCCGATAAGCGTGGCTGCTGACGGTAGCCTCGGTCCCAATCACCACGACCCTGCGATTCTTGCTAGCCGCCGAGGCCTGCTCGGCTCCCGGTTCGACCACCCCCACCACCGGCACGCGCGCCGCATCGGTGATCTGATCGAGCGCCAGAGCCGTAGCAGTGTTGCAAGCGATCACCAGGAAATCCGCACCCTGCCGCTCGAGGAAGTGGGTCGCTTCGACAGCGTACCGCGCCACCGTCTCCACAGATTTCGACCCGTAAGGCAGACGCGCCGTGTCCCCAAAATAGAGATAATCAGCGCCCGGGCTCAACGCCACGAGTTCTCGGAGCACAGTCAACCCACCAAAGCCCGAATCGAAAACGCCGATTGAAGGTCTGCTTGCAGGGGAATTCATTTCGACCTTCATCATAAAGGAAGAGCATAGCCACTCGACCAGGGCCCTGTGCCGGCTCTGGTTCCGGTGGTGGAGAGCATGTGCTTTGGGCTGGTCGAAGACTGTGGTGGGCTACTTGGCGGTCTTTATTCCCGAGCGTTCCGAACCAACCGCCCTCTCCCCCACGCTGATCCTACCCTGGCAACACGGCCCTGGCGGAATCGGCGCCCCATGCGGACAAGTGCGGGGATGGCCCAGAAACGCGCAAATCTTGTCCGTCGCCCCGGCCGACAGGATGTGCTCGAACTTGCAGGCCTGCTCTTCGATTTCAGATTCGCTATCCATGGCCAGGCTGTCGGTGAAAAGCCGCTCCGCCAGACGGTGCCGTCGAATGATGCTGCCCGCGCGGTCACGCCCCCGCGCGGTCAGCGCCACCACCGCGCTTCCGTCGCCCGCAAACATGCCGTCCGGCCGCAGCGCTTCGTGGCATGGATTGACGAAGGGCTTGTGATCGCGGGACTCGGGAGGATGCGGAGTTGTGATCACCAGGCCCAGATCCGTCAACTTCTCCACCGCAATGCTCACCGGCAGAGCGCCATGCACGTCCATGCGCCCCAGCTCTGCGAGTTCGGCGTTCTCCTCTAACACCCAAAGTTCCTCGAGGATCTCTTCAAATTGCTCCTCGTCCGCCATCGCGAAGACTTCCTGCGCAGCAATCTGGCCGTGGTGCAATTCGATGCGGCGATCCGCCAGCCGGGCTACCACCGGATCATGCGTGACCATCACGATGGTCCGCCCCTGCTGATGGAACTCGCGCAGCAGCCGCAAAACGATCTCTTCATTCTGGGCGTCGAGATTCCCGGTTGGTTCGTCGGCCAGGATGATCTTCGGATCGTTGATCAATGCCCGAGCAATGCACACCCGCTGCTGCTCGCCGCCCGAGAGTTGCGAAGGCAGGTGGTGGGCGCGGTCCTTCAATCCCACCCGCTCCAGCGCGTCGAGCGCTTCCTGCTGATCGGTCATGCTGTGGAAGTACTGCGCGAGCATGATGTTTTCCACCGCCGTGAGGTAGGGAATCAGGTGAAATTGCTGAAAGACGAATCCGATCTTCTCGGCGCGAACCCGGTTCAACTCCACGGCAGAGATGTTCGCCACGTTTTGGTCGTCCAGCCAGATCTCGCCGCTTGTCGGCCGGTCCAGGCAGCCGATCAGGTGGACCAGGGTCGATTTCCCCGAGCCCGACGGCCCCATGATCGACACCCACTCGCCCGGCGCGACGGAGAGCGAGAACTCGTCCAGGGCACGAATGACCCCGCCGTTCTGCTCCGCCCTCGCCGGGTAAAGCCGGCTGACGCCTTTGAGCTTGATCACCTTACTCTCCCTTCAGGATGACGGCAGGCTGTACGCGCCGCAACAGCGACATCGGCACGATCGCCGACAGCAGCGCCACCGCCATGCTCCCCGCCAACACAAACGGTAGCACGCTCAGGCGTGGCACGACGGGGGCGTTGAAGTTCACCCGGCCAATCCACGCCGCAATGCCGATCCCGATCACGAACCCGAGCAGCGCGCCTACCGCCCCCAAGGCCGCAGCCTCAGCGGCGAAAAAGCCGCTCACCAGCCGCTCAGAGGCACCCAAGGCCTTCATGATGGCAAAATCACGCCGCCGGTCAAATACCCATCCCGTCAGCGTTGCCAGAACGCACAAGGCCGCAGTCAAGACGATCAAAACCGCAGCCGCGTAGAGTGTAGAGCGCGTCTTGCCCAGCACCCGGGCCTCGCCCTCGACGATCTGCCGCACCGGGCGGACGTCGGCCGTAGGCATCGCCCCCGCCAGTTGGCCGATCACCGAGTTCACTTCTTCCGAAGAACCATTTGCTGCCACCTCGACGGTGGAAGGGTGCACGCCACTCCAGGCAACGAATTCGGCCATCGGCAGATAGACCCGGCTGTCTTCCGCAGCTCCGGTCTCGAGCGTTCCTGCGGGCGTGAGGCGGATGGTATGGCCCTGAAAGCTGAGCTCAAACCCCTTCCCATCGGGCGACACAGCCGGCAGGGCGCGCCTCCCGACCAAGGCCTCCCGCGGACCCGAGGGCCAAGCACTGACCGACCACCAGCCATCCAGCTTCTGGACCCGCTCAAAATCCGTGCCCGCCACCACCACTGACTGCCCGTGCGCGGTCCGTGCGACCACGTAAGCGAATGGCACCGCCAGACCGCGACCACCCAAGGCGGCTTCGATCTTGTTCAGGATGTCCGCGGGAAGGGAAGTCCCGTCCTTGCCCACCACCACAACATTCGCTCCATAGCTGCGGAATTCCTTGCGCAGCTTGGCCTGCACATCCACGTATAGGTTCATCATCGCAGTCGCGACCGCTGCCGCGACCACCATCGCCAGCAACGCCGACGCAGCCCGGCCGCGCCGCAGTACAGCTGCACGCCACAGCATGCGCAGAAACATCGAGGTATGCGCGGAACCCGCCCGACGCGCACTGACACCCTGCTGGATGGGCTGGCTCCCGCTCACGCGTCCCCCCGCAGCGCGAACACTGGATCGAACTGCACCGCGCGCCGGATCGCGGCCGCACTCCCCCCGAAGGTCACAATGACGGCAATCGCAAGGATCACGGGGAAAAGCACGGGTTGAATGGTAATCTGCGAATCGAAGATCGAGCGCCCGATTCGGTGGGCGAGCAGCGAGCCCGCGAAAAATCCCGCCACCCCCCCGAAGATCGCCAGCAGCGCGCTCTCCGCAAAGAACAACGCGGCCACGGCGAAGTTTCCGGCGCCCAGCGCCTTCATGAGTCCGACTTCCTGGCGGCGCTCAAAGATCGCAGTCGCCATCGCCGCCGACACCGCTAACGCAGACGCAAACAGAGCGGCCAGCGTGACCAGCAGCATCAGCCCCTTAATGCGCGACAGCACCGTGCCTTCGTTCTGCGCCACCTGCCGGATTTGCTCCGCGTGCGAGTGCGGAATCGCCTCCTGCAACTGATACGCGATCGACTGCACGTAGGGCGAGCAGTACCAGCGGTCAAACAACTCTGGGTTCATGGTCTTCGGATCCCGCCGCGCCAGGGTATCTTCGGGCTTGGTGAGGGCGCTCACGTAAATCCGGCGCACCGCTTCCGGTTTGCCCAGCACCTGCTGGGCGACCGCCAGGGACGCGACGATCTGATCGTCTTCCGCCCCGCCGGTCGAAAGAATTCCGACCACGCGGTGGGATTGTCCGGCAATCTCGATCGTACCTCCTGGCTGCTTTCCCAGCCGGCTGGCCAGGTGCTCGCCCACAAGCACATCCTGAGAATCGTCAGCGGGCCAGGAGCCCTGCACCCTCCACCAGGGATGCGTGGTGCGCACGCCGGTCCTGGCTTGTTCTTTTCCAAAGGTAATCTTTTTCGAGAAATAGGTGCCCAGCAGGTTCGCAGACTTCGTATCGCTCGCGTCGCCCAAAGAAATGTTTACAGGCAGCATCGGCGAGAATCCCACGATATTGTTCCGCCAGAACGTTCCCTTGATCTTGGGCAGGTCCGCTTCGTTGAGAAAGTTGCCGTCGCTCGGCGGCTTCAGGTTGATCCCGCCAATCTCGACGTCGATGGTGTCTTCCTGCGGTGTCACCAGCAGGTTCGCGCCGTAGCTGCGCAACTCGCGATTGATCTTGTCGCCGATGTCAGTCGCGACAGCGATCATGGCGGTTGCGACCGCAACGCCCAGGGCAATGGCCGCCCCCGCCAGCAGTTTGCGCCGCTTCTGCCGCCGGAACGATTCGTAGAGGAGCCGTGCGAACATGGCCTAGGGCTGGAACATGCGGCTTCCGGCTGCCACGTCCACTTCCTTGATGATGATCGCCTCCGAAGTGGTTTCCGCCCGCAGCGGGATCGGATTGCAGCCGCCCGCCATGCCCACCGACTGCGGATTGATGGGAGCGGCACAGTTCTTGCACACCACCCCGGTCGTCCCCTTGTAGAAACCCACCGACCCGCAGATCTCGCAGGCATCGAGCACCGTGGCGATCTTGCCGTCCGGCTTCTGATACAGCCAGAAGCGCACTTCCACGCCGTTTTCCTTGGCCTGGAAGAAGTGGAGATCTCCGTCCTGCACCTGGCTCAGCGGAATCGCCACCTGGCCGTTGACGAAACTCACTTCCGCCGCCCGCTGCGGCGCGCTCAGGCTCTTGGCATAAATGAACTCAGCCGTGACCAGCATGATGAAGACGAAGGAGCTGACATACACCGAGGCCATCCACAGCCGTTCCCGGCGAGCGCTCCATACCACCTTGCGGCGCTCTGCCGGAGAGGCTGACTCCGGAACCGGCTGCCGCCGCTTCACTTCAAACAGCACCATCAGTGCCGTCAGCGCAAAAATGGTCACAAAGAAAAACCAGTCGTTGCTGACCACCGGCCCGATCAGAGCCATCTCCCGCTTGGAGGAGGGAAGCACCCCGTTCTCGGAAAGCTCGTGCAGACCGGTGATCAGAAGCTGCGCCGCGACAAAGAACAAAATGACGGTGGTTACCCGGAAAAATTTCTGCAGATGGATGCGAACGCTCCCCTTCACAAACATGACGCCGAAGACCACCGCCGCCAGCACTCCCAGTAGCGTGGCTATGAAAGTCATCAACTCCGTGGAGTTCAACGTCACGGCCGAGAGCATCAGCACCGTCTCGACACCTTCCCGCATGATCATCAGGAAGACAAAAACGAACAGCCCAATGCGCGACCCCTCACTCGCCAGCAGGCCGACTTTACCCTCGATCTCCCCCTTGAGCTTCTTCCCCGTGCGCATCATGAAGACAATCATGGTGACCACGAAGAAAGCCGCCGCCAGCATCACCCAGCCTTCCACGACGTCCTGGTTCAGGTGTAGCCGCGAGATAAGGATGGCCATCCCGATGCTGCCGACGAAGGCAGCCCCCAGGGCCCAATAGACGGACCTGCGAAGATCGTTGCGCCCGATCTTCGTCAGGTAGGCGAGGGTAATGCCCACGATCAGGGCCGCTTCGACTCCCTCCCGCAAGGTGACATAAAAGGCCTGCAGCATCTAAAAGTGCACCCTTCTGATTTTGAAAATGAATTTCAATTTCAACTTTATAAGGATAGCCTCCCGCGCCCGGCCCCGTCAACGCGTCGGGTCACGCCGAATGGTGAGCTCGACCACACGAAAGGGCATACCCGAAAGGCCACTACAGGCGTCGCAGGAACCCCCGCGCCGCCTCCAGCTGAGGGAACAGCTTCTCCTCGGCCCGGAACTCGGCCGAGTGGACGCAGCGCCGGCTCCCCTTCAGCTTCACCGGGTGCCGCAGGTGCAGCATCTCGTGGTACACGATGTACTCGACGGCGTAGCGGGGAACTGCCGGGTGGTCGAAAATCCGGCTTACCACGATGGCGTTGTGCGCGGGGTCATAGTGCCCCAGCAGATTCCGCGCCCGGCCCTGGCTCCAGCTCATGCGTGGCCTCGCCATCAGGCCGCCGAAGAGGCGGGTATTCACCTCTTCAAAAATCGCGTCCAGATCGTAGTATCTGCCTTTTGCCGAAGCCATCCGCTTACGACCCCGTACCTGCCGGACCAGGTGCGCCTGGTTTCGAATCGCATGGCTGTGGACATATTCTCGGTAGCGCGCAGCGTGCGCCCGCGCAATCGGCCTGCGATACATCTTAGCCAACAGGATATGGGCGATCGAGCGCAGTACGGGCTCCGGCGCACCCTCAAGCAGATCCGACAGCCGCACCAGCAACTCCCCATCCCGCAACCGGATGGTATTGTTCAGGTTGGCAAATGCGAAGAATTCGATCCGAAACGGAGGAACGGGCGCCGTATCGCGGAGCTCGCGATAGCTTTCCTGAAAGATCGTCAGAATGCCGTCTCTCACCTTGGAACCAGCCTAGCACGAGACCTGGCATCGATTCCCGGGACGGATCGAATCTGAACAGGCTGCCGGGCGGTCGAACTCAGGACTTGCCCTTCTTCTTGTGCTTCCAGATCTCTTCCTGTTCCGCCAGCAGCTTCCTATGGTCCTCGGTATTGCTGTCGACCGACTCGATCGCGTTCGAGAGGATAAACCGGTATTCTCCCGCTTCTTCCCTGGAACTTCGCGCGTCGTCTTGCAGGGCGCGCAGCTTCGCTTGAAACTCCGTATCGCCTTCGATGACAGCCTTCAGCGCCTTGCGCAGGTCCGATTTGCGATCCTCGAAATTGTCCAGATTGTCATTCAGTTCGTCGTACACCGCCAGAAAGTCTTCTAGCATGTGGTGGGTCTGCTGGGGACGATCCGTCACTTTGGGGTCGGACCGCATCTGTTCAACCGAGACGAGGCGCGCGCGAGCAAACTGCACGTAGAGCTTCATGCGCAGCTCGGGCTCAACCGCAGTGTCGCGCAGCTGATCGATTTCGGCTTGGGTGAGAGGGTCGCTCCGCCGCTGGGGAGCGCTGACCCCTGCAACACAAAGCAGGAAACAGATGCCGAGAATGCTTCGTGCTCGGCTCATTTGGCTTTTTTGCCGAACATCCGGTTGAGCAAGTCCGTTCGGATCTTTTCCAGAGAGTCGACCGCGGCCTGCACCGGTGCCTGATTCTCGGAAGCAAGCGTGTGCTTGATATCCGTCAGCCGATGGGCCATTTTGCGCAGGGCGATCTCGGTGTTCTTGACACGACGTCCCGACCGGCTGACGGCATCGCCGGCCTGCCCAGCGTACGAAACAACCTCCTCGATCGCCGCCTGCGCCTCTTCGACTTTTCCATCGACGTAAAGCTTGTCCGCAGCCGTGACCTGCCGCTCGGCGATTTCTAGGCAGATGTTACCCCGATCGTCCGGCCTGGCGTGCGGAAGGCGGGTCTTAAGCTCGTCCACAGAAGCTTGATTGGGAACCGCCAAAGCGGCCCCAACTGCCAGGACGACAACGAAAAGGATGCCCCAGGTGCGCATGTCGTTCATTTCTTCGGTTCGATCGTGATCAGCCGATGACGCGCCTGCCACTCCTGATCGGGATAGTTCCCGTTTGCCACCTGGAGGAAGAGGTGGTAATTCGCGGCCGCTTCATGGTATTCCCGCAAGTGGTCATACGCCGTGGCGCGTAGGAAGTATCCCACTGGAATCTCAGGCAAAAACTTGGCGCGCATGTCCAGAGCCTTGATGGTGAGCGGATAGTTCTGATTTTCATTCGCCGCCACCGCCAGGTCTCCGTAGGCCGCGCCCCAATCCGGTTTGAGCTTCACGGCGGCAGAGAACTCCTGCTCCCCCTCTCCGAACTTCTTCTGCTTCAGGAGACTCTGGCCCAGGCTGTGGTGAAGTTCCGCATCGTTCGCATGGGTCGCGAGCAGGGAACGGTAGAGTGCCTCAGCGTCGGAGTCCTTGCCTCGAGTTGCGTAAATGTCGGCAAGATCGCGTTGTGCTGTCGGGTCGTTGGGCGCCAGCTTCAGACCAGCCTGCAGCTCGGCGACCGCATCGTCGTATTTTTGTTCCACCGCCAGAACTCTGCCCAGCTGGACATGAGCGATCGCATCCTTCGGACGCTGCGCCACCACTTTGCGGAGGTATTCTTCTGCCTCTGGAAACCGCTTGCCGCGCAGATAGATGTTGGCCAGGCCCACCAGCGCGTCCGAAGAAGACGGCTGCAGCGCAAGCGCCTGCTTGTATTGCTGCTCTGCATCGGCAAATTTGTTCTGTTTTTCGAGCAGCAATCCCGCAGAGAGATACGGCTCCGGATCTTTCGGTTGCAGCGTCGCGGCCTGACGATAGGCCTCGATCGCTTCCTTGGGATCCCTTTCCTCTAACACCTGCGCCAGTGCAAGCCAGGCGTTGGCGTGCCCCTGATCCACCTGGCTGGTGGGCTTCAGCTTGGTAGCCGCTCGGAGATACTCCTCGGCGCCGGGCTGCTTGTTCTTCAGCAGCATCAGCCCGAGATTCAGGTTGGATTCGAACACATCCGGCTTCGCGCTGACTGACTGCCGATATGCGGCAATGGACTCCTCCGCCTTGCCCAGCGCGTTGTACACAAAACCCAGGTCGAACCAGGCCTGGTAAATCGCGGGCTGCGCAGCGACTACTTTCTCGAGGAGGGGTGCAGCGGCTGAATAGTCCTTTTTCTCGATCGCAGCTTCTGCCTGGGTCAACTCCGGAGGTTGCGACTGGTCCTCGACGGCGATTTTATGATGTCGCACCGTCTTGCTGCTGGAAGTCTGCGCCCCGAGCGCACCCGACACAGCCAGCATCGCCAGCAACACGCAGCCCCGAAGCTGCTTATTTGTGGCCATTGGAACCCGACGCTCTATAGCCGTTCAGCACCGCCGCCAGATACTTCCCCGTGTACGAGTTGGGCAGCTTCGCAATTGTCTCCGGAGTCCCTGCCCCGACGACGTAACCACCTCGATCGCCCCCTTCCGGCCCCAGGTCGATCACCCAGTCCGCCGTCTTGACGACCTCGAGATTGTGCTCGATGACGACGATCGAGCCCGCCGCATCAATTAGACGGCGAAACGCCGACAGTAGTTTGCTGACGTCATCAAAATGCAGCCCCGTGGTGGGCTCGTCGAAGATGTACAGGATGCGTCGTTTGCGCCGCAGCGTGTCCCCGGAATTCGACGGCCGTCCAATGTTCCGAGCCGCCGGCTGCAGGTGCGCCGCCAGTTTCATCCGCTGGGCTTCTCCGCCCGACAGGGTAGTCGCGGACTGTCCCAGCCGCAGGTAACCCAGTCCAACTTCTTCCAGAACGCGCAGCTTCTCGGTGATCTTGGGAATTTCAGCGAAAAACTTCAGAGCCTCCTTCACCGTCAGGTTAAGCGCCTCGTGAATGTTCTTGGCTCGATAGCGAACCTCCAGGACTTGCGGCTTGTAGCGGGTGCCCTTGCACTCCTCGCAAATCAGCTCCACGTCCGCCAGGAACTGCATTTCCACTGTGACCGTGCCATCCCCCTGGCAAGTCTCGCACCGCCCGCCGGGGATGTTGAACGAAAAGTGTCCCGCTGAGAACCCGCGCTTCTGTGCCTCGGGCAGGGAAGCGAACAGATCGCGAATTCCGTCGAACGCCTTGATGTAGGTCACCGGATTCGATCGCGGCGTACGCCCGATGGGCGACTGATCGACCAGCACAACGTCATCGAGATAGTCGGCTCCTTCCACGCTGTCCCAGTAGGGGGTGGGTGCCTCGGAGCCGTTGGTCTGCTTCTTCGCGATGGAGAGGGCCTGGTAGAGCACATCGTGCAGCAGGGTAGATTTGCCCGACCCCGAAACGCCTGTGATCGCCACGATCGCGCCCAACGGAATGTTCAGGTCAATGCGCTTGAGATTATGGGCGCGGGCGCCCTTGATCTGGATCTGCTGCGTCCCCGGCTTACGACGCACCGCCGGTAACTGGATTCGCAGTTCGTCCGCCAGGTAGCGGCCCGTCAAAGACGCCGGGGTCTTCTTGATTTCCGCATACGTGCCCGACGCGATCACCTTCCCGCCATTTTCTCCCGCGCCAGGACCAAGGTCGAGAATCCGATCCGACGCTCTCATAATGTCGGGATCGTGCTCCACGACGAGAATCGTATTTCCCAGATCGCGCAGATCATGCAGGATCTTGATCAACCGGTGCGTATCGCGGCTGTGCAGTCCGATCGAAGGCTCATCCAGAACGTATAAAGTCCCCACCAGCCGCGAGCCCAGCGAGGTGGCCAGCTGAATGCGCTGGGCCTCTCCCCCGGACAGCGTCGATGCCAAGCGATCGAGCGTAAGGTACTCCAGCCCCACATCGTTCAGAAAGCGCAGGCGCTCGCGAATTTCAACCAGCAGCTTGTCCGCGATCGCCGCCTCTTGCGGCGTCAACTCGATTGTGCGGAAGAAATCCGACGCCTGCTCCACCGTCATGCTGCACACCTGGCAGATGTTCTTCCCGTTGATCTTTACCTGCTGCGCTTCCGGGCGAAGCCGCGCTCCTCCGCACGTCGTACACATCGAGTATCCGCGATACCGGCTCAGGAACACCCGCACGTGCAGCTTGTACTTCTTGCGCTCCAGGTGATTGAAGAATCCGCGGACGCCAGAAAACTTGCCCTCCCCATCCACGATCAGTTTCTGGTGCTCTGGGTCCAGTTCTGACCAGGGCAGGTCGAGTGGAATCTTCACCTGCCGGGCGAAGCGCTTCAGTTCCGTAAACAGCGGACGATACTTGGGCTTGGTCCAGGGCTCGATGGCTCCTTCGTTCAGCGTCTTCGATTTGTCGGGAATCACCAGGTCCCGATCGAAGTCGATCGTATTGCCAAATCCCTGGCAGCGAGGGCAGGCGCCATATGGATTGTTGAAAGAGAAGAGGCTCGGTTCCGGCTCTTCGTAGCGGATGTGATCCCGCTTGCACTCGAAACGCTGGCTGTAGCGAAACCGCTGCTGCGTTGCTCCCTCCTGCGGCGCAGTCTCGAAGATCGCCTCCCCCGATTCGCGATAGGCGATCTCGATGGCGTCGACCGTGCGCGTTCGGGCGTCCGCCGCCACCACCAGTCGATCGACCAGCACGAACACGGGCGCACTGAAGTCAATATCCAGAAGCGACTCGGGCGTCGAGAACTCGAAAATCTGCCCGTTCTGATAGAGCCGATTGAACCCTCGCGTACGCAGGTCCAGCAGTCTCGTCTTCAGAAGGTCGGAAGGTAGGCGCGCCTCTTCCGATTCGCTTTTCTTGCCTCCCCGACCCTTCTTCTTGTCCGCTTTCGCCGGCCGCCCCGGGCTGGACTGCAGAGGGAACAGAACCTGTAACCGGG
>DASQPN010000058.1:0-3536 GCA_035643915.1 Terriglobales bacterium | reverse complement strand
CGTTGTCGGTTGATACGGGACCTCCATCGCACAACCCGACAACGCTATCAGCAGGACTTTAGCCGCGAACGTGTGAAGCCGGTCCCGGGTGAGATGCAACGACATATCCTGCTGCCCCCTTCCCCATCCGGGCGCCGTCGCCGCGCCCGCGCTTTGCCTCAAAAGACGAAATAGTCGGCACAAATCCGACATATTCTAGAAGTGAGGTCTGGCCAGCGCCAGACAGAGCAGGCCGGCGGGCCAGCGGACGCGACAGGTCTGGCTGGCCGGCAGCCGTCGTTAGCTGCTTTTGCATCCGGGTTTGCTGCGCCTAGTGCACGCTCTTCTTGCACGGGTCATCCGCTAGGTTGACGTAGGTGATCTACGCCCGCATTACCTTCAGTGTGAATCGGAGCTCCACCGATCCTTGGCAGCCTTCGATTTTTGGTGGGCTCCCTGGAGTCGAACCAGGCACCAACGGATTATGAGAAAGCAGCTTAGCACCCCCACCGTACCCCCACTGAGCCCCGTTTCCCTCTCAAACCGCGGATGATCAAGCCCTTAGCGGGCGGGCGTGCCGCGGCCGAAAACCCATCGGCCCGATTTCCCGCCAATTACCCGGCGGGAGGCAGTCGTGGCACGACAAAACACCCAAGGCACGTCTCGGAAGGTCAAGCTCACCGAGGCGCTGATCAAGCGCGCTGAACCGCTGCCGCCGCAGCGACCAGGTGAGCCGCCCCGCAAGCTGCTGTTGCTCGACTACCCTGGCCGAAGCCTGGGCGCTGCGCCAGTCGATGTTGAAGTCGAAGGCTCGCTCCGAACGAACGATTGCCACGGAGAAGTACCTGCTGGAAAAGTGTCTCGCCGACCGGATGCCGCGTGAGCTGGCATCCTTCACACGGGAGGACGTGCGCCGCAAGCACGCCGCGCTAACCACCGAGATCGCCCGTGGCCGGCCAGGAACTCCCACCAGAGTCGCGCGGTGCCCCAGCGCCTATCTCGACCGCTAGCGCCGGGGCATTCCTCGATCACCGAGCGTCCGAAAAGCAACAGACGCGTGTTTGAAGATCGAAAGGTCTCAGAGGCCCAATCGTGGGTCCCAGAAGTCGCACTTATATGCGCTTCGGAATTGCTCGACGGTCTCCGTGGACACAGACAGATCCTGCACGAAGTATTTCTGCGAGCCTGCTGTGAAGACTGGCCACGGCGAATCTCCTGAACCGTTCGGATTGCCGGTTGCCGCGAAATTCGTCCACGCAGCCACCAATTGGTCGGATAGACCGGTTTCAGCTGCGTTGAGCTCACGTTGTTCCCCGGTGCCTTGATCGATATTCACGCCGAGATCTCCACCATGCCAACCTGGGAACAGGAATTGGATGTCGATGGTGTGGGCTGCCAGAGGTCGGAACCCTGGCATCTTCGCAAAGTAGTAAGGCGCGTTCTGATAGACGAAGTCATAGGCGTAGGTTGGGGTTTGCACAGCCCAAAGCTGCACGACGTGAAGCTCGGTGCACTTGAACTGATCCGTGACAGCCCGCTCATAGGCGAGCATCGGGTCGCCGCCGTACGCTGATACGGGATATTCCGCCGCAACGACCGCTCCGACGGCAGCTGCATACTGATCCGCTGTCAGCGGAGCCTGCGGCGGACCGGAGAACCACTCGTTGATGCCCGTAAAGAAGGTGATTTCGTCCTTAACCGCGCCTCCCATCATAGGCATCTTGTTGAACTGACCCGTTGTCCATGCCTGTCCGGGTGCGATCGGTATGACGCTTCCATCAACGATCAGCCCCGTGACGTACGGACTATTCGCTGCGCCCGTCGCACTTAACTGAAGGATTCGTGCCGCCGACAATTTGCGCAGGCAGGCCGCAGCAGCGGCCTTCGTACCCGGGCACCCGGCGGCCGCGGCAAAATTTATGCCGTTCGTCGCAGCTACTGCTGCCGGTGCCACGAAGGTGGTAAAGCCAGGTGTACTCTGAACAATCGCGCGGTTGAACAGCCCTTTGCTCAAGGGCGATAACACGTTGGCGGCGGTATCCTGCGCGCCCGCGGATTGGCCGCCCAGCGCAACTCTCGTCGGATCGCCACCGAAGGCCGCGATGTTTCTCTGCACCCAGCTCAGTACCGCCTGTTGATCAAGGATGCCATAGTTACCCCATCGATGACCCTCGGCATTGATCGCAGGATGCGAGAAGAAGCCGAACATGTTCAAACGGTAGTTAAAGGTCACGACGACCGTAGGCGTGCCGATCGAGCCGCCGGTCGCGAGCTTGCTGCCATCGTAATCGTTGGATTCGCCGTCAAAATTTCCACCGCCGTGGATCCAAACGATGACCGGCTTCGAGTTATGACCTTCCGCCGTCGTAAAGACGTTCAAATACAGGCAGTCCTCGGTAATGCTCGTCGGAGCGGCGAACACTCCGAGTTGATACACCTGTGGACAGGTCTTCCCGTAGCGGTTGGCGTCCCGGGTCTCGGTCCAATGTCGGACCGCCTGTGGAGGCGTCCAGCGAAGGTCACCTACCGGTGGCGCCGCGTACGGGATTCCTAAGAAAATCTCTACCCCGTTCTTCGTGAATCCACGAACGGGCCCTTCCGCGGTGTTGACGACGGGACCACCATCGGCATCACCTCTTCCTTCCTGAGCCACCGCGGGAACTGCCGTCGCTGCGACGGCCGCCAGCAAGCAAAGAATGATAGGTTGACGCAACCATCGCACTGCTTCTACCCTCGTATCGAATTCTGCCCTCGTATCCAATCTTGCTTCCATTATTCGTCTCCTCATCGCAGCGAATCCGGGACATCAGAGCCGCGACTCATCGTTGAAGCTTCTCGTCGATATCGTTTGGACTTGGCTTTCACGCTCGACGGCCTTACTCCCGTTCTACGTGCTGATTGATCCATTTCAAGATAAGATCCGCAACCTGTAGATTGTTCTTGTCCTGCATCAGCATGTGGCTGTTGCCGAACAGGGCGGCATCGGGCAGGTGCAACATCGTCGCGTCGCCCCCCGCGGCATTGATCTGTTCGACGTATTGCTGGCAACCTTGGAAAAATCCAAGCCAGAAGCCAGAGACGCTCGGGACATCTCCAAGGTGGTCGCCATAGATTACGAGGGTTGGAATCTTTGCGAGCGTTGCGATCTGCTCTGCGCTCAAGTTCGTGGTACAGACGCCTTCGATTGAAATCAAACCGGCGACACCGGCGGGATTCGTCAGGGCCGCCTCCTCCGGGAAGAAGCCGGATTCGGAGTGACCCACCAGAATCGCGCCGTTCAACTTCACAGCGAGAGCCGCCAGGTTTGCGTAAGTCGGATTTGGCGTGGGCAGCGTCGAGTTCAGATCCGGGATCACCTGCTTGCCGAACTCATCGATGGCTTCGACCGGAAATTGTTCATCCGAAAACACCGCCGGGTAGGCCGGTCCGAATCGGAACAGCTGCCATGCACCGTTGCGACCGAACGTGAATATGTTAGGGAGCGCGCTCGGCGGCTGAGTGCCCAACCTGACTTCGTTGATAGTCGTGGCGTCGAAGCCGGATCGTGCACGCGATGA
>DASQPN010000057.1:0-11354 GCA_035643915.1 Terriglobales bacterium | reverse complement strand
GCCGGATCGTACAGGATCGCATCCGGGCGATTCCCAACCTTGATTTTGTTCAACGTCTTCAGAGTGCTGATGTCGAAAACGCTGATCATGTTCTCGCGCCCGTTGCTGGTGAATCCTCTGCCGAATTCCGGGGCCAGAGCGATCCCATGCACCCCCGGCGTGTCCGCAATCTCCCCCACCAGCTTGCCCGAGTCCGCGTCGATCACCACCGTCTTGGTTGCGCGCGAAATGTACAGCCTCCGCGTCTCACTGTCGATCTTCAGATAGTCCCATCCGCCGTCGCCACCCAGCTTCCAGGTATTCACGAGGTGGTATCCCGGAGCGGTCGCGGCCAATGCCGCAACCAGCAGGAGCGCAACTATAACCGCTACCAAGGCCTCGTGCTTGTGCTTCATGGGATCCTCTCCGAGGTTGCAGGATTGACCGCAACAGCTTAGATGAGAATTCTGAAAAGAATCTGAGTTTTTCGAACAGACCCATTCCCGCGTCCCGGTGAGACGAAAACCGGCGAAAGCGCGTAACATTAAGCCCCGACTGGCAATTCAAACCCCCAACTTAAGGACTGCCGAAACGATATGGCAATGCATCGAGCCCGCACGCTTCGAACCAACCCAGTGCTGTTCATCATCGTCTTTCTAGCTGCCCAGTCGCTGGCTCCCGCGCAGACCGGCCCCCAGGATAAGACGCCTCCGAAACCCTGGATGAATGCCAGCCTTTCGCCGGATGAGCGGGCAGCAATGGTGGTGAAAGAGATGACACTCGACGAGAAGATCTCGCTTCTGCACGGAACCGGCATGCGTGGTCTGGGGCCCGTCAGTCCGCTGTCGGTTGATTCCAATGGCGGTGCTGGGTATGTGGTGGGGATTCCGCGCTTGGCGATCCCCGGTATCCAGATGTCGGACGCCGCCTACGGTGTCCGGCAGAGCGGCGAGAACGGTCGTTATTCCACGGCCCTGCCGGACTGTCTGGCCGGTGCGGCGACTTGGGACCTCGAAGCCGCGCACGAATACGGCGCCTTGATCGGGCGCGAGTTGCGCGCGCAAGGCTACAACATGTCGTTGGGTGGCGGCGTAAACCTGGCCCGCGAACCCCGCAACGGCCGCACGTTCGAGTACATGGGCGAGGACCCCGTCCTCGCCGGGAAGATGGTTGGAGAGGTGATCAAAGGCGTGCAGGCCCAACACGTCATAGGCGACATCAAGCATTACGCGCTGAACGACCAGGAGAGCGGACGCAACGCTGTCAACGTGAACATGGACAAGCGCTCGATGCGGGAGAGTGACCTGCTGGCATTGGAGATCGGTTTGCGTGAGTCGAACTCGGCCGCCGTGATGTGCTCCTACAACCGCGTGAATGGCGACTACGCCTGCGAGAACAAATACCTGCTGACCGACGTTCTCAAGAAAGATTGGAAGTTCAAGGGCTTCGTTTTGTCGGATTGGGGAGGAACGCACAGCGTCGTCAAGGCCTCGGCCGCAGGTCTCGATCACGAGGAACCGGCAGAAATTTTCTACGGTGACGCCTTCAAGAAAGCAGTCGAATCCGGCAAAGTTCCAAAATCGGAGCTTGACGATCACGTTCGCCGCATCCTGCGCGCGATGTTTGCGGCCGGCGTCATCGACGATCCGCCGGAAAAGAGCGTGGTCGACGTAGTGGGCGGTCTTGAGATCGCCCAGAAGATCGCGGAACAGAGCATCGTGCTGCTGAAGAACGAACCAGGGCAGCTGCCGCTCGATGCCTCCAAACTGCACAGCCTGGCTGTCATCGGCGCTCATTCTGACGTCGGGATGATCTCCGGTGGCGGTTCCGCGCAGGTCGATCCTCCGGGAGGAAACGCGATCCTGCCACCCGGCCAAGGCCGGACCAAATGGCAGGAGAAGATCTGGTTCCCCACCTCGCCCTTGAAAGCCATCAAGGCCAAGGCGCCGAACGCAACGATCGAGTACGATCCGGGCACCGATCCCTCCGCAGCTGCAGATTTGGCGAAGGCCGCCGACGTGGCCATCGTCTTCGCCTACCAGTGGGAGAGTGAGGGAATGGACCTGGAGAGCCTCTCACTTCCTGAGAATCAGGATGCCCTGATCGCGAAAGTGGCGGCGGCCAATCCACATACGATCGTCGTACTCGAAACCGGCAGTCCGGTAACGATGCCCTGGGCCGGCCAAGTCGGCAGCATTCTCGAAGCCTGGTACGCCGGCAGCCGCGGCGCCGAGGCGCTCGCGAACTTGATCTTCGGCGAGGTGAACCCAAGTGCAAAACTGCCCATCACTTTCCCCAAGAGTGATGCCGACCTGCCGCATCCCAACATCGTGAAACCCCCGGTGCGATCCACCTCGAAGGACGGCGATCACGATGCCTGGAAAAGAATCGCCGAGGGCTTGCCGGCATTCCAAGTCACCTACGACGAGGGTGTAAAGGTCGGATACAAGTGGTACGACGCGGAAAGCAAGCAAGTCCTGTTTCCATTCGGCTATGGCCTCTCCTACACCAGCTATCAGTACTCCGGTCTGAAGGTGACGCCCGGAAACAATGTTCGCCTGACCTTCACGGTGAAGAACACCGGCGACCGTGCCGGAGCGGAGATTGCCGAAGTCTACGCAGCCCTCCCTGCGAGCGTCGCGGAGCCGCCCAAGCGCCTGGTGGGCTGGAGCAAAGTCAGGTTGAACCCGGGCGAGAGCAAAGAGGTGTCGGTCGAAGTAGATCCGCTCTATCTCTCCGTCTTCAACGTTGACCGGGACGCCTGGGAGCTGATTCCGGGAGACTACGCATTCCTGGCAGGCGGTTCCTCCCAGAGTTTGCCGCTCAAGGAAACGACGAGCCTGAAATAGCGCACGCGGAAACTAGAGTGCTTGGTTCGCTCAAAGGCGAAAACACAAAAGGGGAGAGCCGCAGCTCTCCCCGCCCTGGGGAAGGACAATCAATCTCAAAAGACTGAGAAGCGAGAACTGGCCACCGCTACTCCGCCATCTTCGCCACGTGCACCGCAAAGCCGGTCTTCGGCAGCAACGACGTCAGTTCGAACGCCCTGAACCCATCCCCGCTTACCTCCGTGTGCCGGTAAATCCCAGGCTCGCTGTCCACCGTTTCATGGCGCCCGTGCATGTCTTCGAGGAAGGCTTGCGCGGTCTTCTCGACTACCTGTGCGCCCTTGGCCCGCGTGACCACCGCTTCTGACGCGTACGACCGCACCAGTTTGGGCCAGTACTTCTCGAGCAGGTTCGAGCTGGCGAAGATGTCTGCCCACACGATTTCCCCATTCACCGCCACCACCACACCGACCGCATTCCGATCGCGCAGTTGCTTGACGATGCTTTGATACTCCTGCTCGATCGGCCGAGCCATCGAATCCACCCTCGACTTCACCTCGTCGTTCTGCATCACCTTGGCGTAGGAGGTGGTCGAGTCGACTGCCTCCGCGGCCGCTGGTGCGGGCGCTCGAAGTTCCAACGCCATCTCCTGTTTTGCTTTGCCTACCTCCGACCAGACCTTCTGCTGATCTTTCGTGGCCATGGCACTGCCCCGTACCGATGGCGCCGCCATCGCTCCATGAATCGACCCAAACTCGAACTTCTCGCTCCGGCCCACCCACCGTCCCGGCTCGACGCAGAACACATCCAGGTCGATGGGGTCACTGTCGGCCGGAACAATCCGGTCCCGGCCGATCACCCGGTCCTGCTTGCCCCCGGTCACGATCTCCCCCGCCAGCAACAACAAGGGACGCTGGGAGTTGTTCATCAACACCAGTTTGTTGACCTGCGCCCCCTCCCGCGCCGGGTACCCAGGGGTGATGACGCCATCTCTCGGCGGTCGCCTGCGAATCATCCCCCGCGCGCTGCCCGATTCAGTCACCTCCACTTCGCCCGATTTGAGCCCTTCGTCGAGGGTCAGGAACCCGCGCGTGTCATGCGACGACGAGGCTACCACCGGAAACACCGTCAGATTGCCGTGCCGGATGGGTGCCAGCACCTTATAGTCCGCAGCAGCCACAACCTCACCGGCCTGTGCCTCGCGCTGCGAGCCAACCACCATCCCAATCGCAATCGCCAGAACCATCGTGGCCAAAAACACTTTGACATTCATTGCTTGCCCTCCCGGAGTGAAGCGACACCCCGGCCTCCGAACGCATCCTAGTGTTCCGGGGTGCCCCTTGGCTTTCCCTGTTTCATCGAGGAACGGCAAATTCACCCTTCCTTGCATCGAAAAAAATGAGTAGCATCGCGAAAGACGGCCACTCCTGATGGATCGCGCCCTGCAACCCGTAGTCGGCTTCTCGCCTGAGCTCCACGGCCTGGCAGCCGAGCTGTACGCGAAATGCGGCGCCGAGAAGTTCAGTCTTACCTGCGATCAGCTGGCCAGCATCCTCGCGGAAGTAGCACAGAAATACGCGGGTGCAGCTGGACCTGGGCAGCTGCGCGGATTCTGCGTTTCCCTGAAGATCGAAGAACTGGTTCTGGCGCGCGCTTGCGCTGCCGGGAACGAGCGCGCCTGGGAGACCTTCATGGCCCGCTATCGCGAGAAACTCTACGAGATGGGCCTGCACATCGCGCGCGAAGACTCGGCCGCCCGCGAACTCGCTGACTCCCTCTACGCCGATCTCTACGGAACTGTCGCCCGGGAAGGGCAGCGCGTCTCGAAGCTCGCCTCCTACACTGGCCGCGGCTCGCTCGAAGGATGGCTGCGCACCGTGATGGCCCAGGAGCACGTCAATCGCTACCGTCGTCAGAAACGCACCGTCAGCCTCGATGAAGAAACAGAGGAAGGCGCGCAGTTTGCGATCCCCGATCGAGAGCCCGCGCACACGGTCGACCCGCGCCTGGAATCCGCCACCGACGAAGCGCTCGCTGCCTTGCCAGCCGATCAACGCCTCATCCTGACCGCCTACTTTCTGGACGATCGCACCCTGGCGGAGATTGCGCGCATGCTTTCGGTGCATGAATCCACCATCAGCCGCAAGCTCGACAAGCTGGCTAAGTCCTTGCGGAAGCAGATCCTGGCGGGCTTGGGTCGGAGGGGCATGAGCCGCCGCCAGGGCGAGGAAGCCCTGGAGGTGGATGTCCGCGACCTGACCCTGAATATCCGCGACCGGCTGGCGCAAGATTCCCCCCCCAGCACGTTCCATAAGAAGAAGGTAGAAGCGCCCGCTGGGGACGGAAGCGGCTGAGATTCGACGGGCATACAGCGTTACCTCGAGAGACGCGGCTCGTCTTCGACCGAGACAAGGGAACCAGACGAGAACGCCACTAAACAAATCGGGAGGCCAGACGGAGCTCAGAGATCGACTAGAGCCAAACGAACCGTGAAAACGGCACTGCGAGGAACCTTCAGCGCGCCCCGAAGGGCGCAGCAAGAATGAAGCCCACGGCGTAAGCCGTGGGCAGAGAGCGTAAACCTAGAAAGCCCCGTTAGGGCGAAAGAAACCGCAATTCCGTCGATGACCGAACTACCCAATATCGTGCGCGAAAGGCTGAAGGCGGCCCCGGCCGGCCTTCACCCCGATCCCAACCTGCTCACTGCTTTCGCCGAGCAGGCGCTGTCCGATCGCGAGCGCACCCAGGTGCTGGACCACCTCTCGCGCTGCGCCGATTGCCGCGATGTGGTCGCCCTAGCAACGCCGCCCACGCAGTCCGCCGCGGTGGTTGCTGGTATGGACACCGGGCATGCCCGGAACGCTCCCTGGTTTGGTTGGCCCACGCTCCGTTGGGGTGCGCTCGCGGCCTGCGTGGTGATTGTGGGGACGGCAGTCCTGATGCAACGCAATGTGAAAATGCCCTCAGCTCCATCGTACGCCCAGAAAGACGCAACCCCCGCGGGAGATCCGCTCCGCGAGATGGCTCCCCTCACCAGCGCTGACACCGTTGCCCTGGGACAAAAAAACAGTGAACCGCGGATCGACAAGCGGTCGGCGACTCAGCACGCTGCAACGCGAGACGAGCCGGTCGAATTGAGGCAGCAGCTTGCCCTTCCAGCGACCACGTTTGCCAAGCGGGGAAAACAACTGAACGAAGAGGGCTACGCCTTCTCAGGCGCCCCAACTACAAAATTGCAGGTTCACACCGGAATGGTTTCCCCTCCGCGCCCCGTACCGGCGCAGCCGGCACGCGCAGACGAACCGCAGGATCTTCTCTCAAAAGAACGAAACGCGGCGGACGCGGCTCGTGCTGCTGCTCCAAAAGCTGCTAGCGAGACGGTCGAGGTCGAGGCCTCGGCGGCGCCGGTTGCGACCCCGCACGGTTCAGTCGAGAAGGATGAGGCCCTCGGGAAGGCGAAGCGTTCATCGTCCGCGCAATACGACGCACTGGTGGCCACCGAGCCCGCGTCTCCAACCGACAAGACGCTGGTCAGCGCAGAGGTGCGCGGCAAGCTCGGGGCCGAGCAACTCTACAGGCACCGCGCCGAGGTTGCCCGCTGGACCATCTCGTCCGACGGCCAACTTCAGCACTCGCTCGACTCGGGCAAGACATGGCAACCGGTCGCAGTCGCCGAACGGGCCACGTTCCGCGCTCTGTCCGCCAACGGCCCCGACCTCTGGGTCGGAGGCCCCGCCGGCCTGCTCTACCACTCGACCGATGCGGGCGGTCATTGGATCCAAGTCAAGCCCGCCGCCCATGGCTCGACTCTCACCGCCGCCATCGCGGCCATCGAATTTACCGACCTGCAACACGGCAAGCTCACCACCTCCACCGGTGAAATCTGGCTCACCAGCGACGCCGGCCTGACGTGGCGAAACCAGCCCTGATCTCCAGACCCGGGGGCAAAACAAGCGAAACTCTTTGCCCAGGCTCGAGGCAAGGTCGTGGCAGTGCTACCCTCCTGCAATGGCCCCTATGATGATGAACGGCTCCGCCCCCGATGTGACTGCGTCAGGCAGAGGTGCGTCTGGCAGCTCATGAGACAGATCCTCCCCGCAGGCAAAGAACCGCAAGAACGGTCGGCGCTGTTCACTACCATGATCACGGATCGTCCCACGCAGCATCGGATACCGGGCCTCGAGCGCGTCCAGCACGGAGTGCTGCGTAGCTTGGCCTTCAAGGTCGAGCTCCACCTCGCCGCCAACCTGTGCCAGCGTGCGCAGATGCGGCGGGAGCATGACTCGGATCATGACAGCGTCTGGACCTCGACGGAAAGCACGGCCGGAAGATCCCGCACGATCGGAGCCCAGTTGTCTCCGGCATCGGCCGACGCGTACACCTGTCCGCCGGTGGTGCCGAAGTACACGCCGCAGGAATCGAGCGAATCGACGGCCATCGCGTCGCGCAGCACGTTGACGTAGCAATCACTTTGCGGCAGC
Organism: Terriglobales bacterium; assembly: GCA_035643915.1. GTDB lineage: Bacteria > Acidobacteriota > Terriglobia > Terriglobales > Acidobacteriaceae > Gp1-AA133. Next base: position 4,066 of record DASQPN010000057.1, on the reverse strand, counting down.
CCCTTGGTGAGCGCCTCCCACTCGTTTCCGCCCGTGCGGCTGCGGTACACGCGCAGCTTTCCATCGGGCACAAAGTGCTCGGAGTCGCTTTTGATCGGGACGACGTAGATGGTCTCGGGCTCGTGCGCGTGAATATCGATCACGAACCCAAAATCGGTCGGCAAGTCGCCGCTGACCTCTTGCCATGAGTCGCCGGCGTCGTCGCTGCGCATGACGTCCCAATGCTTCTGCATGAACAACACGCCCGGACGCGACGGGTGCATCGCGATGTGGTGAACGCAGTGGCCGACCTCGGCCATTGGGTCTGGGATGTGTTGGGACTTCAGTCCACGGTTGATCGGTCGCCACGTCTTGCCGGCGTCGTCGGTACGGAAGGCGCCCGCCGCCGAGATGGCGATGAAGATGCGTTCGGGGTTGGTCGGATCCAAAATGATCGTGTGCAGGCACATGCCACCGGCGCCGGGCTGCCATTTGGGGCCCGAGCCGTGGCCGCGCAGTCCGGAGATCTCCGCCCAGCTCTTGCCGCCATCGGTCGAGCGGAACAAGGCGGCGTCCTCTATGCCGGCGTAGACTGCGTCCGCATCGGTCAGGGATGGTTCGAGATGCCAGACCCGCTTAAACTCCCAGGGATGCGGCGTGCCGTCGTACCACTGGTGCGTGCCCGGTACGCCGTCGTACGCGAACTTGTTATCCACCGGTTCCCACGTCTTGCCACCGTCGCTCGAGCGCTGAATCAACTGCCCGAACCAGCCCGTGGACTGGGACGCATACAGCCGATTGGGATCCGCGGGTGATCCCTTCAGATGGTAGATCTCCCAGCCCGCAAAGTGGGGGCCACTGACGTCCCATTGGTCGCGCCGGCCGTCCGATGTCAGCACGAACGCGCCCTTGCGTGTGCCAACCAATACTCGTACCTTACTCATCGTTCGCTCCTTCTCATCAATCGTCGGGGTTCGAGAAGCATACTGGGTCCGTGCGCCATGAGTCCCTTAGTCGTCGATCGCCTGGTAGACCGAGGTCCAGAAGTCGAGACAGACGTCCGGGGGACTTGGGGAAGTCCAGGCGCACTGGGTCATCAGGATACCAATCATGTCCTCCTTGGGATCCGCATACCAGGACGTGCCCAAGCCGCCGTCCCAGCCGAATTTTCCGACGGGCCCGGTCATGTCGGTTCGCCTGGTAACAACCGATACTCCGAACCCCCAGCCGTGGCTGTCAAAGTAGCCAGAGACCAAACCGGACCCCGCTTTCTGCTCTGGCGTCAGCTGGTCGGTTGTCATGGCCTCGACCGAGGGCCTCGACACAATACGCTCGCTGCCGTATTTGCCCCGGTTCAGCATCATCCGACCGAAGGCGAAATAGTCGTCGATGGTCGAGACCAGACCGCCGGCGCCCGACGGGAATGCGGGCGGGCGGCTCCATTGGCCACCCTCGGCCTCGTCATACACCTCGACCTTCGCGGTCTTGAAATTGGTCCAGTAGCTGGTCACGAGCCGGCTGAGTCTCGCGCTCGGGACGCTGAATCCTGTGTCCTTCATGCCAAGCGGCTCGAAGATGCGTTCGCGCAAGAATGTCTCGAATGGCTGGCCCGAGACACGTGCGATCAAAACGCTCAACACGTCGGACCCGGTGTTGTACATCCACAGTTCGCCCGGCTGATGCGCCAAAGGCAGCGTCCCCAAGCGGCGGATCCACTCGTCCGGCGCGGGCATGGTCGCCGGACTTGGCGGCCCCATCCCGATCTCGAGTTCGTTGGCGGCTTTCAGGATCGGATAAGCATCGGGCGCCGCCATTATCTGGCCAAAGCCCATGCGGAACGTCAGCAGATCGCGCACCGTGACCGGCCGCTTCGCAGGCACAGTTTCGTCGAGCGGCCCGTCCAGCCGCTTGAGGACCTGGCGGTTTGCCAGTTCGGGCAGCACTCGATCTACGGGTTCGTCCAGCCGCAGTTTGCATTCTTCGATCAGGATCAAGGTCGCGGCAGCCGTGATCGGCTTGGTCATCGACGAGATGCGGAAGATCGTGTCGCGCCGCACCGGGTCTTTACCGCCCTGCGCCTTCATGCCCATCGCGTCAACATGCACCTCGTCCCCTCGGCTGACCAGGGTGACCATCCCGGGCACTTCGCCGCGATCGATGTAACCCGACATGACCTCGTGCATACGCCCGAGTCTCGTTCTCGACAGTCTCCCGGAGCTCAAGGTCCGCTCCCTCCCTCCGGTGTCACCCGACTTCGATGGCTGCCTTGGTTCGGCCTTCGGCAACTGCAAGGCCACCGCCGTAGGCGCGACCGCCGCCGCGGAAGCGGCTGCGGTTTTCAGGAACATCCGACGGTCGAGTCCCGACATTTTACTCTCCGGTCTCCTATGCTCCACCCAAACGTGCAGCCTAACTTCGGCGAGCGAGGAGCGCGCGCAGCCGTCCTTCGCCCCGGCAGCCGGACAGCCCGCTCGCGTCCAGAACGGTTGTACGAGGAATCCCATACAGGACCACACAGCCCAAGCGGACCACGCCGCTGCCCAGCGCGCGCCTTTCAGGATGTCCGAGCCGGGCGAATGCCTCCACGAGCGGAGCTGGCTTCGGAAATTTCATGACGCTGTCCAACAGCAGAAGCAATACGGGTACGGCGCTCAGGATGCGTCCCGCCCAGAGTGCCTTCTTCGAGACCGGAGCGATTTGCGTAGATTGCAGCAATGTTGCGCCTTCCGGTCGTTTCCATTTCATTCGAGAATCAACCGGTGTTTGAAATCGCCGTTCCGAACGGTCTTTCAGCACCCCGCGTTGCCTTACACCCGCATGCGGAGGGTCAAGCGCCTCGTCGGGTTCGCGCCAGATGACGACCACCGCCACCGTCCCCAAACTTGGGCAACAGCGGAGTCGAGTCCCGTTCTCGCCACCGTCGCCGGACTTCCGCCAGCACTTCTTCGCGACTCTCCTCCATGTTCATGATGACAGCGCACGGGGCCCCCGTCTCCTCGTGCCGCGCCCCCCAGATGAGCAGCTCCAAAAGGACCGGCGCCAGATCAATCCCCTTTTTCGTCAGCCGGTAGTTCACTCTTCGTCCATCCGACTCCTCCCGCTCGGCGGTGATGATCCCCGATGCCTCGAGCTTCCGAAGACGGTCCGCCAGGATGTTGGAAGCAATCCCCTCACCCGCTTGTTCGAACTCCCTGAATGTCCGGAACCCGCGAACCATCAGATCGCGGATGACCAGAAGCGACCAGCGATCCCCAATCCTCTCCAGCGAGATACTCACCGGGCACCCGGAACGACGCGTTGACTTAGCCTTCTTCTCCGGCACGTTTCGATACCTTATCAATGTAACTTGCGAAATGCAAGTTATCGTGCGTCGGCCGCTCCCACCTTTGTTGTGCCGCAGCGGGCTGGAACCAACCTTATCGACGGATTGACCCAGCCACCCGAAAAGTGTTTGCTCCGTATCGGGTTTTGGATCGCAAAGAGTATTTCGCGAACCACCGCACCGTGTGGGCGATGCGTGCCCGCAACCACAGGTCGGGTGCAATTCCCGAAGGAATTGCACCCGCACGCGCCGGTCATCGCGTGCCGTGCGATCTAGAAGGTGAAGCGGGCTCCAAGCTGGCCCTGGCGTGGGCCGGGCGTTCCGCCACCGTCCACGATCTTGCCCAGATTCGCGTCGACCCCGGTGTTGGGGTCGGCGTAGCTGTGCCGATTGAAGGCGTTGAACATGTCGTAGCGGACATTCAGTTTGAAGCGCCCGTCGGTGCCAAATGAGAAATACTTATTGATGCCGATGTCTTCGGTGGCCAGACCAAAGCCGCGGACGTTGGGATTGTAGGTGGGAGCATTCCCGAATTCTCCATAAGTCGGATTGGTGAAGCATGCCGGGTTGAAGTATGTGCTGCCAATCTGGCCGTTGAAGCTCCCGCTGTGAAGGTTGCAGCCCGCGACCAGATCGGGATAGACGTTGTTCAGGCCGGGGTACCAGTTGGTCGACGTGATCCGCAGGGGAGTGCCGCTGTTGTAGTGAAAGCCGCTGTTGATCGTCCACCCTCCCAGCAGAGCATTGAGCGCTCGGCCGGCATCG
>DASQPN010000056.1:0-12377 GCA_035643915.1 Terriglobales bacterium | reverse complement strand
TGATCGTGGTCTCGAGCGAACGCAACGAGAAAACCCGCCGCAAGGAACTCACCAACTTTACCTACGACCTGAGCCGCTGCATGTTCTGCGGGCTGTGCGAGGATGCCTGTCCGACCGACGCGCTGGAGCTAACACAGGATTTTGAACTCGCCAACTACTCCCGCGAAAACATGATCTGGGACCGCGAGACGCTCGAGAAGGGGCCACGGCCAACTGTGTACAAGAAGTAGCGGGCGTCTGCTCTTGAAGTACCCCTTCCGGAGTGTGTTCCCCTGTCGACGCGTGTTTTCTCGCCAAGTTGTAACCAGAGGGTCCCACAGTCGGAAGCCCGCTGTCATTCCTGACTGGCAGACGACCAACGACTAACGACCCGCCTCCGGCTGCTGCTGCGTCATGCAATGCATCGCTCCAAAGCCCCAGATCAGGTCACCCGAATAGATGGGGATGATTTCGCGGCCGGGGAAGAGGTCGGCGAGGGTGTTCAGAGCGATGCGATCTTTTGGGTCGTTAAAGACCGGAACCAGGACTATGCCATTCGCGATGTAGAAATTGCCGTAGCTGGCGGGCAGGCGACGGCCTTCGAAAATGACCGGCGCGGGCATGGGGAGTTCGACGATCTGAAAGGGCTTGTGGTCCTGATCGGTGGCTGATTGCAGGCGGCGGACATTTTCCTGGAGAGCTCGGTAGTTCTTGTCTTTCGGGTTGGGCTCGATCATGGTGACGATGGTGTTGGGCGCGACGAAGCGGGTGATGTCGTCGACGTGGCCGTGGGTGTCGTCGCCTGTGATGCCTTGGCCGAGCCAGATCACCTTCCTGATGCCGAGGTAGTTCGCGAAGACTTGTTCGTAGTCTTCTCGGCGGAAACCGGGGTTGCGTTGCTGGATCTTGCTTAGCAGGCACTCTTCCGTTGTGAGCAGGGTGCCTGCGCCGTTAACGTCGATGGAGCCGCCTTCGAGGATGACCCGGCTGTCATGGTGCTGCGCTGGGCGCCCTTCGGCATGGGCGGCTTTCGCCATGAGGGAGTTAATTTTCCCGTCGTGGCGGTAGTTGGAATACTTGGCCCAGGCGGTAAAGCGCCACTTGATCGCCTGCAAAGCTGTCGAGCTGCGCTCGGCCGGGACGGACGAGGCGTCCGTCCCCACGCGCTTGGTGACGAATGTACAGCCTGAATCGCGGGTCCAGACTCGGTTCGTGGGCCAGGTGTGGAAGCGGACGTTCTTGTTTAGGGCGTTCGCGAGCTTCAGCGTCTTGCGGGCACGCTTTTCGGAGCCGGCGTTGTTGACGATCAGGTCCACTCGTTCGTGGCGGGAGAGGTGGCGGATGATTTCGGCGTAGACCCAGGGAATTGATTCGAACTTTCCGGGCCAGTCGCCGCGAAAATGGGGCCAGGCAAGCCAGCTGGAGTCGTGGCGCTCCCATTCGGCGGGCATGCGGTAGCCCCAAGACGAAGGCAAAGTGACACTTGAAGTCGAAGCCCTGACGGATTTCACGGGATGAATCGTCCTCGCTCTACTCTTCAGTCAATTAGACGGCTCGTGATGGGGGCGTAGCTGTCGATGCGGCGGTCGCGCAGGAAGGGCCAGTTGCGGCGGATTTCTTCCAGCTTGCGCAGGTCCACTTCGGCGGTCAGGATTTCTTCCTTATCGTGCGAGGCCTGCGCCAGAATACGGCCGAACGGGTCGGCGATGAACGAGCCGCCCCAGAATTCCAGGCCGGCACCCTTGGCTTCGTTCCCGCGAATGTTCCCAGTTTCGAAACCTACGCGATTTACCACGCCCACGTAAACTCCATTCGCAATGGCGTGCGCTCGCTGAATGGTACGCCAGGCATCGTATTGCGCTTCACCGAACTCTGCTTTCTCGGCGGGATGCCAGCCGATGGCGGTGGGATAGAACAAGATCGTGGCGCCCTGAAGAGCGGTTAGTCGTGCGCCTTCCGGATACCACTGGTCCCAGCAGATGAGCGTGCCGATCTTGCCTGAACTCGTGTCGAAAGCGCGAAAGCCCAGGTCTCCGGGAGTGAAGTAGAACTTTTCGTAGTAGAGCGGATCGTCCGGGATGTGCATCTTGCGGTAGATGCCGCGCAGGACACCGTCGACGTCGAAGACAGCAGCGGTGTTGTGATAGACGCCGAGCGCGCGCTTCTCAAAGAGCGATGCGATCAGGACGACTCCGTGCTTTTTGGCGGCGGCTGCGAGTTTCTCAGTGGTCGGGCCAGGGATGGGTTCCGCCAGATCGAACAGGGCGTGGTCTTCGCGCTGGCAGAAATACTGCGTCTGGAAGAGCTCGGGCAGGCAGACGACCTGGGCACTCTTGGCGGCGTCGGCAACGCGGGTCAGCGCCTTTTGAAGATTCTCTTCCGGATCGGGGCCGCAGGACATCTGCACGAGTCCCACGGCGAATTTTTCTGGTGGCACGCTCAAGCCTCCGGGTGTTGACGGAGGATAGGATAGCAAAGGCGCGGTGGGAGAGCCGGCGATGCGACTCATCCTTGCGCTAGAAGAATCTTAAACCGCAGAGAAGGCGGAGAACTGCCGCAGAAAGTGCTGAGGCGTGATTTTCACGCTTGCGGGTTGACCGCATCGCGCTGGCTTCTAGTAGAGTAGTGCTACACATCAATAGGGGTTGAGCTTGGAGGTGCGTTTTGAAGCAGGGAAATCATGACAAGCACGGCCATCCTGAGAAGCACGGAAACGGAACCGACGGGTCCGGCATCGATCGGAAGCTGCACAATCCAATTGATGATCGACTGATTGCGCTGGAGCCGCTCGATCTCGGGCAGGTTCGGTCGATCGACGACCTGGTGCGCGCCATGTCAAAAACCGCGTTCACCGGGCGGCAACTCGGGGAAGCGGCGGACGTGCTGGAGGCCATGGCTCGCGACGAAGACTGTTTCGTCGTGATGACTCTTGCGGGCGCGATGACGGTTGCCAAGCAAGGGCTGATCATTTCCGAGTTGATTGATCGCGGGATCGTGAACGCCATCGTCTCGACCGGTGCGCTCATGGCACACGGGCTGGTGGAGGCCACCGGGCGCGCGCACTTCCGTGTGAACCCTGAAGTATCCGATGAAGAACTGTACGAGCAGGGCTACAACCGCGTCTACGACACGCTGGAGCCGGAACAGAATCTCGATGACGTGGAAGAAGTGATGTCGGAGGTGCTGGAAGGCTGGGATCATAACGACGTCATGTGCTCGTACAAGCTGAATCACGCGATTGGGGCGTACCTCGCTAAGACAGCCAAGGATCAGCGCGGGATTTTGAAATCGGCCTTCGAGCAGGGCGTGCCCGTGTTCGTGCCGGCGTTTACAGATTCAGAACTCGGCCTGGATGTTGCGCTCAACAATCGGCTGCGCGAGTCGACGGGGCGGCACAAGATCCGGTTCGATCCATTTCTTGACCTCGAGCATTTTGCGGCTACTTTGCTGCGGCAGAAGCGCCTGGGAATTCTCACCATCGGGGGCGGCGTTCCGCGGAACTGGTCTCAGCAGTTCGGACCGTTCATCGAGCTGCGCCACCGGCGGCTGGGAGAGAACGTTCCCCTGAAGCGTTACCACTATGGCGTGCGGATCTGTCCCGAGCCGGTCTATTGGGGAGGCTTGTCGGGGAGCCCTTACAGCGAGGCGATTTCCTGGGGCAAGTTCGTGCCACCATCGGAGGGCGGAAGGTTCGGGGAAGTCCTCGTGGATGCCACCGTCGGACTACCTATCCTCGTGGCCGCTGTCCTGGAGCGGCTGGACAAGGACAAATCGCACAAAGGCAAGGTTCGGAAAAAGATGGCGGCGAAGTAGGAGCTGGTCGCGGAGAATTTTTGCGGCCCGCGCTCGTTATGAGTGACGGGCCGTTTTGTTTTGAGAGTCTTGGAACCGACGCAAAATGCCGAAACCACAAAGGCTAGGAAGGGTGTTTGGTGCAGGGCCGAGAGGCTGTTCGGAGAAACGGGACGGGCGGACGCCCGTCCCTTCATCATCAATCAAAAATCAACACCGCCGATGCAATTACCGTCGTCCACAGGCCGCGCTTGTCGCCGACGGCGGACTGGGTGACGTTGGCGGTGCGAACGATTTTGTTCGAGAGTCGGTAGATCTGCTTCTTCTCATCCCAGGAACGGTCGGGGTCGAACTCCACATTCAGCGTGGTTGCTAGCATTTCGGCGGCGAGTTCTTCCGCGTAGTCCCCGGCCGCGTCTTCGGACTCGCCGAAGGAGTGGTGCTCGCTGAGGTACCCGTAGGTGTTGCGGTCGGAGGGAATCGCGACGCCGATGCTGGACGCCAGCAGGCGATGCGGTTCGCGGGTGCTGTTTTCGGCGACTACGGCAAAGACGACTTCGCCGGGGTGAAGGTATTTGAGGCCCGTGGAGCGGGGAACGAGCTTGCAGTTGGGCGGGAAGATGGAAGAGACGCGCACCAGGTTTTGCGCGGCGATACCGGCGTCCCGAAGGGCTAGCTCGAATGAAGTGAGGCGTTCGCGATGTTTGCCGACTCCCTTGGTGAAGAAGATCCGCTTGGGGACCATGTCCTTGCTCAATTCATTTGCCTCCAGAGATTTGCCAGAGTGAGAGAAAACGCAAATCTAACATAGCGATTTGTGAACATTGGGGGAAAAATCAGGACAGGAACAAAAAAAATCGCGGGAGCCTGTGAGAAGGCTCCCGCGTGCTGACCAAGGGGGAGGGCAGCGAAACGAAAAATCTACTTGCTGGCGGCGACCGAGGCGACCTGAATGGTATCGCCGTTCAGAGTGCCGGTGACCTTGGCGTCGGCGCCGGCGAGTTTGTCGAGCGAACCGAGCACGGCTTTGTCGCTAGAGTCGAGGGTGTACACTTTGTCGCCGACCACGAAGGCGTACTTGGAGCCCTTGCCGACGCAAGCGCGGGTGCAGTCGGCTTCCGGGCCGGACCTCATGTGCGCCTTACCGCACATGGCGTCGCTGACCTTGCCGGTGAAACTCTGGGGCTTGTCTGCGGCGAACGCGGTCGCAATAAGGAACAGCGGGGCCAAAACAATACCGAACTGGTGCGAACGAAACCTCATGCAACTTTCTCCTATCAAGGTCAAGAGTGCCCCTTCCGGCACACATCCTCAGGGTGAGGGGCTACCCGTACAGATTACCAGAGCGCCCTCGAGGTTACAGCTTCCGGAAGCCGTGGCCGTTCAGAATACTTCTTTTTCAGGATAGCGGAGTACAGGGAACCCTGTATTGTGAGACGGTAAATGGTCATGGGACCATACAGGGTCGCCACCGGGTATCGGGTTGTCTCCAACAACTGGGATCGCGCGTCCAGCCAACCCTCCCAGGGATCGAATTAGCAAGAGTGCGACTCGTATCCTGCTTGTGGATGAGTTTCTGGCCGTTCGTTGCCGACTCCGCACCATGCTGGAGAATCGGAACGACTGGGAAGTGATTGGCGAGACGGAGGATGGCGAACAAGGCCTCGCGCAGGCGCGGCGTTTTCAACCAGACCTTGCCGTGATCGACATCGGACTGCCGAAGATGAACGGCCTAACGCTGAGGCGCGAAATCCGGCGTCTTCTGCCCGAGATCGAGGTCCTGATTGTCCCCGAGCACAACTCCCGCCACACGCCGAGGGAGGCTCAAGCAGCGGGAGCTCACGGCTACATCGTGAAATCGCAGGCAGCATCTCATTTGCTGGCTGTCGTGCAGGCGCTCTGCGAACAGGGTGCGTTCTTCACGTCTGATCTGGAAACCTGACCGCTATGCCATTGGGAACAAACCGGCACATTCGGTGGGCTTTTCCGCCGGCTGGCCTGGCAGAGCGTACCGTTCATTCCGAGGAGGCATTCTGTGAAATCCCTACGCGTTCTGGTGGCCGACGACCACGAAATCGTGCGGCATGGAATTCGCACGATCGTGCAGTCCTGTCAGAGTTTTGAAGTATGTGGCGAAGCTTCCGACGGCAGGCATGCGGTTCAGATGGCCACCGATCTCCGGCCTGACATCGTCATCATCGATATCGGCATGCCACACCTTAACGGCCTCGATGCAACCCGCCAGATTGTTCATAGCGATCCCAGAATCAAGGTGCTGATACTGACCATGCACGAGTCCGAACAGATCGTGCGCGATGTACTGACGGCAGGGGCGCGCGGCTATCTCCTCAAAACCGACGCCAGCCGCGATCTGGTCTCCGCCCTGGAGGCGCTCGCCAGCCGCAAGACTTTCTTCACTTCGAAGGTCGCGGAAATTGTCCTCGGGACGTACATCAACGGTCGGTCGGAGCATCAGGTTTGCAAGGACATCCTCACGGGACGCGAGCGCGAGGTCGTCCAGCTTCTGGCGGAAGGAAAAAGCAGTAAGGAAGTTGCGGTCGCGCTCGGCTTGAGCGTCAAGACCGCCGAAACGCATCGCTCCAACCTGATGCGCAAGCTCGATATCCACTCGGTGAGCGAGCTGGTCCTCTACGCCGTCCGGAACAACATTGTTCATGTCGTTCAGCCTCCGCGACTCGAGCGTGCCTGAAAGCCAAGCGCTCCCAGATCCGTCTTAGATCGTAGGATTGGCGAGGCCGGTAGAAACGGCGATGGATTGAACGGAAGCGATAAACTCCATCAGCAAGTTCGCGGAGGGTCTCATTGCCGTTTCTTGCTGGGCGACTGGGGAAGATCGTCTTCGGGGTTGCGATCATCCTTTTGGTGATCCTGGTGCTCGGCGCCGATCACGAGACTCTATGTTCTCCACAGCGAAAAGTGGGTCGCTCACACCCACGAAGTGCAGACCGCCCTCGCTTCGCTGCGCGCCCGACGTTTCAGGCTCAGGCCGCTCGTTTCCGACTATGTGACGCCCAAAGTTCCATGCGACTGGACGCGCCGACCGCGGCATCCGACCTCGCCCGCCGCACAGCAGGGTGGACGATTGTGTAGCCTTTCGAGAGGCTGTTCGTGCGCACCGCTCAATGCATCTCCGCGCCGCTCCCGCTTTGGACAAGGCGCCTCCGCAAGCTTCGCCTGGAGCGGGGTCTGAACCAGCAGGCTTTGGGGAAGACATCGCACTGCTGTTCGATGGGTATTTGGCGATGGGAACGAGGTCTGGCCAGGCCTCCGGCATCGTGCTTTGTCGCGCTGGGCAAGATGGTTGGGCCGCCCGACGGATGGTACTTCTGCAATCTGGTCGGCACTGGCGCGGCGGACCGTAAGAAGATGCTGGGCGCGGCTCCCGGCTGGCGCGACCTGTGAAGCGAAACCTTTGCACGCACCTTACCCCTATTGATGAGACCGCTTCTAGGGCTTGAGCCCGTAGCGGAGGCTCACGTCCACGGTCTGATCCTTTTCGTTCACCGCCTCGTGAATGCTGACGGTCCAGTTCAGGTTAGGCGGCAACAGCTTCCAGGACTGGTCGATGAAGCGCTTGGGGTAGGAGCTGTCGTAGGGATCGGTTTCGCGGAGCGTCCAGGCATCGCGCAAGCGATCTGCGACTTTTGCGTCCATTCCCTGAATCTCCACGTCCCCCAGGTGGAACACCTCACCTTCCTGCACGTGCAATTTATAAGCGACAGTACTGGTGGCGTCGTCGAAGTCGGGCTCGGGCTTCACGGACGCAGTCATGCGGCCGACGGTTCCGTAGAGCTTGTGAATTTCTTCCAGGTCAGCCTGGAGTTGCACTGCGTTGGCCGGCTGGCCGGCCTGCAGGTGAATCACGCTCTGCAGCTTTTCGACAGGAAAGGCCTTGTGCCCGTCCCAGAAGAAACCCGAAACCCTGTACTGGAGGCCGGGATTGACGGGCAGCGCGATGTCCACCTGGGTTTCGTCCTTATCTTCGTGGGAGACTTTGGCCTGGGGCTCGGAGAAGCTCGCTTTCAGGTAGCCGTGTTCCACGTAGACCGGGAGCAGGGTGGCCTTCGCATAAGTGACCACCGATGAACGGAGATAGTCGATCCCATGAAGGTTCTTTGCGGCCGCCTCCAGGGCTGGCTGATCGGCGGGAGACGCTCCCGGGAATGCGACCTCATGGATCTGGATATTGATGCCATTGGCCCGGAAGTTGACCGCCACGATGGGGCCCTCTAAGCCCTCGCCTTCACGAATGTAGTCGGCTCGGGCCGCCAGGCTGTGATGCAGGAGCAACGCTTGGAGCGCGTCGGAAACCTGGTCTGCCAAGTCGCCGCCGACCGGGACTTGGCCTTTGAAAAGGGGCACACGCTGGTGGATCTTTGCGATGAGTTCTTCATCCGAAAACCAGACGAAGTTCTCGAAATGCGTGGCGACGAGTTTGTCGTTGTCGGCCACCTGCAGGTCGAGCTTGGTTCCTTCGTTCGAGTAGGAGTAGCTGTAGGAAACGTCGGTGAACAGTCCGGTCTCACCCAGTTCCTTGGTGACCTTCCTGAGATCGTCGTCGGTGGCGACGCCACCGACTTTGAGACCGGTTGAGGCGATCATCTCCTCCGCCGTGTACCGCTGGCTGCCTGTGACCCGAATGGATATGAGCTTGTGGTCGCCGGAGACTCTGCGGGGTGGTTTGTGAGCGGTTTGGGCGGAGGCCAACAGGCCGGTCAGGCAAACCGCGAGGGTCGTGGAAAACCGGAAACTTGTCACGCAGGTTGGATTCTAGCTGATGCGCCAGGGTGGGGTCGATTTGCTTTCAGGACGATCGCCGGTTTCAAGTGCGCTTGGCAGGTTCCAGCGCGGAATCGGCCGCTTTGATTTTCACGGCGGTGTCGATGAAGGCGAGCGCGGCACGACTGAGAGCCTTGTCTTTGCGGAAGATCAGAGCCATGTCGCGGCGGATCTGGGCGTCGGAAACGGGAATGATGGAGAGCGTGTTGGCACGCGTGTCCTCGGCGACGCTGGAGCGGGCGATGAAACCAACCCCCACGTCGGCCGCCACGAAGCGTTTGAGAAGTTCGCTCGAGTCGAGTTCCATGGAAATCTGCGGTTTCAGACGCCGTTCGTGAAAGAGGTTTTCGAGCGCGTCGCGGGTGTGGCCACTCTTGGGCACCAGTAGAGGGAAGCTGGCGACTTCGGCCACCGTGGCCGACTTCAAGTGGGCCAGCGGATGATGCGGCGGGGCGATGATGACCAGTTCGTCCCGATGAATGGGCACCACGGAGAGACGCGTGTCGGTCACCGGGAGGGACACGATGCCGAAATCCACGGAGTTGTCGATGACCGAGTCGAGGGTCTTGGCGTAGTCGGCCCGCTTGATTCCGACGGCGACCTCGGGATAGTTCCTCTTGAATTCGGCGAAGACCTCGGGAAGGATGTGGAGGCAGGTTCCCTCGTTTGCGCCCACGACAATCTCGCCGCGCGGGATGCGCTCGGTCTCTCCGATCGCCGTGCAGACCGCTTTTCGGGCCTCGATGGTTTCGTCGGCGTATTTCAAAAACAGCTTCCCGGAAGCTGTGAGCGATACTTTCCCCCCCGAGCGGTCGAGCAGCCTTGCGCCGACCTCTTCTTCGAGAGCCCGGATCTGGGAAGAGACCGCCGGCTGGGTGCGGAAGCGCTTCTCGGCGGCACGCGAGAACGAGCACAGTCGCGCCACTTCCATGAAGGTTTCTAGTTGGTCGAAGTCCATGTTTTGTTGGTACGCCGCCGTTGCTGCATGGTCGCAGCCGGCGCGATCAGGTCAAAAAAGTACAGAACTGCCATTCGCTGTTCCGCACCATCATAAACGTTTCGAATCGGGAGTATTGAAAGAATCGATGACCGCATATGCCGGGCTGGAAGGTAGCACGAGGGGCACCGAGACAGCATTGTGAGCAGCAGGGTCAAGGGCCTGGACCCTGCTTTTTTGCGCAAAAGCCGATTTGGGAAGGTTCCCCGCCCGCATGCCTCACCCCGAACTTGCTGAAATTAAGCGCCTTACAACCCACATAAACCTCTCTTATCGGTCTCATAAAAACAATCAATTTCGACCTCCTCGGCGCCGCCTTCTACACTCACGGTGTACTCGATGACCGGGCGAGCGCGCCCCGACTCCTCGAAATCTCATGCGAAATCGCAAAGGGTTGAGGGCGGAAGTGCGGAAAGCATTCGGCGAGCGCCAGCCGCATGCAGGGTTTTGAGACTCCTGACCGCAATCCCACGAACTGATTCATCAAGCGCTTCCTCAAGGAGACCAATATGGCCGATAGGGCCGATCCGAAAACTGTCCTGGAGTTCGCGAAGAAGAACGACGTGAAGATCCTCGATTTGCGATTCACGGATTTGCCTGGGCTCTGGCATCACGTTTCCTATCCGATCGAGCAACTAACGGAGTCCTCGTTCGAAGAGGGCTTCGGCATGGACGGGTCTTCCATTCGCGGATGGGCGGCCATCCACGAAAGCGACATGCTTCTGATCCCAGATCCGACCTTCTACCTGCTGGATCCGTTCACGGAAGTCTCCACGCTGGTGATGGTGGCGGATGTGCTTGATCCGGTAACCAAGCAGCGCTACGACCGCGACCCCCGTTACATCGCACGCAAGGCGGAGCTGTATTTGACGTCCACTGGTGTAGCGGACACGGCATATTTTGGAGCGGAGGCGGAGTTCTTCATATTCGACAGCATTCGCTTCGACCAGCGTGAGCAGCATGGCTTCTACTTCATCGATGCCGAGGAGGGCAGGTGGAACTCGGGCAGGGAGGAGAACAACCTGGGATACCGGCCCCGCTACAAGGAAGGATATTTCCCGGTGCCTCCGACCGACCACTACCAGGACCTGCGCAGCGAGATGGTCATCACCATGCAGAATGCCGGGCTCGTCGTGGAGTGCCATCATCACGAGGTCGCGACGGCAGGGCAGACGGAGATCGATCTGCAGTTTGATTCCTTGGTGAAATCGGCCGACAGCATGCTGCTGTACAAGTACATCGTGAAGAACGTAGCCAACCACTACGGCAAGACCGTCACCTTCATGCCGAAACCGATTTACGGCGATAACGGCAGCGGCATGCACACCCACCAGTCGCTGTGGAAGGGTGGGAAACCGCTGTTTGCAGGCGACGGGTATGCGGGCTTGTCGCAAACAGCGTTGTGGTATATCGGGGGGCTGATCAAGCACGGGCCCGCCCTGGCCGCGCTCATCGCGCCCACCACGAACTCCTACAAACGGTTGGTGCCGGGTTTTGAGGCGCCCGTGAACCTGGCGTACTCGCGGCGCAACCGGTCGGCAGCCTGCCGGATTCCGATGTACTCAGCTTCACCGAAAGCCAAGCGAGTGGAATTCCGGCCGCCCGATCCGAGCTGCAATCCGTACCTCGCATTTGCAGCGATGATGATGGCCGGACTCGATGGGATCGAGAACAAAATCGATCCGGGCCAGCCGCTCGACAAGGACATCTACGACCTCGGCCCGGAGGAATTGGCGAAAGTGCCCTCCATGCCGGGCTCGCTTGAGGATGCACTCGAGGCGCTGGAGCGCGATCAGAGTTTTCTGCTCAAGGGCGATGTCTTCACAGAAGAGCTGTTGCGGACCTACGTCGAATACAAACGCGCGAAGGAAGTGGACGCAGTGCGGCTGCGGCCGCATCCGTATGAGTTCCACCTGTATTACGACATTTGAGGCCGTCGTTGGTCGTTGGCAAAGCCCTGGCAATGACGCTGGGCTTTTGCTTTCGGGCGCTACTTCGACTTGGCGCAATGACCCTTCCCTGAGAAGGCCGTTAAGTGTCGACAGCGTTGTCGTCCAGTCCTGGATACTGCCTGAGCGGGGCCGCCCCTACCGCCCTCCTTCCATCCGCGCTCTTTGATGAGTGATGTTCGCGCGGTGCACGTTGGGCCTTCTTGTCGGTTGAAACTCGGCAGTTCGGATCCTGAGGCGCGGCTAGCGAGCATTCAACGACTCGCCGGATGGGGCCTCGCGTCCTCACGCAAGGAATTGCATGAGGTGATGGCGCACGGAACTGAGGCCGAGTCGAAGTGGGCACTTTTTGCCGCCCCCAAGACCGGGCGATGTTTCGGCTGTACCGTCGGCGTCCCGACGCTTCTAGATTTGTGCCATGACAAACCCGAGCCGTATCCGCAGCCTGACGGGGCGATTGCACTGGCCCTCCAGAAGCTACGTGCTCCTAGGGAATCGAGAGTCCTCACGATAGAATGGCGCGCTCTCCCGATTGGGCTGGGCTGGTTGACTCGAAAGCTTCGATGCGTCTCCATCTGTCGGCCCGTTTCCCAAGAACAGTGAGACAAATCGCGGTCCTCATGGAGCTTTTCATGAAACGTGTGCTGACGATTGTGTTCCTGCTGGCACTAGCCGGTGCGGCGGTTGCCCAAAAGAGTCCTTCCCAGGCGGTGGACGGGGGACAGCTCTTTTTTCCGAAGAATTTCATTTGGGGCTACAGCCAGTTTGATATTGCGCCTCCCCACAACGAGCCCGATCCGAATCTGTGCGCGGCCAACGCCGGTCAGTTCGGTGGGAAAGATGCACCCTGCAACGCATTT
>DASQPN010000055.1:0-12913 GCA_035643915.1 Terriglobales bacterium | reverse complement strand
ACCTGGAGCCCCTGGCATTACAGCGGACAGAACTACGGCATCTTCATGTTGTTCGCGCGCCGGGCCGGTGCGCAGCCTGGCAACCGCGAACGCCGCGCCCTGTACTCGGCCTTTCTGCTCTCCTACGCCATCCTGTTCCTGAACTTTCATACAGGACCGTCCGCCGATCCGCTGTTCATCTCGCTGAACGTTCCAGCCGGCGTCAGCTCGCCACTGCAGATCGCGCTCGGCATCGCCTTCCTGGGCTGCAGCGCATACGGGTTGTCACGTCTGGTTGGCCAGACCGGGTGGCGCGGCCTGCTGCCCTCGCTCACCCTGTTCAGCACGCAGTTCGTGTGGTTTCTCTTGCCCACCGTGCTGTCGCTCGGAGAAGGCTTCCATGTGCCCCAGAGCCGCTACAGCACCGGCGTGCTCGCCGTCATGCATTCGGCGCAATATCTCTGGATCACCAGCTATTACGCCCGGCGCGAGGCAAATGCCGAGGGCCGCCAGAACTGGCGCCCGTTCGCGTACTTCGCGGTCCTGGTGGCGGGTGGCATCGCCTTGTTCATCCCGGGCCCGTGGATTTCCAGCCAGGTCTTCCATTCTGATTTCACGCGCAGTTTCCTGATTTTCACGGCCATGGTCAACATTCACCACTTCATTCTCGACGGGGCCATCTGGAAGCTGCGTGACGGGCGCATTGCCAACCTTCTGCTGAATTCACCGGCGCGCATCGCAGACGCCGCCAGTGACACCGGAAACAAACTGATCGCTGGTCTGCGCTGGCTAGCTGGGCCTGCCTCGGGAGCACGCGCACTCCGCTTCGCCGCCGCCATCGCGCTCCTCGTCTGGGGCTCGGTCGACCAGGCGCGCTACTACTTCGCACTGCATGAAGACAATCTCCCGTACCTGCAACGCGCCGCTTCTCTCAACTCCTATGACACGCCGCTCGAGATGCAGCTGGCCCGCAAGGAACTCGCTGCGGGAAAGCCGGATCTGGCGGTTGCTGCCTGGAAGAGCGCAATGCAAGCCAATCCCGTCGACCCCGCCCCACGCAACGCCCTGCTGCAGTACCTGACATCGCAACAGCGTTTCGAAGAAGCGTACGACCTCACAGGCACCGCGATGGAGCGCTCACCCCGGGATGCCCAGCTGCTCGTGAACCACGGCATTCTGGCCATGCAACTCGGTCACACTGACGAGGCCCTCAAGAGCTGGCAGAGAGCCGTTGCGTCCGACCCAGGGCAAGCCGACGCGCATCTGTACCTGGCGGCGGAACTCGACCGGGAAGGGAAGCCCGCGGAGGCAGCATCCCAATACGGTGCGTCCCTGCAGATCGTGGCACGTCAGGGCGCTGCGAACCGTCCGCCCGCCTCCAAGCTCATCGGAGTTGCACTCAAGATGGCCGACTGCCAGGTACGCGCAGACCGCTCCGATCAGGCCGTGCGCTCGTACGACCTGGCGCGGAGGATCGCCGCACAGACCGGAGAGGGCAAACTGGAGAGCTTCGCCAGCATGAGCGAGGCTGTTCTGCAGGCAAGGACCGGCAAGGCCGACGAGGCCCTGCGTCTCTACCAACGCGCTCTCCAACTGGATGCAAGCCTGAACGATCGCCACAGCGAAGCGGTCGACTGGTTCAACTATGCCATCTTCCTACGGGACGCGGGTTTCCCCGTCCGTCTAGCCTATGCCAGCCTGTTGAAGTCCGAGGCCATAATGAAGTTTGACCCTCACTCACCAGAGGCGAAGTCATTCGCGAAGACTCTTCGAGATTGCGAGAAGCCTCTTGGCGCCCAGGCCGCCGGCATCCGTCGTAACCCCGAACCTGTCCAGCAGCAAGCCTTGACGCTGAGTCGCCCCGCTACCAAAGTCCAAATCAATCCCTGAAAACCTGTCACACGCGGGCCTTCTATTGCGTCCTTGTAGGTGGAGGATGGGACATGAACGGCAGTTGCGATGTCATGGTCGTAGGCGGCGGTCTGGCTGGACTGGTTGCCGCCAGCAACCTGGGTCGCGCGGGACGAAGAGTGGCGCTATTCGAGCAATCGCATTTGTTGGGCGGCCGTGCCATGACGGAGCTGAAAGACGGCTTCCACCTGAACATGGGCCGTACGCCCCGTACTCGGGTGAACTCGGGTGGGCGCGGATGGGCAGGGAAGCGCGTTCTCGAGGATCTTGGCGTCGTCTTCCATGGCCATGCCCTCGTCGTCGGACATTTCGCGTATGGAGTTAACGGCGAGAGGAAAGGCATTCTTCCCGCATGCCTACGGCGAGATCGACGAGATGGTCGGTACGAGCGCGGGCCATTGCCGCCAGGTAGTCGCGCGAGCCAAGAAACACCTGCAAGACCAGTGCCCGCACTTCGAGGTTGCGAAGAAAGAGCACAATGCCATCGTCCACCGTTTTCTGGCAGCCTGCGGCACCGGTGATCTGCCCGGCCTCCTCTCCATGCTGAAAGAGCACATCGTGCTCTACGGCGATGATGGCGGCCAAGTGCGCTCAGCCCTGAACCCGCTCCACGGATCCGACCACATTGGGCGCTTCCTGCTCGGCGTCACGAAGCAGCGCCCGCGGGACTGTCCGTTCGCCTGACCGGTATCAATCCCCAGCCCGGTGTCGTGCTCCTGTTGGGACACGAAATCTCCAGCGTACTGGTGCTCTCGATTACCAACGGAGCGATTTGATGAGATCTATGCCGGGAACAATCCGGACAAGCTCCCGCGGGCGGCGACCAAGCCGAGCTTCAGGTAGTCGGCCGAAAGGCCTCTGCCGGCAACTCCACCGTTCTGCCCTATACTGCCCGCATGCGGAATTTCTCCCCAGAACCACCGGCTGAAGAGCACGGCCCCAGCGTGAAGGATGCGCCCACAGCCGCCGGGGGCCTTGCCGCCGCCGTTCATTCCTTACGTGTTTCTCTCCGCCAGTTGGGTCCAGTGCGCGTCTTCGACACCTGGCGGCACGTCAATCAGGTCGATGGCTTTGATTGTCCAAGCTGCGCGTGGGCCGACTCCCCCGGCGAGCAGCACCACCCCCTGCAGTTCTGCGAGAACGGCGCCAAGGCCTTCGCGGACGACGCCTCCACCCAACTCTGCGAGCCGGCTTTCTTCGCGCAGCATTCTGTCGCCGAACTGGCCCAGCAGAGCGATCGCTGGCTCAACGCCCAGGGACGTCTGACCCATCCGTTGCACCTCGCCGCCTCCCGAGATCACTACCAGCCCATCCCTTGGCCCGTAGCCTTCCGACTGGTCGCCGACGAATTGCGTGCCTGCTCCGATGCCAACGAAGCCGTCTTCTATACCAGCGGCAAGGCCATCAACGAATCAGCGTTCCTTTATCAACTGCTGGCCCGCCGCTTTGGCACGAACAACCTGCCCGACTGCTCGAACATGTGCCACGAGTCTTCCGGCGTCGCTATGGGCGAAGCGCTGGGCGCGGGGAAAGCGACGGTAACCCTCGAAGACCTCGAAGGCGCCGACGTAATCCTGATCCTGGGCCAGAACCCTGGCACGAATCACCCGCGCATGCTGACCTCGCTCGAAGCTGCCAAGAAACGGGGCGCTCGCATCATCGCGGTCAACCCGCTCAAGGAAGTCGGCCTGACCCGCTTCGTGCACCCGCAGCGTCCGCTCGCCATGCTCGCCAACGGCACCGCTCTAGCGGACCTCTACCTGCAAGTCCGCATCAACGGCGACGTCGCCCTGCTGCAAGGCCTGGCCAAATGCCTACTCGCTGGCAGCTACATTGACCGGGATTTTCTCTCCGCTCACACGAGCGGCTTCGCCGACTATCGCGGGCACGTCGAAGCCGTCGAATGGGATCTCATTACCCGCGAATCCGGCATCGCCCGCCAGCACATCGAACAGGCGGCCGCCATTCTCGGCGGAAGCCGGGGCACAGTCGCCTGCTGGGCCATGGGCCTGACCCAGCACGAGAACGCGGTAGACAACATCCGCGAACTGACCAACCTGCTCCTGCTTGGCGGCCACGTGGGCCGCCCCAACGCCGGACTTCTGTGCGTCCGCGGCCACTCCAACGTCCAGGGCGACCGCACCATGGGGATCGCCGAAAAGATGCCCGAGACCTTCTACGCGGCCCTCGAACGCGAGTTCGGCTTCTCCTGCCCGCGCAAGCGCGGCTACAACACAGTGGAAGCTGTCGAGGCCATGCTGGCGGGGCGTGTGAGCGTCTTCCTGAGCCTCGGCGGTAACTTCCTCTCCGCGACACCGGACACGAACGCGGTTGCGCGCGGCCTACGCCAGACACGCTTCAGCGTTTCCATCGCCACCCGCCTCAACCGCTCCCACCTAGTGACCGGCGAGGCGGCGCTCATCCTGCCCTGCCACTCGCGCACCGAACTCGACCAGGTCGGCTCGGTCGAGAACACCGTCTCCTGGGTATCGCCCACCCGCGGCATCTTTGCGCCTGCCTCTCCGGAGTTGCGCAGCGAAACCGCCATCGTCGCCGGCATCGCCGACGCCCTGTTCGGCGGCGATTGGGGCGGGGACTATGCCGCCAACTATCGCCACCTGCGCGCCAAGATCGCGAATATCGTCCCCGGCTTTGAAGGCTTCAATGATCGTCTCGATCAAGGCGGCTTCTACGCGCCCGTGCCGCCCAAGCAGCGCGAGTTCCGCACCCCAAGCGGCAAGGCCGAATTTGCCGTCTGCCACATCCAGGCCTTGCCGGTCGAAGACGGTCAACTCGTGCTCATGAGCATCCGCGCGCACGATCAATTCAACACGGTGGTCTATGACAACCACGACCGCTATCGCGGGATCCACAATGGCCGCCGCATCGTTTTCCTGAACCCCGAAGACATGCGCATCCGCGGACTGCGCGCCCAGCAGCGTGTGGACATCACCAGCCACTTCCGGGGCGAGCAGCGCACGGTCCGCGAGTTCCGAGCGATTCCCTACGACATCCCGCTCGGCAACGCGGCCACATACTTCCCCGAGTGCAATCCGCTCGTGCCCCTCGGCCAGCGCGCTCGCGGCAGTCACACGCCCGCCTCGAAGTCCGTGATCGTGAGCATTCGACCCAGCAGATGACTTAGCCCATGTAACACACAGCGATTGTTTTGTTTCAAGCGCCGCTTAGGAACTGACAAGTATCTTGACTCGACCCATCGCTTGATCCACACTATGTTGGGTTTCCGGCAATTTGTGGGTGCGCTGGGGCACTTCTAGGCCGACCCCCCAGAGCCCAACTCACCAAAGGAGAATCTATGTTCTCGAAGAAACTGGTGCTCGTGCTCGCGCTGACGATGCTCAGCGGTACGCTAGCCGGATCGATGACCACCAAGAAAAAGGACTGCTATCCTTGCAAGGGATACTGCAAGACCCACCCCAACGCCCCGCGCTGCAACTAGGCCGAAGCACGGGGCGAGCGAGTGGCTCGCCCCGTGCCCGGTTCACGGCAGATCGAGTCCCGCAAGGACTCCAGCCATTGGCCTCGCACGTTGGTGCGGGGTGAGGCGGCCTCCGCACGCCGAGTCCCCTTCAGGGGACCGCAGTCAGTCCGAAAGGGCAAAGAACATCTGCGCCACACACGCCGAAGGGACGACACACTTTCTCGCGCCCCGCTACAACCACCCCTTGGTGCGCGCGATCCGCGCCGCTTCCACCCGATTCCCCGCGCCCAGCTTGCTGATCGCTTCCGAAAGATAATTCCGCACCGTGCCCTCGGAGAGCCCGAGTTCATCGGCAATGTCGCCGCTGGCCCGGCCTTCGCCCGCCAGCCGCAGCACCTGTCGCTCGCGATCGGTAAGGGGATCGAGTTCTCCCCAGGCCTCTGTCGCCAGTTCGGGATCGATGACCCGCAGCCCCTGCTGCACGCGCCGCACAGCTTCCGCCAATTCTTCCGCCGGCCGGTCTTTCAGCAAATACCCCGACGCCCCCGCATCCAGCGCCCGGCGCAGATAGCCCGACCGCGCAAACGTAGTCACGATGATGACCCGCGTCCCGGTGCGCCGCCGCTTGAGCTCCGAGGCCACTTCGAGGCCGGTCATCTTGGGCATTTCAATGTCAGTGATGAACACATCGGGCTTATGCGCCAGAACCGCGTCCAAAGCTTCCCGCCCGTCGCGAGCGCGGGCTGCGACCGAGATGTCGCCCTCGATTTCAAGCAGCGCCGCCAGCGCCCCCAGCACCATCCCCTGATCTTCTGCGATGACGACTCGAATCGTCTTCCGACCGCTCTTGGAGTTCGGCGTCAAGACTGCCCGGTCTCCCGGCCCGATGGAACTGGCAAAGTAATCTCGAGCCGCGTGCCTTTGGTCGTGTCACGATGCACTTTGCCGCCCAGGGCTTCCACGCGTTCCCGCATCCCGCGCAGCCCATTGCCTTCGATCTGATATCCGCCGCGGCCGTCGTCGTCGATTTCAAGGCGGCAGTGTCCATTCAAGCGTTCCAGCCGCAAGCGACAATGGCTGGCCTTGGCATGACGCAGAACGTTCGTCACCGCCTCGCGCAACGACAGCGCCAGCACGCTCTCCTGGGTCGCCGGCAACTCGATCGGTGAGGCCTGCAAATCCACCTCCACGCCCGCCGTCTCCAGGGTCGTCTTCGCCTGTTTGATCTCCGCCGTCAATCCTTTTGAACGATACCCGCCAATGGCCTGGCGCACCTCCGCCAGGGCGTGGCGCGCCGTCTGCTCCACGTCGCGAATCTCAGCCTTGGCCTGCGCCGGATCGCGATCGATCAATTTTCCCGCGAGCTCCGACTTTAAGGTGATCAGCGACAAGGTATGCCCCAGGACATCATGCAAGTCGCGCGCAATCCGCTCGCGCTCCGCCACCTTCGCCAGGTGCTCGATTTCTTCGTGAGCTCTGCGCAATTTCTCAATGTTCCGGTTGCGCTGTGCGAAGTAGATATTGCCGGCCCCGATGAAGGTGGAGAGAAAAGTCGCAGGGAACAGAAAGCCGTTCGTGATATGCAGCAGCCACCACTCTAGCGCCGCCGTGGCCACCAACGCCGCGATCGACAGCGCTGCCGCCAGTTCGGTCTCCACCGCGAACGGCACCATCGAACAGGCATAAATAAAGAAGCAAGCCGCCCCGGCGTTGGAGGGCGCGTATATGATGCCCAACGCGGCAATCCCGCTCACGCAGACTAGGTTCCAGGGCCTGCGGGTGGAGAAAAAAACGAAGTAGAAAGACAGGAAGGCGACCAGTCCCACGCCCGTGAGGGCCCATGCTCGCCAGCTGGCGTGATACATCACCGGGTCCCACAGGAAAAAGACCAGGTACGCGAGCCAAATATAGGGAACCCAGCCCGGCTCCGTCTTTCGAAAACTAAAATTCATGGCGTTAGTTTAGGCCACTCCGCGGCCGATTTCGCACAGCAATTTCCCCCTGCGGCTCGGCTAACAGTCCGTACCACATGAGGATCGTGCCCGGAATCACCAGGCTCAACCACGGAAACCGCGAATAGATCTCCAACGCCACAAACAGGACCAGAACCACGGTCCAGACGATCGATCTCTTCGAGTGCAAATTCATGACGCCTCCGTTTCGGCAGCAACCCAGCGTCGTACGCGAGCGCGGCGTGCCGCAGAAGTAGCCAAAGGGGCGAGCTGGCTTTGAGAGGGCGCGGCTTCAGCCGAACTTTCAGACCTTCCTACTACGTGTCACCCCGAGCCACTCGCGGCCGCGCCTTCCGGGCGAGAGTGAGCGAGGAATCTGCGGTTCTCGCCACCTCCCCGAACCGCTCCTCCGGCCTTACCCGTACATCTTTCCCTCATCCCGTTGAAACCCGATCCGTGCAATCCCCAGGCAGATCAGCGCGAACCCCGCCAGAGCTTCCCAATGCTCGAAGGCAGATCCACCGCCCACCCCGACGACGCCCAACGCCAGTCGGCTCAGGTGATACGACGGCAGGAACGGAGCTATCCGCTGCATGAAAGTCGGCAGCATGTCCAGCGGGATCCACAATCCCGAGGCCAACGACAGCGGCAAATAGATTAGGTTTACGATGGCCGGCGCCGAGGTCGGTCCCGCGAAGTAGCCGATTGCCAGTCCCATGGCGCAGAACGCACTTGCTCCAAGAACCAAGGTCGCAACCAGTTTGGCCGCCTGCGCCGCGGCGAGATGAACTCCTCCGAAGGCCACGCCCAGCGTCAGCAGGATGACCACGATGATGAGGCTGAAAATCATGCAGACCAACGTCTTGGCCACGAAGTAGGCAAAGGGCGGCATCGGGCTCGCGCGCTTCACCTGCAGCCAGCCCAGGCCCCGCTCTCCCGCAACCCCCGCGCCAAACCCGAACAACGACGCTCCCATCACGCCGAATGTGCCATAGGTAGCCATCAGGTACGCCGCGACGCTCACTCCATTCGCTTCGCGCCCGCGGTTCAACAGGAGCCCGAACAGGACGTAGAACATCACGGGAAACATGATGGTCGAGAGCGAGTAGATCGGCAGCCGCAGCAGTTTCAGGAACTCATACTTCGCTTCCTTCGCATAGATCGTGACCGTGTGGCCTGCCGACCTTTCGACGGCGGTGCGGGGCAGGGTAGTCGCGGCTGCGCTCATGACTTCACCCTGGTTTCCTGGCTGTTGTCCCGCGTGAGCGCAAGGAATGCTTCCTCCAGCCCCCCACTGGTCACTTCGATTTCGGAGAGTTCCGGATCGCTCCGGAAAAGTTCGCGAAGCACAGGCTCTGCGAGCGCTGTGCTGATGACGATGGCCCCGCGGTCCGAGCGCACTTCGAGAACGCCTGGAAGGCTGCACACCGTTGCGATCGGGAGGCTCGTCACGCAGCGAATCTGCCGCCCCGCCGTGCGCGCTTTGATCTCCGTCGGGGTCCCTTCCGCGATGATCGCACCCCGGTTGATCACCACCATGCGATCTGCCAACGCGTCCGCTTCCTGCAGGTAGTGCGTGGTGAGCAGCACGGTCTTCCCGCGCGCGACCAGGTGGCGAATCTCGTCCCACAGGATGCGGCGCGCTTCCACGTCTAGTCCGACGGTCGGCTCATCTAGAAACAGAAGATCAGGATCGCCGCAAATTGCCAGCGCAAACAGCACGCGCTGTTTCTGCCCGCCCGAAAGGACTCCAAACTTGCGCTTCTCGATCCCTTTAAGACCGCCCGCGGCCAGCGTTTCCTGCACCGCGAGCGGCTTCACGTAATAGCTCGCGAAAAGGTCGATAAGCTCCCGCACACGAAGAGTTTCCGGCACGCGTCCTACCTGGAGCATCGCTCCCACACGCAGGCGGCTCCGCGGATTCCGCGGGTCGCCTCCGAATACGCTCACTGTCCCCGCGTTCGCCCCCGCCAGCCCCAAAAGCAATTTCACCGCAGTGGTTTTTCCCGCGCCATTCGGACCCAGCACCGCGACCACCTCGCCCGCGTGCACCTCCAGATCGACATCGTGGAGCGCGCGTACCTCGCCGAAGCTCTTGCTCACGCTGGCCAGCCGTGCCACCACCGCTCCATTTCTCGGTCTCACCGGCCGATTGAGGATTTCGTCCATTGCAGAAATCATTGCCCACCTCGCATCGGCTGGATGCAGTCGCCCACCCAGCCAGTGTAGACATCATCGCGGCCCCGACCGGTACCCGCCAGTGCAGATCATCACGGCCTCCGGATGACAATTGTCATTTGTCAGCGAAGGCCTCGGCTATCAGCGAAGCAATTGACAGCATGGGAGTTCTGCTTAACAATGACAAAAACCCCATTCACGTGGTTGCGGAGGAGTCGTATGTCCGATCAGGACGAGCAGGTTGTTTTGCACGAAGGTGGCAGCAACACGGGCAAGTGGCTTTTGCTTCTGCTGGCGGCGATCTACGTGGCGGCCTCGCTTTACTTTCTGATAGATATGCGTGGACGGCTCGACACGCTCGGCAAGGATCAGGCCGCCAGCCAGACCGAAATCGCCGACCTCACCAAGCGCATACAGTCCGCCGAAGCTGAATCCGAAACCCTCGGCCAGCAGGTCGGCATGACCAAAAAGGAACTCGCCGCCCGTGCCCAGGAACTGCAGCGGTCGCAACGCGCTGCTGAGGAACGTCTGGCCAAGGAACAAAAAGAGCAAATCAGCGCAGTCAGCGGGGAAGTGGCGGGCGTGAGGACCGATGTGGGTGGAGTGAAGACGGATGTTGCCACTGCCAGGTCCGAGCTCGCAGCCACCAAAGCCAAGCTCGAAAGCACCATCGGCGATCTCGGATTGCAGAGCGGCTTGATCGCGAAGACCCGGGACGACCTGGACGTCCTGAAGCACCGCGGCGACCGCGCCTACTACGAATTCACGTTGCTGAAGGGCGCCAAGCCCCAACCAGTCTCCACCGTGAGCCTGCAACTAAAGAAAATGGATCCCAAGAAAGGCAAGTTTACGCTCAGTGTGACTTCCGACGACAAGACCATCGAAAAGAAAGATCGCAACGTCAACGAACCGATCCAGTTCTACACCGGACGCGACCACCTGCTTTATGAGCTGGTCGTGTGGACCCTCGACAAAAGCAAGGCGACCGGCTACGTGAGCACGCCGAAGAACGCTCCCGTGTCCGTCACGGCGTCGCCCACCGCGGCCAACCAGTAACCCGAAGGATGTTTCCCCCTGCAGGATCGGTCCTGCTCAACATCGCGCTGCGGACCGCAGTGATCTACGTGCTCGTCCTAATCGGCGTGCGCCTGAGCGGCAAACGTGAAGTGGGGCAGATGACCCCGTTCGACCTCACCCTGCTCCTGCTCCTCAGCAACTCCGTCCAGAACGCAATGACCGGCCCCGACACGTCGCTGCTAGGCGGCGTGGTAGCGGCAGCAACCCTGCTTCTGCTGAATTACATCCTCGCTGATGTTTCAGGCGCGAACCGGCGCTTCCGTAAGTTCATCCAGGGCCAACCCAGCCTGCTGATTCATGATGGGCACGTCATCGAAGCGCACATGGCGAAAGAGCACGTCAGCATGGACGAACTGCAGCGCGCAATGCGCGAGCACGGTATCGCGGACTACCACCAGGTCGCCCTCGGAGTGCTCGAAGTCGATGGTTCCATGAGCTTCCTCAAATACGACGAAATCAACCCGAACGCCAACACCCACCTCGTCCGCCGCAAGGGCATTCAGAAGAAACAATAGTCCTGGGAGGGGCGCAATTCATTAGCCCCGCGCGAAGCGCCTTCCTCCTGTAGCCTAATCAGACTTCGCAGGTTTCTATTCCCAGCCGCGTCCTTGAACTCTACTTTGCCAACACCACCGGCAATGGTTGGTCATACGGCAGGATCACCACGCTCACCGACTGCCGTTTATCGAATTCGTCCTGCTTCACCGGAAAGCTGACAATCACGGTCCCTCTCGCCTCATTCCCCGGCAGAATCTTCGTTTCCGGCATCAGCGCCGGCAGGGAATTCTGCTTCAACGCCGGAAACGCCTCGAAGTAGCGGCTGAAATCCACCGCCGACGCCGCAACATCGGAGTACTCGCTCGCGCTCGTCTTCAGCTTACCCTTGATCGTGTGAATCCACAGCGGCTTCTCGCCGCTGTTGTGGAGCGTGACCGTGATGGCAACCAGCATGGCATTCTGATTGGGAATTTCAATCGCAGCAATGTTGTCCACCGATCCCGCGCCCTGCGGCTTGGCGCGCCCCAGAAACGAGTACATGCCCAGCACCACCGCCAGCCCCGCGATCGCGATCAGCAGGATCTTCGTCGGCGGCAGCTTGCGCTCCGGCGTCGCCATATCCTCCGTGACGTTAATTCCAACCCCGGGACCGAGGTCGAGCCCCGGCGGCTTTGTAGCTGCCGGTGCGGGCGCTTGCTCAGGTTGATTTGCCGCGGATGGATTCGGTCGAGGGGCGGGGTTCTCGTCAGGCATAAGGGCTCTCGTCAGCGGATTTTACGCGCTTCCGCGGGAAAAAACTCCTGGCGCTCGAGCACCCACAGGCAGCCTGGCCTGAGCGACGTCGCGGTCGCGGCGTTTAGTCGGCGACTGAGCCGGCTACCGAGATCTCAGTGCACGTGAGGGATCCAAACCGGCCTCGCCCGTCGACTTGTTCAACCCAGGAAAGGCTTTGAAGCGACGCAGGCTTTGCAGGCTGCGGAGAAACTCTGAGTCCGGACTCGTTCGGGGGGCCCGGCTTTCAGCCGGGCCGCAAGGGGCTAGCCGCTGAGGCGCCAGCGGGGCGGCCGGCAAACCGGTTGACGAGTTGTCCTCCAACAAAACTTCCAGCACAAAGGTAGTTGCCGGGGACTCGTTTCCCTTGCGCTACGATAGAGGCCAGAAGATCCTGCGCATGCCCACCCCTCCCAACGCGATCGTGCTTTACGACGGAGTCTGCGGACTGTGCAACCGCCTCGTCCAGTTCATCCTGCGCCACGACCAAGCCGATGTTTTCCGCTTCGCCTCTCTGCAGAGTCCATTGGCAGCCGAACTTCTCGAGCACCATGCAGTCCCCGCCGACATGAACACGGTGTACGTTGTGCTGAACCACCAGCAGCCCGCCGAACAACTTCCAGCCCGCTCCGATGCTGTGATCTTCATCCTCAAAAAACTCCCTGGCCACTGGGCCTTCTGGGGGGGCCTCTGCAAACTCCTTCCCCGCCGCCTCCGCGACGCCGTCTACCAGCTGGTCGCCAGCAATCGTTACCGAATCTGGGGTAAATACGACGCCTGCCCTGTCCCCGACGCAAAACACCGCCACAAATTCCTCGACCGATGAAGCCCCTCTGTGCGCTCTCTGCGGATTTTCTCGGCGCCCTCTGCGGTGAAAGCTCTCTCCGGGCACAGAGCCCCGCGACGGACGACAGGAGCCCATAGGTCGGCACTTCCTGCGAAGCCCGCCCCATGCGCACTCCCTGTCCAACACCACACACCGCGCTCCTGAATCTCACCGCCCCCGTGACCGTTATCACTGCGCCCTCGCGGGCCTGTACACAAAAACTCCCCGTACCAGGCCGCCCTCGGTCTAGCTGGGGCTGGCTGGAGAATCTCCTCCCTC
>DASQPN010000054.1:0-43435 GCA_035643915.1 Terriglobales bacterium | reverse complement strand
CATGGGAGGCAACCCGGTCTACGACGCTCCCGCCGATCTGGGCTTTGCGGATGCGCTTAAGAACTCCAATATCTCGCTCCGGATTCATCACGGTCTCTATCAGAACGAAACCTCGGAATACTGCCACTGGCACGTGAATGACGCGCACTGCCTCGAAGCCTGGAGCGATGCCCGCGCCTACGACGGAACCGTCACCATTGTCCAGCCACTCATTTTGCCACTCTATGCTGGCAAGAGCGCGCACGAGCTATTGTCCGCGCTGGCGGGAATTTCCGATGCCACCAGCTACGACATCGTTCGCGCTTACTGGCAGAAGCAGCACGCCGGAGCGGATTTCGATACCTTCTGGCGAAAGTCGCTGCACGAGGGTTGGGTCGAGGGCACCACGTACTCGCCCAAGCCCGTCTCAGCGAAGACCGCTGGCCCGCCGGCGGCTGCCTCCAGCGAGCAGAACGGCCTCGAGGTCAACTTTCGCCGCGACCCCTCCATCTACGACGGTCAATTCGCCAACAACGGCTGGTTGCAGGAACTGCCCAAGCCCATGACGAAGCTCACCTGGGACAACGCCGTCCTGGTCGGGCCGAAGATGGCCGCGCGCGAGGGCCTGAAAACCGAAGACATGGTCACGCTCGAACTGGGTGGCCGCAAGATCACGGCGCCGGTGTGGATACAAGCGGGCCATCCTGACAATTCGGTTACGGTGTATCTCGGCTACGGCCGCACCCGCGCCGGCCGCGCCGGAACGGGCGCGGGCTTCGATGTCTACCCACTGCGCACCACCTTGGCCCTTTGGTTCGGCACGGGCGGCAAGCTCACCAAGACGGGCGAGACCTACAAACTGGCGTCGACCCAGGGCTACCAGACCATGGACACGCCCGACGGCGCAACCCGCCCACTCGTCCGGGAAGCGAGTCTCGAGCAATACCGCAAGGCACCGAAGTTTGCGAAGGAAGAAGAGCCGCCCAAGGAACTCACACTCTATCCCGGCTACGACTACGCGAAAGAGGACTACGCCTGGGGCATGGCCATCGACCTGAACTCCTGCGTGGGCTGCAACAACTGCATGGTGGCCTGCCAGTCAGAAAACAATGTGGCCGTGGTAGGCAAGGAGCAGGTCGTGAAGGGCCGTCACATGCACTGGCTGCGCGTGGATGCGTACTACCAGGGCGATCGTGACAATCCGAAGGCCTACTTCCAGCCCGTTCCGTGCATGCAGTGTGAAAACGCGCCCTGCGAACTGGTGTGTCCCGTCGGGGCCACCGTGCACAGCAGCGAAGGCTTGAACGACATGGTCTACAACCGCTGCGTGGGCACGCGCTACTGCTCCAACAACTGTCCGTACAAGGTGCGCCGCTTCAACTTCCTCCTGTTCCAGGACTGGGAGACTCCGCAATACAAGATGATGCGCAATCCGGACGTCACCGTGCGCAGCCGTGGCGTGATGGAGAAGTGCACCTACTGCGTGCAGCGTATCAACCAGCGCCGCATCGACGCCGAGCGCGCCGACGAAAAAATCAAGGACGACGGCAGCCTGCAGACGGCGTGCCAGCAGTCCTGCCCGGCGGGTGCCATCCTATTCGGAAACATCAACGACCCGAACAGCCGGGTTTCGAAATTGAAAGCGCAGGATCGCAACTACGGGTTGCTAGCGGATCTCAACACCCGTCCGCGCACCACTTACCTGGCCGAGATTCGCAACCCCAACCCCGAACTGGAAGCGCAAGCGGAGCGCGGTTGAGTCATGGCAGATCGAACGGAAGAGGTCGCGGTCGCGAACCGAAACGCCCCGGTCATCCAACCTGGATACACATTCGGGACGGTGACCGACAAGATCAGCGCCATCGTGCTGAACCGGCCCACTTCGACGGGCTGGTTCATCGGCTTCGGGGTCGGCTTCATGCTCACGATGATGATGCTGTTCGCCATCGGATACCTGGTGGTAAGGGGCACGGGCATTTGGGGCATCAATATCCCGGTTGGGTGGGGTTTCGCGATCGTGAATTTCGTGTGGTGGATTGGCATCGGCCACGCCGGCACGCTTATCTCCGCCATTCTGCTGTTGCTGCGGCAATCGTGGCGCAACTCGATCAATCGATTCGCGGAAGCGATGACGCTGTTTGCCGTAGCCTCGGCCGGCATCTTCCCGCTGATCCACACCGGCCGTCCCTGGCTGGCGTACTGGATGGTTCCTTACCCGAACACCATGAACTACTGGCCGCAGTTCCGCAGTCCGCTGCTCTGGGACGTGTTTGCGGTCTCGACCTACTTCACAATCTCGTTGCTGTTCTGGTTCATCGGCCTGGTACCCGATCTTGCGACCTTGCGTGACCGCTCGCAAAACCGGGTAGCCCAGATCATCTACGGCATGCTTGCGCTGGGCTGGCGCGGTTCGGCCCGCCACTGGCACCGCTATGAGTCGGCATACCTTCTGCTGGCTGGACTGGCAACGCCGCTGGTGCTGTCGGTGCACACCGTGGTCAGCTTCGACTTCGCGATTTCGATTGTGCCGGGATGGCACACCACCATCTTCCCGCCCTACTTTGTCGCCGGCGCGATCTACTCCGGCTTCGCGATGGTGCTCATGCTGGCCATCCCGATCCGCAAGCTGTACGCGTTGGAAGATTTCATCACCGACCGCCACCTGCAGAACTCCGCGAAAGTCATGCTGGCCACGGGTTGGATCGTCGCTTACGGTTACGGCATTGAAGCCTTCATGGGATGGTACAGCGGCAATCGGTACGATGCGTTCACGCTCTGGAATCGCCTGCATGGCCCGTACGCGTTCCTCTACTATCTGCTGCTGGCCTCGAACATCCTCATCCCGCAGCTGCTGTGGATACGCAAGCTGCGCACCAGCAACGTCGGTCTGTTCCTGGTTGCCCTGGTCATCCTGATTGGAATGTGGCTCGAACGTTTCGTCATCATCGTGATGAGCCTGCATCGCGACTTCCTGAATTCGTCCTGGGGGATGTACTACCCCACGCGCTGGGACTGGATGACGTACATCGGAACCATCGGCATGTTCCTGACCGCCATGTTCCTGTTTGTGCGCATCCTGCCGATGATCTCTATCTTCGAAATGCGCACCCTGTTGCCGGAGGCGGAGGTGAAGGCCGAATGAAAACCACTCCGATCTACGGCATGATGGCTGAGTTTGATTCGGCCAGCGACCTGGTCGCGGCGGCGCGCAAGACGCATGAAGCGGGATATCAGAAGATCGACGCCTACAGTCCCTTCCCGGTGGAAGAGTTGGCAGAGGCGATCGGCTTCCACAAAAACGGCGTGCCCCTGGTGACGCTGATCGGCGGGCTGATTGGCGGTCTGGCCGGCTATCTCATGCAGTACTGGATGGCGGTTGACAGCTATCCGGTCAACGTCGGCGGCCGTCCGTATCACTCCTGGCCGTCGTTCATCATCGTGACGTTTGAAATGACCATTCTGTTCGGAGGCATCTCGGCGGTATTCGGCATGCTCGCGCTGAACGGTTTGCCCATGCCGTACCACCCGGTGTTCAACGTGCCGCGTTTCGCGATGGCGAGTAAGGATCGTTTCTTCCTGATCGTGTTCTCGAGCGATCCCAAGTACAGCCCAACCAGCACGCGCCAGTTCCTGGAAAGTCTGGAGCCGCGCTCCATTTCGGAGGTGCCCAGTTAGCGCCATGCGGAACTTCCGAAAAATTTCTCCGCTCCTGCTGGTGGTTGTGCTCGCAGGCTGCCGTCTCGATATGCACGTGCAGCCACGGCAGAATCCGCTGTCGAAGAGCGACTTCTTCGCGGACCAGCGCTCGGCCCGTCCGCTGGTGGAGGGCACGGTCGCCCGCGGGCAGCTGCATGAAGACGCTTACCTCTATACCGGCAAGATCGGCAACAATCCCGGCGACTACCTGCCCTTCCCCGTGAGCGCGGAAGTCCTCGGCCGCGGACGCGAGCGCTACAACATCTATTGCGCGCCCTGCCATTCGCGCGTGGGCGACGGCAACGGCTTCATCCCATCCCGTGGTTTTGCGCGCAAGCCGCCGTCCTTTCATAGCGAGCGCCTCGAGAAAGCGCCGCTGGGCTACCTGTACGGAATCATCACGGAAGGTTTCGGAACCATGCAGGACTACTCGGCGCAGATCACGCCGCCGGACCGCTGGTGCATCGTGGCCTACATCCGGGCGTTGCAGCTGAGCCAGCACGCAACGGTTGCGGACGCACAGGGCCATCCGATCCCCTCTGCTCGACCGGAATTCCTCGAGCCCGGGACCGGCGCGACCCTGCCGCGCGTGAAGCCGCCGACTGCGGACCGAGAGCGCGAGGAGTCCAAATGAGCACCGCGCACCTGACCAACTTGGACCTCTCGGCGCCGCGGGTCGTAAAGACAATCATGCGGCGGGCGCTCGTGGTCGGGGCCATTGCCTCGGTGATCGCGTTGGCGCTGGGCTTCTCGAATCCGACGGTCTTCTTTCGCGGCTACCTGCTCTCCTTCATGGATTGGCTGGCGGTTTGCCTCGGATCCATGGTGATCCTGATTATCCGCCACTTGACGGGTGGTGGATGGGGCATGGTGATTCGGCGTGTCCTGGGGGCTGCCATGCGCACGCTGCCGTTGCTGGCGGTGCTCTTCCTGCCCATTGCCTTTCTTGCGGTGCCCAAGCTCTACCCTTGGGCGATGCCCTTCGAATCTATCCAGGACCCCAGAATTCGCGAACATCTCGCGCACAACAAGTTCGTCACCAGCGGCTACCTGCACTGGCATGGGTTCGTCTTCCGGGCGGCGATCTACTTCGCGATCTGGGAATTGCTGGTGTTCCTGCTCACCAAGTGGTCCACGCAGCAGGACACACCTCCGGTGCGCGACAACAGTGCCCGCTTTAAAGCGGTCAGTGGGCCGGGCCTGATCCTGTTGGCCTTCACGGTGTCATTTGCCGCGATCGACTGGGTGATGTCCCTCGACCCAAGCTGGATCTCGACCATCTACGGCCTGCTCTTCGTGGCGGGCGAGTTGCTGGCTGGTTTGTGCTTTGCAGTCGTCGTCGAGCGAATTCTTTTCAAGTACAAGCCCATGTCGCTGCTGTTGCGCCCCAACTTCGTTCACGACCACGGCAAGTTCATGCTGACCTTCGTGATGGTCTGGGCCTACTTCTCATTCTCGCAGTGGATCATCATCTGGTCGGGCAACCTGCCGGAAGAAATCACCTGGTATGTGCGCCGGCTCAATGGCGGATGGGGATTCGTCGGCGCGTTCCTGGTGCTCTTCCACTTCGCAGTGCCGTTCGTCATCCTGCTGTCCCGGTCTTTTAAGCGCGACGTAACGAAGCTCGTCTACCTGGCGGGGTGGCTGTTGTTCATGCGCTACGTGGACCTTTTCTGGATCATCGAGCCCAACTTCTCGGCAACCTTCAGCGTGACCTGGGCGGACCTGGTGATTCCCTTCGCGATGGGCGGATTGTGGATCGCCTACTTCTGTTACCACTTGAGTTCGCTGCCGCTCCTGCCCGCCTACGACGTCTACGCGAAACAGGTTCTGGAGCCCGAGCATGAGTGAAAAAAAACTCCAACACGAACACGGCGCCGGGTACGAGAGTTTCGAGCAGGAAGATCTGAGCGCGACGGGCGTCTTTTATTTCATGGTGGGTTTGGCCGTGGTGATCGTGCTCGTCTACTTCATCGCCGCCGGGATGTACCGCTATCTCGACAGCTATGACAAGAGGCACGAGGCTCCGCTGAATCCGATGATGAAGGCCAGCCACCAGGATCCGCGCAGCCCCACCAACGCCGACACCTTACGCTTCCCCGAGCCCCGGCTCGAGCAGCAGGAGCGCGACCAACTGGGCGAAGCGATCAGGGAGCAGGACAAGATTCTCGACAGCTACGACTGGGTCGATCCGAAGAACGGCGTGGTGAGGATTCCAATCGACCGAGCGATGGAATTGCTCGCTCAGCGCGGGTTGCCAGTTCGCCCGCAGGGCGCGGCTGCGCAGGCATCGACTCCTGCGAAGCAAGAAACCAAGGTAAAGCCGGCGGGGGAAAGCAGCGGCTCCGGAGGACTAACCGCTCCAGCCGGTGTTGGGAGATTGGCCGCTGGAAGGGGAAATCAGTAGTGCGAAGTATGAAGCAGCTCGCTAATTCGATTCTGGCATGGGCAGCGATGCTGGTTCTGCTGATCGCGCCGGCGTTCGGCCAGGGAATGACCAGCGGGATCCTGTCTCCGCCCGCCGGCGTGCGTCCGCCCGGGTTGAAGAACGTCGGCATCCGGCAGAACCTGAACCAGCAGATACCACCAGACCTGTCCTTCAAGGACGATCTGGGCAGAAGGGTGCGCCTGGCCGACTACTTCGGCAAGAAGCCGATGGTCCTGAACCTGGTCTACTACAACTGCCCGATGCTTTGCGGCGAGCTGCTGAGCGGCCTGGAAAGTTCGCTGCGCATGATGAAGTTCGATGTCGGCAAAGAATTCGACGTCATCACCGTGAGCTTCGATCCCAGGGAAACTCCGGAGATGGCCGCAAAGAAGAAGGCGGAGTTTCTGAAGCGCTACCAGCGTGCGGGCGCCGAACAAGGGTGGCACTTTCTGGTCGGCGAGCAAGATGCGATTGACGCTCTGACCAACGCCGCAGGCTTTGAGTACCAATACAACGAGAAGACCCAGCAGTTCGCGCACGCCACGGCCATCATGATCCTCACCCCTGAAGGCAAGATTGCCCAGTACTACTACGGTGTGGAATACCCGCCCAAGGATCTGCGGCTCGGGCTGGTGGAGGCGGGTCGGGGCAGAATCGGCAGCCTGGTGGATCAGTTGCTGCTGTACTGCTATCACTACGATCCGGAGCAAGGGAAGTACAGCGCCGTTATCCTGCGGGTGCTGCGCCTGGCAGGTGTGGCCACCATGCTGTTTCTGGGAACGTTTATTTTCCTCATGATTCGTCGTGGAACAGTACACGACGCGCCAGGGGCCGGACGGGTCAGGTAACGATGCTTCAGAACGTTCCATTTTGGCCGGCAAGGGCCTCGACGACGGCGAACAACGTTGACGCGCTGTTCACTTTCCTCGTGGTCGTGTCGACGTTGATGACCGTGCTGATCTTTACCCTGGTCGTTTATTTCGCCGTCCGGTACCGCCGGCGCGCCGGCCAGCGAGCGGAACAGATCGATGGGTCGCATGCGCTCGAAATCACCTGGTCCATTATCCCGTTCTGCGTCTTCATGGTGTTCTTCGTATGGGGGGCCGTCATTTACTTCAAGGAGCGCACGCCTCCCCAGAATTCCGCCGAGGTGTACACCGTCGCCAAGCAGTGGATGTGGAAGTTCGAGCACATGGAGGGTCAGCGCGAGATTAACGAACTCCACGTTCCGGTCGGCCGCGATGTGAAGATGATCATGACCTCGCAGGACGTGATCCACAGCTTTTATGTTCCGGCCTTTCGCATCAAGCAGGACGTGATCCCCGGCCGCTACACCGTTGCCTGGTTCCGCGCCACCAAGCCGGGTACCTATCACCTGTTCTGTGCAGAGTATTGCGGCACCTCGCACTCCGGCATGATCGGTTCGGTAGTGGTGATGGAGCCGAAAGACTACGAAGCCTGGATGGGCGGCGGCGGAAATCAGCCGTTGGCCGTCACCGGGGAGAAGTTATTTTCCGAACTGGGCTGCGTGACCTGCCACCGTTCCGACACCCAGGGCCGGGGGCCCAATCTGGTTGGACTGTACGGCAAGCCGGTGCTGCTGGAGGACGGAAGAACCGTGACGGCGGACGAAAACTACATCCGCGAGTCGATCGTGGCGCCGACGGCCAAGATTGTCCATGGATTCAAGCCGATCATGCCGACGTTCCAAGGGCAGATCAGTGACGAGCAGTTGAACGCGCTGGTGGCTTACGTGAAATCCCTGGGCCAGTCGCAATCGACCGAGACAGGCGGCAAGAGCATGGCTGCCGCGACCCCACAACCCCAGTAGCAGGTGACGAGCATGGCAACCGCTGTTGTTGAAACCGGCGAGCGCGAAACGTATCTGAACAAGGAATACGGCATCAAGTCGTGGCTCCTGACCGTGGACCACAAGCGCATCGCGCTCTTGTACTTAATGAGCATCACGTTTTTCTTCTTCATTGGCGGTTTCTTCGCGTTGCTGATCCGGCTGGAGTTGCTGACTCCCGCGGGCGACCTGGTCGAAGCCGACACGTATAACAAACTCTTCACCATGCACGGCATGGTGATGATCTTCTTCTTTCTGATTCCGGCCGTGCCAGCGGTCCTCGGCAACTTCCTCATCCCGATCATGATCGGGGCGAAAGATCTCGCATTTCCGCGCATCAACCTGCTCAGCTGGTACCTGTACATCATCGGCGGCATCCTGATGGTGTACACGATCCTCGCCGGCGGGGTGGACACCGGATGGACTTTCTATCCCCCGCTCAGCACGGAATTTCTGAAGACCAATGTCGTCACGGCCGCGCTGGCGGTGTTCGTCTCGGGTTTTTCGTCCATTCTCACCGGGCTGAACTTCATCGTGACCATCCACCGCATGCGCGCTCCGGGCATGACCTGGAACCGTTTGCCCCTGTTCGTCTGGGCTCACTACGCGACCAGCATCATCCAGGTGCTGGGCACGCCGGTGGTGGCGATCGCCGTCGTTTTGGTCGCGCTGGAACGGCTATTCCACCTCGGCATCTTTAACCCCACACTGGGCGGCGACCCGTTGCTGTTCCAGCACCTATTCTGGTTCTACTCGCATCCCGCCGTCTACATCATGATCGTGCCCGGCATGGGCATCGTCAGCGAGATTGTGTGCTGTTTCTCGCGCAAGCGCATCTTCGGATACAAGGCCATGGCACTGGCCTTGGTGGGCATCGCGGTTGTTGGATTCCTGGTCTGGGCACACCACATGTTCGTGGCGGGAATCTCGCTGTATGCCGCACTCATCTTCTCGCTGCTGAGCTATTTTGTGGCGGTGCCCTCGGCCATCAAGGTCTTCAACTGGACCGCCACCATGTACAAGGGCTCAATCACCTACCAGACCCCGATGCTCTACGCCTTCGGCTTCATCGGGCTTTTCACGATCGGCGGACTTACCGGACTCTTTCTGGCCGCCCTTGGCGTCGACGTGCACGTGACGGACACCTACTTTGTGGTCGCCCATTTTCACTACATCATGGTGGGCGGCATGGTGATGGCGTACCTGGCGGGTATGCATTTCTGGTGGCCCAAGATCTCCGGGCGCATGTATCCCGAGGGCTGGGGGAGACTGGCTGCGTTGCTGGTGTTCGTCGGCTTCAACCTCACGTTCTTCCCGCAATTCATTCTGGGATACATGGGCATGCCGCGCCGCTACTGGGACTATTCGAAGGCACCCGAATTCCAGATCCTGAATGTGTTCTCGACCGCGGGCGCCACGATTCTGGCGGTGGGCTACCTGCTGCCGATGATTTACTTCCTCTGGTCGATGCGCTACGGCAAACCGGCGCCCGACAACCCCTGGAACGCGGCCGGCCTCGAGTGGACGATCCCCTCGCCTCCGTCGACGTTCAATTTTGACGAACAGCCCGTGGTGACTTGGGAAGCTTATAACTACGACGAGATCAAGCAGGAGGTTCCCGTTGCACACTAGCCCCGTGGCCGCGGCCCACCCCGAGGCCCACGACAACCCGGCTCTCCTGCATCACTTCGCCACTGCGGAACAACAGAAGGACGCCGCCAGCTTCGGCATGTGGCTTTTCCTGGTCACCGAGGTCATGTTCTTCGGCGGCATGTTCTGCGCCTACCTGGTGTACCGCTACTGGTACTTCGGGGATTTTGGCGCGGCCAGTCAGAGCCTCGATATCAGACTGGGTGCGCTCAACACGGTCGTGCTCATCTGTTCCAGCTTGACCGTCGCCCTGGCCGTCCGCTGTGCACAAATCGGGAAGCAGAAGTCGATCGTGATCTACCTCCTGCTGACGATCGTGCTGGGCTTGGCTTTCTTGGGTGTGAAGGCAGTCGAATACAAGTCGAAGTTCGATGAGAATCACATACCCGGACAAGCTGGTTTCCACCTCGCCGGCCACATTCCGAGTCACCCTGACATACCGGTCAACCAGGCGCATGCCCAGGTCTATTTCTCGCTGTATTTCGCGATGACCGGCATGCACGCGCTGCACATGATCATCGGGGTGGGCCTGTTTGCGTTCCTAACCTACAAAGCCTGGCAGGGGCGTTACACATCGGACTACTACACGCCCGTGGAAAATGCAGGCTTGTACTGGCACTTTGTCGATATTGTCTGGATTTATCTGTTCCCGTTGCTGTATCTGATCGACCGCCACAAGTGAGACGCCATGTCTGAACACATTTCTTCGGTCAAGCTGTACGTTGGAATCTGGCTCGCCTTGCTCGCTGGTACCGGTCTGACGGTTTTCGCCGCCTACGTCGATCTCGGACCGTTCAATACCATCGTCGCTCTCAGCATCGCGACCATCAAAGCCGTCCTCGTTGTTCTGTTCTTCATGCACGTAAAATACGCCCACGAGAGAATGACCAAGCTGGTCATCGTGACCGCGATCTTCTTCCTGTTCATCTTGCTTGCTTTGAGCATGGCGGATTACGGGACGCGGCTCTGGACGTAGCCCGCTGCGGGAAAAGCAATTGGCCAGAGCAAGGCTCTGGACGGCAAAGTGGGCAAAGTCATCGCAAAGTTCGCAAAGCACCCCTGCACGTCCTTTGCGGCCCCTGGGCGCGCTTTGCGGTTCAAGGTTTTTTCTCAGCGACCTCTGCGGTTGCAGATTTCGGCCGCAATATCCAGAACACCGGAAACCTTCACGAACTCAGACGGAGGCCCTTGCCTTGCACACTGAGCTCTTTTCCCGGAAGATGAACTGAGATGCCCTCGTCCGATCCACTCCCGATCATCTCCCCGCGAAGCAATTCGTTCGCTGATCGCGCGCAACTGGCACGGTCGGTGCATATCGACACCCGAGCCCTCGAATCCGCTCTGCGCAAACGCATCGAAGGTGAGGTCCGCTTCGACGCCAGCAGCCGAGCACTGTACGCGACCGACGGCTCCAGCTATCGCCAAGTCCCGATCGGAGTAGTGGTCCCGCGCAAGGTCGACGATGTCATCGCCACGATGGCAACCTGTCGAGAATACGGCGCCCCCGTGCTCTCCCGGGGTGGAGGCACGTCGCTAGCCGGTCAGTGCTGCAACACTGCCGTGGTCCTCGACTTCACGAAGTACATAGCAGAGATCCTCGAGATTGATCCCGTCAGTAAGCGTGCTCGCGTCCAGCCCGGCGTGATCCTCGATCACTTGCGTAACGCCGCCGAAAAGCATCACCTGACCTTCGCTCCCGATCCCGCCACCCACGGCCGCTGCACCCTGGGCGGCATGATCGGCAACAACTCCTGCGGTGTGCACTCGGTGATGGCCGGCAAGACCGACGACAACATCGAAGCACTCGAAATCCTCACCTACGACGGCGTGCGCATGAAGGTGGGCGCGACTAGCAAGGAAGAATTGGAACAGATCATCCGGGAAGGCGGTCGCCGGGGCGAGATCTACTCGAAGCTGCAAGCCATCGCCGACACTTACGGCGATCTTGTGCGGCAGCGCTATCCCAACATCCCGCGCCGAGTCTCCGGCTACAACCTCAACTACCTGCTTCCTGAAAATGGCTTCAATGTCGCACGAGCGCTGGTCGGTTCGGAAGGCACCTGCGCAACGGTGCTCGAAGCCACCTGTCGCCTGGTCGAGAGCCCACCGGAACGTGTGCTGCTGGTGGTCGCGTATCCCGACATCTTTCAAGCCGCCGACCACGTCCCCGAAATCATGGCGCACAAGCCCATCGGCCTGGAGGGCATCGACGACCTGCTTGCCGAGTACACCCGCCGCAGAGGCCTCAACTCCGAAGGCCTTGCGCTGCTCCCGCCCGGAGGCGGCTGGCTCCTGGTGGAGTTCGGCGGCCAAAAGGCGCAGGAAGCAGAAGCCCAGGCCCGCGGCCTGATGGACGCCCTCAGCCACTCCGCCACCGTCCCCAACATGCGTCTCTGCAGCCAAGCTGAGGCCAAAGACGTCTGGACGGTCCGCGAATCGAGCTTAGGTGTGATCTCCCACGTCCCCGGCGAGCCGCTAAGTTGGGAAGGCTGGGAAGACTCCGCCGTCGCGCCCGAAAAGCTGGGCAACTATCTTCGCGACCTCCGCCGGTTGATGGGCGACTTCGGCTATCATGGGACCTTCTACGGTCACTTCGGGCACGCCTGCGTCCATACTCGCCTCAACTTCGACTACCAATCCGGGGAAGGCATCGCACAATTCCGCAAGTTCATGAACCAGGCTGCCGATCTTGTCGTCGGCTACGGCGGCTCGCTCTCCGGTGAACACGGCGACGGTCAGGCCCGTGCTGAGCTTCTCCCCAAGATGTTTGGCCCGGAGCTGATCCAAGCCTTCAACGAATTCAAATCTGCCTGGGACCCCGACTGGAAAATGAACCCCGGCAAGGTCGTTGAGCCCTACCGCATGGACGAGAACCTTCGCCTGGGCGCCGACTACGACCCCTGGGAGCCCGCAACCCACTTCAGGTTCCCGCAAGACCACGGCAGCCTGGCGCATGCCACCCTGCGCTGCGTCGGTGTGGGGAAGTGCCGCCAGTA
Organism: Terriglobales bacterium; assembly: GCA_035643915.1. GTDB lineage: Bacteria > Acidobacteriota > Terriglobia > Terriglobales > Acidobacteriaceae > Gp1-AA133. The sequence continues at coordinate 30,837 of DASQPN010000054.1, read as the reverse complement.
TGAAGGCGGTGTGATGTGTCCCAGCTTCCGCGTCACCCGCGAGGAAGAACACTCCACCCGCGGCCGCGCCCACCTGCTCTGGGAGATGGCCAAAGGCGAAGTGATCCGGGATGGGTGGAGGAGCGAAGAAGTCAAGGATTCCCTGGACCTCTGTTTGTCTTGTAAAGGCTGCAAGAGCGACTGCCCGGTCTCGGTGGATCTGGCCACCTACAAAGCCGAGTTCCTGGCGCACTACCACGAGGGTCGCCCGCGCCCGCTGAACCACTACGCTTTCGGAAACATCGATTTCTGGGCGCGTTTAGCGTCGAACGCGCCCGGCCTAGTCAACCTAACAACCCAGTTGCCCTTCCTCCGTGACATCGCCAAGCTGGTAGCTGGCATTCCCAGCCAACGCAGCATTCCAGCTTTCGCTCCGCAGACCTTCAAGCGCTGGTTCTCCCGCCGTCGGCCCCGCAACCCGGATGGCCCGGCAGTGGTCCTCTGGCCGGACACCTTCAACAACTACTTCCTTCCCCATACGGCTAAGGCCGCCGTCGACGTCCTCGAAAGCGCCGGTTTCAATGTTCTGCTTCCCCAAGGAAACCTCTGCTGCGGCCGCCCGCTCTACGACTTCGGCATGCTCGACCGGGCCGAAGACCTCCTGCTCCAGATCCTCGACGCGATGGCCCCCGAAATAGAAGCCGGCATCCCGATTGTCGGCCTGGAGCCCAGTTGCGTCGCCGTCTTTCGTGACGAACTCTGCAACCTCTTCCCCAGTGACGAACGCGCCCGGCGACTCTCTCGCCAGAGCTTCCTCCTGAGCGAGTTCCTGGAGAACTACAAGAACTTAATCCCTCTACCGAAGCTGGAAAGGAAGGCCATTGTCCACGGCCACTGCCACCACAAGTCCGTGCTGAAGATGAACGCGGAAGAAGCCGTCCTGAGCCGAGTGGGCCTCGACTACCAGACCCCCGCCCCCGGCTGCTGCGGTATGGCCGGCTCCTTCGGCTTCGAAGACAGCAAGTACGACGTCTCCGTTGCCATCGGTGAACTGGAACTCCTGCCGGCCGTTCGCAAAGCCCCGCCGGACTGGTTCGTCATCGCCAACGGCTTCAGTTGCCGGGAGCAGATCGCCCAGGGAACCGACCGCCAGGCGCTCCATCTCGCCGAGATTCTGCAAATCGCCCTCCATGAAGGCCCCGATGGACCCCTAGGTTCCTACCCCGAAAAGCGCGTGACCCGCCATCGCGAGGCCGAAGTCCGGCGCTCCATGCAGCGCACTAGCCTGGCTCTAGCGGGCCTGGCCGCGAGCGCCGCGCTGCTCTCGCAACTCGCAAAAAGACGCTGATTCTAAACGCCTTAGTGGGATATGGCCGGCAGCGAACCGAGCCCTCTCGCCAGCCGCCGGGCTTTCTGGGACAATAGATACACCCTTTCTGGGACGCCGCCAGCTTTGGGCGTCCGGTTTCCTCCCCGTCCTACTTCGGGGAGGCCGTGAAAGCCATGGAACGCGAAACCACCATCTCGGAATTTGCCAGCGAATCCCTCCAGCCACCGTCGGCCACCAACCGGGGAATTGACACCTCCCTGCACGGAGCGGTCCTGGTGCTGATCCAGTTCGACGTCTCGGAGGAAATCCGCCTCGACGCACTCCGCCAGATCTTCGGGGCGCGCACCGCGGAAGCCAGCTTCAAGCACCCCGCCCCCGGATACGTCCAGTACCAGCGTCCTCCGGTGGTAGAACCCATCGAGCCCCTGGTGCTCGACACCGGCGAGCGTCTCGACGGCCAGATCAAGTACTACGATTACGGCGTGCTCAGCGTGGTTTTCGAACTCCCCTTTTCGGGGGACTGGGAGACCTTGGTTCGCCTCTCCAGCCGCTGGGTGTGGGACACCGACTTTACCAGCCTCGCCTCGAGAATCGTCAAGAAGAAGCTCGAACGGGCCGGCCCCGCCCTGATCAAGCCCTACGACAACTGGCTGCACGAGGACTATTTCATCTTCCACGTGAGCGAAATGTCGACCAAGCCCAGCGCGAACGAGCTCCTCAGCAGGCACGGCGACCACGTTGCCCAGATCGTGCGCGGGGAAACCGCCCGGCTCTCTGATGGCGAGCGCCAGGAGATCCTGCAGGGCCGAATTTCGTACTACCCCAACGACCTGGCGGTTATCGGCTGGAATGGGGCGTTTCTGTACGACAGCAATGCGGGCGCCGAAACCGCGATCCAGCTGCTGGAGTACGCCAATTCCCAGCTGCTCGAGTTCCGCCACTACGACGAACTGCTGACCCGCGAGCTCGAAAGTGTTTATGATTTTCTGGAAACCGGCGGCACCAGCCTGTGGTCCCGGTGGCGCACCGCTCGCGCTGCGACCAAGCTGCACACCGTCCTGCTCGATGTCAGCGAACTGACCGAGCACGCCGACAATGCCATCAAGTTCCTGAGCGACATGTTCTCCGCCCGCCTCTACAAGCTGGCCGCGTTAAAAATCGGTGTGCCCGACTACAAAGACCTGGTCAAGCAGAAGCTGGACACGGCCGAGGAGCTCTATCGCTTCATGGTCGACCAGTTCAATCAGAGCCGCGCATTCGTGCTGGAATTGATGGTGGTGGTCATCCTGATCATCGAGCTGGTCATGCTGTTCCGCGGCAAGCCAGGATTTTAGCTCCAGCACCGCCGGCGTTCCGCCGGTTGTCCCGAGAGGATCGAGGCAGAGGGTCGGGAAGCACACGCTTCCCTGTGCCCTTCGCGCAGCCAACGCCTTTGCGGGTGGAGGCTTGTCCGCTCTCTCCCATCCGTTGCGCCAGTCATCCCCGTTGGCGCAATGGCCGGGAGGGCAAATTGACCTCAAATCAGACCGCCGATCTAACCCCAGAAATCATAGGCGCCGCCACCCGGATCCATCGCAAGCTCGGATGCGGTCTGCTCGAGTCCGGCAGGAGGCCTGCCTGGCTCGGGAGCTCCCCAAGAGCGGACTCCAAGTCGAACGACAGAAAGCTGTTCCTGTGGTCTGCGAAGCCGTAAAGCTGGATTGTCGATTTTTGTGCGGATCTGGTGGTCGAAGGACGGGCTTCATCCAGTAGACGAGGCACAATTGCTATCCCATCTCCGCCTCTTGGACATCCCGGACGGCCTCCTCATCAACTTCCACGTTGTATTGCTCAAAGATGGCATCGGCCGCCTGGTAAACAACCACCGGAAGAGGGTTTGGTCGACGAAAAGCTCGTAGCCGCGAACATCGCAAAGGAATCGCGAAGTTCGCAAAGCATCTCTTCGCATCCTTTGCGTGCGTTGAGATGGGGTGAAAGGCTTTTTTTGATCGCGTGCAACCCTGCGTGAGGAAACTTTTCTTTCCTAGCTCCGAGCCTGTATCCTCACTGCTTCACGGAGGCCCGCATGCGCGGTCTTAAAGGCAAACGCGTACTCATCACTGGCGGCGCCAGTGGCATCGGCGCTGCCACTGCCGCCCGCTTTCTGGAGGAAGGCTCTCGGGTGGTCGTCCTCGACCGCGACGCCAAAGGACGGGACCAGATCCAGCACGACCTCCCCGCCCTGGCTGGCGCCGTAGCCGCCGATGTCTCGAGTCTCCAACAAGTCCAATCCGCCTTCGCCGAGGCCGTAAAACTCATGGGCGCCGTCGATGTCCTCATCAACAACGCCGGCATCAGCATCCGCCACAACTTCCTCGACATCACCTCCGAAGACTGGGACAATGTCCTCGCCGTCAACCTGACCGGCGTCTTCTACGCGGCTCAGACCGCCGCCAAACACATGTGGGAGCGCAGCGGCGGCGTAATCCTCCAGACTGCCTCGACCAATGGCCTCGTCGGCCAACCGTTTTACGCCGACTACAACGCAACCAAGGCCGGAGTGATCGAACTCACGAAGTCCATGGCGCTCGAACTGGCCCCCAAAATCCGCGTGTGCGCCGTCGCCCCGGGGTACGTGCTCACCCCCATGCAGCGCGCCGAATACACTGACGCCATGCTCGAGGAGGTCAACCGCAAGATCCCGCTACGCCGCCACGCCAAACCGGAAGAGATCGCCGCCCTGTTCGCCTACTTGGCCTCCGAGGACGCGGCCTACATGACGGGGCAGGTCTACATCTGCGATGGGGCGGAGACTGCGGGGGGATTGGCGAGCCGGTAGCAGCGCAGCTGGAACTCAGCTCAACCGGTACCGATTTCGTTGCGAGATGCAGGTTGACGAGAGCGTGCTCCAACCAGAGCGCTCTGCGGGCGGTCACGAATTCGCTCGATTCACTGGACACGCCGGAAAGTGCTTCGAGCCATCGCACGCCGCCGTAGGGCGGCATTCGGCGGGCGCCGCGAACCAGTGCCCTCGCTGTGGCTATCGCGCCATCTCCTATGTAGCAGCTGCCGCAATCGCCACCCTCCCAAGTGTCAGTGCGCGGCTCGCGATCGATCGCCGCTCGCCAGAACGAGCTCCGGGCGGTCGCCTCCTGTCGCTCGTGTTGCCGGACAAGGTCAGTCCAATCGAGGGCTTGCGACCCTTGCGCCCATGAGCGCTGCTTGACACCTCATTCACAAACAGCTAATTATGTTTCGTTACGAATATCTTGACAGAAGAGCCGGTGTCCCTAAGGCCCATGTTTCCAATATCTTGCGCCTGAGTGCAGCATACTCAGAGATTTTGCACGCGCCGGTCGATTAAATTACTGATTCCAAAACCCAGGGGGGAAGGGGGCGGGTTGTAAGGCGGTGGACTCATCCCGAACCGGGAAGCCACGCAGGCATGTTGGAACCCTTTGTTCCTCTGTGTCCCCTTGTGTCCCTGTGGTTCGCTCCTGCTCTCATGCACCTCGCCAACCAAGTCGCCCTCATCACAGGAGGAACCTCCGGCATCGGAGAAGCCACCGCACTTGTCTTCGCCAGGGAAGGCGCCCGCGTCGTCATCACCGGACGCAACGAGAAGCGTGGACACGCCGTCACCGAAGGCGTCCTCCAAGCCGGTGGCAAAGCGATCTTCCTCCGCACCGACGTCCGCAAGGCCGTCGAGTGCGAGCGCGCCGTGAAGGAGACCGTGAAGGCCTTCGGACGCCTCGACATCCTCTTCAACAACGCCGGCATTTTCTATCCCCACGACACGCTCGAATGCTCGGAGGAAGAATGGGACGAGCAGATCGACATCAACCTGAAAGGCACCTTCCTGATGTCGAAGTACGCGCTGCCCGGCATGATCGCGCAAGGGCGCGGTGTGATCGTCAACAACAGCTCGGGATGGGGAATCGTGGGTGGCGACAGAGCGGTCGCTTATTGCGCGTCGAAAGGCGGTGTGGTCCTCCTGACGAAAGCCATGGCCATCGATCACGGCCGGCAAGGGATCCGCGTAAACTGCATCTGCCCGGGCGATGTGGAAACGCCCATGCTGCCGCAAGACGCGAAAATGCGCGGCTTGAAGTGGGAAGATTACATTGCGGGTTGCGCCAATCGTCCGCTGGGTCGCGTGGGCACTGCGGTTGAGATCGCGAAAGCCGTGCTGTTTCTCGCGTCGGAGGATTCCTCCTTCATGACGGGCGCAGCGCTTGTCGTCGACGGCGGAGGAACGGCAGATTGAGTTCAACCTTCGTGCCCTTGTGATTCACCAAGAAAGGCGGGAAACCGCAAAGGACACGAAGGAAAGAAGCCCCATGGCTTGGATTGGATGACACAGGCCGCGACAACCCGCACTCGCACCTGCTCCCAGCAGTGGCTTGCGCGCGCACAGCAATCCCTGGTCGAAGGAGTGAACTCGCCGTCGCGCGGCCCGGCCGTGTATTCGCCCGGGCCGATCGTCCTCGAACGGGGACGTGGCTCCCACGTCTGGGACCTCGACGGTAACGAATACGTCGACTTCATGATGTCGTTCGGGGCGCTCATCCACGGACACGCGCATCCGATGATCGTCGAGGTTGTCTCCCAGACTATCGCCGACGGCTCGCACTTCGCGGCTGCCACTCCCGCAGAAACCGAAGCTGCGGAGCGCTTCTGCCGCATGGTTCCGTCGGCTGAGGTCGTGCGCTTCGCCAACACCGGGAGCGAAGCGACCATGCTCGCCCTGCGTCTTGCCCGCGCTCACACCGGACGCACCAGGTTCCTCAAGTTCGAAGGCCACTACCACGGCTGGTATGACCCCTACTGTCTGAACGGACACAGCCATCCCCTCGAGCAGATCGGCCCACCCGAGAACCCCATGAAGATTCCGGACTCCGAGGGTATTCCCGCTTCGGTCTTCGACGACGTCGTCCTGGCGCCGTGGAATGACGTCGCCGGGTTGGAAAGCATCATGGGCGAGCATGGCCGTGAGCTGGCGGCCGTCATTACCGAGCCGATCATGGCGAACATGGGCTGCATCCCGCCGCGCGAAGGCTATCTCGAGAAGATGCGCGAACTCGCGCACCAGTACGGCGCGCTTTTGATCCTGGATGAAGTGGTCACCGGTTTCCGCTACGCGCCGGGCGGCTGCCAGGAGTACTACCGTCTCAAGCCGGATCTCTCGACCTTTGGCAAGGCACTCGGAGCAGGGTTCCCGATCGGTGCGGTCGCCGGCCCGCGCGAGATTCTCGACCGAATGCGCTGGTCCGACAACATGGTCTTGCACTATGGGACCTTCAACGGACACCGCCTGACTATGAAGGTGACCGCTGCGAACCTCGACTTGCTCAGTGCGGAAGGTACCCACCGTCGGCTCTACGCCATCGGCGAGGCAGCCATTGCCGGCCTGCGCGAAGTCTTTCGCCGTCGCAAAATCAAGGCCATCGTGCAAGGCTTCGGCCCGATGTTCCAGATCTACTTCACGGAACGCGAGGTCATCCACGACTACCGGGACTACTGCCAGTACGTCGATCCGAAGCGGTACTCGCGTTTCGTCCATCTGCTGCTCGATCACGGCATCTACATGACCCCCTCGAACGGTCTGCATTGGATCATTTCGACGAAGCACACGGAAAATGACGTGGAAGCGCTGATCGAGGCAGCCGACCAGGCCTGCGCGGAACTCGCGTGAAAGCCACAGTCTTTCTCGGCGGCGGACGCATCACGGGAGCGCTCATCGCGGGACTACGTCTGGCGGGCTACAAGACGCGCATCGTCGTGCACGACCGCAACCCGCACAAGCTGCGCGCGCTGAAGCGGGAGCACAAAGTGATTGCCGAGCCTGATCTCGGGCGGGCGATCGCACAGGCGCACCTGCTGATCGTCGCTGTGCGGCCCGACTCTGTTCTGGGCATCCTTGAAAAGACCCGGCAAGCCGCGTCTCTAGCTCTCCTGAGCAACCGTGCGAAGGGGCCAATCCTTGCCTGCAGTCTCGCTGCCGGAATTCCATTGGCGAAGCTCGGGGCGAAGCTCGGTCCCCGGGTTGGTTGGGCGCGCGCCATGCCAAGTCCGGTCTGCCGGACGGGACGCGGGCTGACTGCGGTCACATTCGAACGGGGCGCGTCCGCGGCCGCGCGCAAGGAGCTGAAGCAATTCTTTGGGAAGGTGGGTCGGGTGCTGGAGATTCCCGAGAGCACATTCGACGCGTTCACGGCAACCTACTCAAGCAGCCACGGTTATCGCGCGCTTGCGGCCTTGGCAAAGGCGGCGCAAAAACTGGGACTCGATCGAAAGACTGCTCTTGCAGCCTCGGCCCACGCGCTCGCTGACGGGATTCTTTGCTGGCGCGAGGGGAACATCTCACTGGATGCCCTGCTGCACGAAGCAGCCACCCCCGGTGGAATCGCCGCCACCGTGATGAAGACGATGGAGGAATCCGGTTACCTAGGCATTGTGGAACGCGGCCTGCGAGCGGGTGTCGCGCGGGCGCGTAAGAACGCGAAGGGCTAACGGTGCGTGCCTGAGCGTAGAACTCTGCCTGCCAGGCGGAACAGGCGGATCACGCGGTAAAGCGGGAAGAGCGCAGCCGGCAGGCGCACCACCGACCATTCCCCAACCCCGGGCGTGAGGACCAGCCGGAGAGCAAATCTTAGTCTGTCGGACGCGCGCTCTCGCAGACGAAACATCAATCGAAAATAATTCAGGGATTCGGCGCTGTACTTCTCCGAATTCGGCAGGTGCGGTGCGATCTGATCACACAATTGTTCGATCCCAGCATGGTCTCGCCACTTCTCAGCTGATGAGTCTGGAACGCCTGCACCAAGCAGCCGGTTCGCGAGCAACAGGCTGATCCCAAGAATGCGTTCCATGCCGAGTTCCCTCGCCTCTTTCAACACACGATCCCACTTGAGCGGTTGGGATTGAGCGACGGCCGCGATGTCGCGGAGCCAGCACAAGCGTAGCCAGGCATGCTTGGCCGCATGCACACAGAGGGCAAGCAGCAGGTCTTCCGGGCAGAGAGTCTTTACCGTTCTGCCGCCAATGTTTGCATGTGACACGCGCGCGAAGAATCCGTCCAGATTGAAATCCACCGCGTAAAACCTGGGAAGAATTCTCCACTGGATCTCGAGAAGGTTGCGTCCGGCCGGACCGTCAAACGCGCGCTCGTATCCTGCTTCGAGACAGGCGCGTTCTTCGGCCGCCGAGAGCTGGGAACTCGGCGCAAAGCCCAGTTCCCGCAGGGCACTTTTCGCGCGGAGGAAGTCAGTCGGACGTACCAGAATGTCAAGATCAGAGAACTCGCGCAGGGCAAGATCTCCGTACGCGGCTTCAGCGAGCACAGGTCCCTTGAATGGAATCGCAGCGATGTCATGGGATTCGAGGCAATCCAGGATCCGGATCAGTTCTGCCGTGAATCTGAGGTTCTTGCGGGCATTGTGTTCATAGCGCACGCGAAGCTCGTCAAGGATGGTGTGCGGAACCACGTCCGGAAGGTCGCGCAGCGCTTGATACACGAAGGGCATAACCCCGTGCTGCTCGGCGAGCCCTAGAACTTGCGGCCAATCGATCGAAGCCTCGATCTGCGAGCGCAGGTCGCGCGAGGATTTCTCGCCTTTCACGAGAGCGCTTGAAACAAGCAGCAGCTCGAATTCCGGGCTGAATGCCAACCTCTTCAAATCCGGTTGGCGAACCGAAGTTGCGGCCGGGGTCGAGGCGAGCGAAGACATGAATCCTTAATGCAACTCAGCGGAGAAAGGCGCCCGCAGCGGCACGGAATCAGGCCGCGGACACTATAATACAAGGATTCCTGGGCGGACATCGCCAGTACCGTTTCACCATGCCAGCGGTCATCCTCGAATCCGTCAGCAAGGTCTTTCGCCATCGCCCGGCGCTGTTTAACTGGTTGGGCCGCGAACGGACTGGGGACACTCGCGCCCTGGACCAGGTCTCGCTGGCAGTCCCGTCCGGAAGTGTTCTGGTGCTGCTCGGTCCTAATGGCAGCGGCAAGACCACGACTCTGAAGTTGGTGTCCACCATGTTGTTGCCCGACGCTGGACGAGTGCTTGTGCAAGGCGCCGACACGACCACCAACGCGGACGCGGTCCGCGAGCGCGTCGGTTTCGCGGTGGCCACGGAGCGGTCGTTCTTTCCCCGGCTTTCCGCGCGGGAGAATCTGGACTTCTTCGCCGCCCTGGATGACATCCCGAGAAAAGCGCGTCCGGAGCGCGTCGATCAACTGCTCAGCCAGACGGGTCTGCGCGATTCCGCCGATACGCTGGTGATGAAGTTCTCAAGCGGAATGTATCAGCGGCTGGGGATTGCGCGAGCGCTGATCAAGAAGCCATCGGTTGTGTTGCTGGACGAGCCCACACGAAGTCTGGATCCTGGTTCGGCGGCCCAGTTCTGGAACCTGGTGCGAGAACTGCCGGCGCAAGGCGCCACCGTCATTCTGACCACACACAATTTTAACGAAGCAGTCGCAGTGGGGAACCACGTCGCGATTCTGTTCAAGGGAACACTCGCAGCGGAACGGCGGTTGTCCGCAACCTTGCGAGTGGATGAGTTGCGGTCGTTCTATTTTCAGACGACGGGAGAACTGGAGGAAGTGGAGCCGGTTGCGTCGAGAGGTATGCGATGAGCCTTGGGTCATTGCTTGACAAGACCGTGATCATCGTTCGTCGCGATCTGCTGACCACCGTGCGCTACCGAACCGGATTCCTGCTGGCGGCCGCGGGCGCGATCACCGAACTGGCTGCTTTCTATTACCTCTCGCGGGCCGTGGGTCCGGACTTCCGTCCCGAGGGCATCGAGTATTTCTCTTTCTTGCTGGTGGGCACGGGTTTTTACACGTTTCTGCTGATGGGGGTGCATGCGTTTTTGCAGACGGTGCAGGAGGCGCAGCAAACGGGCACGCTGGAGGTGCTGATGACGACCTCGACATCGCCACCCGTGCTGGTGTTTCTTAGTGCCATGTCGGCCTTCGCGGCGAACACCGTCACGCTGCTGTTCTACCTGGCCGCCGGACTGTTGTTCGGCGCCCCGCTTCATCCGAACCTGACCGCCTCGCTGGCGGTATTTCTGCTTTCGGTGATGGTAGCGGTCTCGATCGGGTTACTGGCGGCCGCGTTGCAGTTGGCAGTTCAGAAAGGCTCGGCGGTGGTGTGGGCCCTGGGCTCGGTCTGGTTCCTGACCGGCCCCCTTTTCCCGGTACAGACTCTGCCGAAGCCCTTGCGCAGCGTGGCCCAGTTGATTCCAATCACTCATTCGCTGCAGGGGATGCGAATGGCCCTATTGGAAGAGGCATCCCTCAGGGCGGTTTGGCACGAACTGGCGATTTTGGCCCTGTTTGCAGTGATTCTGGTGCCCTGCAGCTTGCTGTTCTTTTCCTGGACACTTCGGCGTGCCCGGCTGGAGGGAACTTTGTCCTTTTACTGATTTTCAGGGAATCTGCCCAATGTCCTCGGCAGCGCCGGTGGCGCCCTGCAGAAGCCGAGAACGGTTGGCAAATGTTCGGGGGTCTGTTGTAGACTTTCGCGAGACGCTGAGAAACGTCCCATCGAAGACGAGAACATCCGCAAACAATTCGAAGCGGAATACTCAAAGACGGCTAGCTCGGACTGCGAAAGGTCGTTCCACCGGACGGGCATCGCTTCCGCGAACATGCTGCGCAAAGCGGGATTGGCTTCGGGTGGGCCGCTGCTGCGGACCCTGCCGGTAGCCGTGTAAGGCCCGCCAACCTGAAAGCTGATTCCGGCAATTGGACCGTCGCCGCAGTGCGGTTACTTTCGTGACCCGGTCGGGCCGATCTCCGCCCGCAAACCCTTCAGAATTTGGCAAACTGGACAGTTGGGGGCGCAGTGTCGGTGCCATCGCTTCGGCGACTCAAGAACATGGGAACCTCTTCCGGACAATCCGAAGCACCACGGCGGCTGACGCGGGTGCGCGTGGAGATGCCGGTCAGGATTGCGACCCTAGCCCCGGCTCCGGTTTTTGCCGAGGAGTCCCATACCCTGGTGGTGAACCCGCAGGGCTGCGGTGTGAAGTTGTCGCGCGCTCTTGACCCAGGCACTCGCGTGTTGTTGGACGGGCTGCCGGGTGGTGTACAGGCGACCGCGCGCGTGGCAAATTGTTTGCCGCTCGGTACCGACGGCAGGTATTTCCTGCTCGGACTTGCCCTTGAGACCACCGGCAATATATGGGGTATAGAGTCGCCGCCGGCTGATTGGGGTGTGGCAGAGGCCCAGGTGGTGGCGCCGGCGGCCGCTGGGGGAGATCCCGGCAAGAAAAAGAACTGGCCGTATTCGCTGTTCTCCCCGAAGGGCGAAGCGCATCCGGGACGACGATAGACGATAGAGGAGTTGGGCCCACGAGTGATTGTCCACCGAGCCCGTCCGAAAAGCTCTGAACCACGTCAAAAAAAATCGCACAGACTGCGCGAAGGACCGAACGAAGGCGCGTCTGGATTCGGTTGTTCCAGTCTCAGCCCAGTCTTGAAAAACTAGTCGTGGGCCGCTGCCCCCCTTGGGAACTGCGGCGACACCGGGAGGGCTCGGATCAATTGCTGGGTGTAGGGGTGTGCCGGGTGCCGGAAGAGTTGCGCCGTCTCCCGACACTCCACAATTCGTCCTTTTTCCATGACAGCAACTCGGTGACTGATGGTGGCGACCGAGAGCAGGTCGTGCGAGATGTAAAGGATGCCCATGCCGAACTTGCGGCTGAGATCGGCGAACAGGGCCAGGATTTCGGATTGCGTGATGATGTCCAGCGCACTGGTGGGTTCGTCGGCCAACAGGAGAAGTGGACGGTGAATCGTGGCCATCGCGATCAGCACGCGTTGCGCCTGCCCGACACTGAGCTGGGACGGATAGCGCTTCAGGAAATCGGCCTCTGCGGGCAAGCTGACGTTTTTCAGAGCTTCCACCACGGCGCAGCGGCAGTCGTCTCTTGAGCCGCGCTGGTGGACACGCCAGGCTTCTTCCAACTGCTTCCCAATCCGAAGGGCGGGATTCAGCGAGGACATCGGGCTCTGCAGGACAAGGCCAATCTCCTTGCCGCGCAGGGCTCGCATTTCAGGTTCTCGGAGTTGCGTGAGTTCACGGCCGTTGAAATGCATTGAGCCTTGGACGTTGGCCTGTTTCAGGTACAGCAGTCGCAAGACGGCGAGTGCCAGTGTGCTCTTGCCACATCCGCTTTGTCCCACTAGCCCGAGGATCTCCCCGCGATTCAAATCGAGCGCCAGGTCTCGCAGCACTCCCGGCTTGCCGGGATAATCGACTGAGACCTTGACCGACAGCAGGGGCTGCTTGTCCATCAATGGTTCCGGGCGACCTCGTTGCTGATGAAGATCTCGTCGATATTCCAGTAGACCTGGGGGCGCAGCACCACCGGGTGCACATTCCGCGCATTCGGCGAGACGGCGGAAAGCGCGTTGCGGTTCACCAAGTAGATGAACGGCTCCTGCTCCCACGCGATTTCCTGCACTCGGTCGAAGGCGGCTTTACGCTTTTTGGGGTCGAGGCTGGTGGCTTGTTCCCGCATCCGTTGGTCGATTTCCGCTTCCCAGGCGGTGGCCGGAGTTTTCTGGCTTGGGTTCCATTGATGGTTCTCGCCGGAGCTCAGCCACACGTTCATCTGCGAGGAATTCGGATCCAGGTCGTTGTTGATCAGACCGAGGAGGCTGGCTTCGTAGTCGAAGGTGCGTGTGATGCGCTCAATCAATGACGGGAAGTCGAGCGTGACGACATTCAGCTTAATCCCAATGCCCGAGAGGTCCTGCTGGATCATGGCGGCCATGCGCTCGCGATATCTGTTGCCCGCGTTGGTGATGAGGGAGAACTCGACGGGATGGCCGCCCCGGTCTTTCAAGGCGCCGTCCTGGAAGCGGAAACCATCCTGCGCCATGCGCGCCAGCGCGGATTTCGGATCAAACGGATGGGGCTGCAGCTTGGAGTTGAACCAGAACTTGTTCGCGGGCGACATCGGTCCGGCCGCAGGGCGAGCGTGCCCACGGAATGCCACGCGGGCAAGGTCTTCCCGGTTGATTGCTTCCGAAATTGCGCGCCGGAAGCTGGTGGAGCGGAACCAGGCTTTCTTATAGTCGGGGAGGGGCGAAGTGGGCACTTGATTGAACCACATCTGTTCGGAGTCGAGCGATACGCCGGAGTCGTGGACGAGCGCCGGATTCTGTTGCGTGAGTTTGTCGAAATACTCGGCGTCGAGCGAGTTGATGAAGTCGATCTCGCCGCGTACCAAGCGCAGCATCTCGGTGTCCCGATTGGATTGGATGTCGAGGCGGACGGTCTGTAGGTACGGGAGTTGCTTGCCGGCTGCGTCATGGCGCCAGTAGTTAGGATTCTTCTCGAACAGCACGTAGTTGCCGGCTTTGTATTCTTGGACAGCATAGGGACCGAGGACTGCCATTTCCTTCTTGGGCGACTTGGCCGACATAATCGCGACCTGGTCGAACAGCCGGTCCAGACCAGCGATGGCCGCAGGAAAAGTCACACGGATGCGATCAGGTGCGAGCACTTTTGTCTGAACTTTGCCGTCGCCGGAGCGGAAGGAGTCACCTGTCGGAGAGTGCAGGGACGGGTCCATCATGTGCTGGATGGTGTCGGCAACGTCGTCCGCGGAAAACGGAGTGCCATCGGAGAAAGAAAGGCCGGTGCGCAGCTTAAACGTGATGGTCTTGCCGGCGTCGGTGACCTTCCACGAGGTCGCGAGCTCCGGTTCGAGGTCCTGGGTGAGGCGGTTGAGCCGCATGAGAACGCCGCCGGTCAGGTAGCGGACCGTTTCGGAGGCGTCTTCTTCGGCCAAAAGGGGATTGAACGTTTTCGGGTCCGAGTGCAGGCAGAAGCGCAGTTGCGCATTGTTCTGCGCTGCAGCCAGAGTGGAAATGAGCGCCAGGACCAGGAAGCTTCGGAAAACGACGGTGCGGCTCATGCGGGTGACTCCTGTTCGAGCAAGACAAGATGAAAACAACTCACCACGACAACCAAAAGAATCAGGGGGACGAACTGCCAGCGCTCACCGGTAATTGCCGAGTAACTCTGCAGTTCGTGCAGCAAGCTTCCCCAGGATGGGAGCGGCTCTGATACTCCCAGGCCGAGGACGCCCAGATTGGCCTCGGTAAGGATGAAGACGGGAATCGAAATCCAGAATTGGGCGAAGACGATGGGGCGCAGGTTGGGCACGACCTGGCGCCATAGAAGACGAAAGCCGCCGCTCCCGGAGGCCCGTGCCAGCAAAATAAAGTCAGAATGCGAAAGGGAGCGGGCGTCCGCACAGACCACGCGGGCGGCGGCGGCCCAACCCAAACATCCGAGCAGCGCGAATGTGATCGCAACCGAAGTCATGGGCGAGACGTTCAAGGGCAGGAGCGCGCGGACGGTGATCAGGAGGAAGAGCCAGGGCAGCGAGAGAAACAAGTCGGTGGCTGCCATCACGACACGTTCCACCCATCCGCCAAGAAACCCGGCGCCGCCGCCGATCAGCACGGCCAGCAGACTGGAGAGCAGCGCGGCGGAAGGCGCAAGCAGCAGCGAGACTCGTGTACCGTAAAGCACGCGGGCGAAGCGGTCTCTGCCAAGATCGTCGGTGCCGAGAAAATGTTGGCGCGAAGGAGCGGCATCGGGCTGGTCACGGAATTGATGGGCGTACGAAGGTGCGACAAAATCTGCCAGCAGGCACGCAAGCGCGACCGTCACCAGAAACGCGATGCCGAGGTTGCGAGCCCACTTCATGCCCCCGCTCCTGTGGCGCCGGTTCCGAGCGCCTGGCCGAGGAGATCCGAGAGCGAGTTCGCGACCAGCGTCACCACCGCCACGATCATGGTGAGAGTCACCAGCAGGGAGAGGTCGCGGCTCAGGGCTGCTTTCCAGGCGAGTTGTCCCAGGCCGGGAAGGTCGCAAAGCGCTTCCACCGGGATGGCTGCGGTAAATGCCATGCTGACCGATACCCCGGCGAGCGCGAGCAGCTGAGGGGCGGCGGGCTTGAGGATGTGCCAGAGCAATACGCGGAAGGCGCCCAGTCCCTTGGCGCGAGCTGTGAGTACGTGCGGTAGTGAAGCACTGCGGACCAGCAGGCTCCGCGAATAACGGAATATATTCGGGAACACGATAAGGGCGAGAACGAGCCGGCCGGGCATGCGTGCCAGCAAGAACAGCAGGGCCAGCACCGCAGCCGGCAGACAGAGAAGAATTCCGCCGAGCAGACTGGCGAACAGGTCGAGACTCCAGGAGCGCGACACGACCACAGCAGTCGCCAACGAGAGTCCAAGGATCCAACCCAGACTCAGCCCGAGTGCAACCGACTTGGCGGTTTCGGGCGTGCGCTCTTTCAACAGTTCCACGACCGGCTTTTCGAGCGAGCGCGACGTGCCGAGATCGCCACGCAAGAGTCGCGTGAGGTACTGGACGTAGAAAGCGGCGAGATTCTGCCCTGCGGGTTGCGCCTGGCGTAGTGCCTGGATGCTTGGTCCGGAAAGGCGCGAATCGAGTTCCGCTTCATCGACGCCAAAGCCAGGTGCCACGCGAACCAGGGTCGCACCCAGCAGGCCGCCCAGAACAACGGTCAGCGCGACTCGCCCTGCGTGCTTTCCCAGCCCGAACAGGATTGGATGTCTGGTTGACATAGATCAGGCCCTGTGATGGCTTTCTATTTCTTGATCAGTTTGGAGAGGTATTCGCTGTCGTACATCTTCGAGTTGCGATTGACGAACTCCAGGATCTGCTGCAAGTGGGCCCGATCGTCGCGGTTGCCCTCTTTGAACTTGATGGCGAGCCCCACTCCGGGATCGGAGCGCACCACGCTGCCATCGGCCTGCAGGGGGCCATCGTCGATCGAGAAGTTCAACTTCAGCTTGCTTTCCGGAGCCAGGATGATGCTGGTCTCGACGTAGCACCCGCCCAGACTGAGGTTGGTCAGATTGCCCAGGACCGGAACGTCGCTTCCCTCAGGCCGGAATTCGATGGTCACGCGGCCTTTCATGCGCGGGTAAAGGCGGCGATTCTTGCGATTCGGCTGCTGCTGTTTCTCCAGATACATACGGCGGTCGGCTTCGGCGAGCAGCTCTTCGGCATCCATACCGTCCTCGGCATAGACCGCCCGCCCGACGCTGAGGGACAGAATGTCTTCCTGGCAGATTTCCTGGCCCACCCGGCGCGCCAGCTCGCGGAGCTGGTCGGCCTTCTTTTTGGCGGCGTCGGTGACCAAACCCGGTGCGATGATGACAAATTCGTCTCCACCCATGCGAGCCACGTAGTCGTATTCGCGGCAAGTCTCCTTGAGGACCTGAGCGAACAGGCGAAGCACGCGGTTGCCTTCGAGATGGCCGAAGCGGTCGTTGATCTGTTTGAAGCCATCCATGTCGCACACCATCACCGTGAGCGACGAATTGTCGCGTTTGCAGCGCGCCAGTTCACGGTCAAGCTGCAGGAAGAGCGAACGCGCGTTGGGCAGATCCGTCAGGTAGTCGGTTGTGGCGGAAGTCTCCGCCTGTTGGTACTTCAGGGCGTTTTCGATCGCCAGGGCCATCTTCGACGTGACGGCCTGCAGAATGCGAAGGTGGTCCGAGGTGTACGCGTCCGCCTCTGCCTGGTACAGAGCCAGCACGCCCACCACGCCATTCAGACCCTCCAGCGGCAGGGCGAGTGCCGAGCGCAGCGTGCTGAATTTCGAGGGATCGTTCAGGTATCCCGGCTCGACCGAAGGGTTGCCGTTAATGATGGGCTTCCGGTTCTGCGCAACCCAGCCCGAGAGCCCCTGTCCCAGGGGAATTCTTAGGGAGGCGAACAATCGGAAGTTGTCGCCGCTCACATGCTCTGGGACGAGGATGTCGTCCCGCCGTATATAGAGGGCGATCGAATCGTAGGGCACCAGGCGCTTGACTTTGACCGAGAAGACCGAGAGGGTTTCATCGAGGCTGAGAGAAGCGCCCAGGTCCTGGCTGAGTTCGAACAGAGTCTGCGCTTCCTGGCGGGCGGCCGCGATCGAATCCAGGAAGGTGGCTTCCTGGTTGTCCTTGATCCCGGTCTCCACGAAGCCGGTCGCAGGCGCGAGCCCGCGCTCGACTTTCACGTCGGTTGAAAGCTTCGACCAGGGAACCGCCTTGGAGCGCTTTTCGACGAGTTTTTCGAGATCCAGATAGCGACGCTTGAGTACCTGAACGACCCGGGGATCAAACGCCTTTCCTGCCTCGCTTTCCAGTCTCTTCATCACCTCGTTCAGGGGCACGGCGCGCCGGTATTGACGGTCGGAGGCCAGCGCATCTAGAAAGTCGACCGCGCTCAGGATGCGTGCGCCGATCGGAATCTCGTCTCCCTTGAGGCCGAAGGGATATCCCGAACCGTCGTATTTTTCGTGGTGCGAGCGGACGATCGGAACCACCGGGTAGGGGAAGCGAACGCGCTCAAGAATTTCGGCCCCCACAACGGGGTGAATCTTCATCTTCTCGAATTCTTCCGGTGTCAGGCGGCCGGGCTTGGAGATGATGTGCTCGGGAACGGCCAGTTTCCCGATGTCATGCAGCAAGGCCGCAGCCTGCAGGGCTTCCATTTCTTCCGGAGTCAAACCGAGTTCTTTCGCGACCTCGACCGCGTACACGCGCACGCGTTGCAGGTGATCGTGCGTAGTGTGATCCTTGGCCTCGATAGCGAGGGCCAGCGCCTCAATGGTGCGCAAGTGGAGATTGGCCATTTCCTCCACGTGGCCCTTCTCATCTTCGAGCTTCGCGAGATACAGGCGATAAGAGCGGTATATGAGATAAACCGCCGGCAGAATCAGCAGGGAGGTCTGCCAGTCCACGACTCGGTTCAACCAACTCACCAGGCCAGCCACGCCCGCGCCGACCAAGTAGTACGGGAACGACCAGAAGTAGCAATCCGACCAGATGCGCCGTAAGGACTTGTGTTCCGTGAGCGAGATGACGGTGGCGACCGGGATGGTATTGGCGACGAAATAGGTGGAGGCGGTTGCGACCAGCAGGATCGCTGGGTTCCCCTGAAGATGAAACAGCTTGACGTGGTAGACGCAGTAGGCGAGCGCGATCGCGAAGGAAGTTGCGCTGGTGTTGAAGACCACCTGCACGAAACGGGGCCGGTCCCGATAGAAGCATTGGGTAAGGATCGCGGCGCAGCCCAGCGCCAGTGTTTCGGCGAAGCTCAGCTCAATGATGCCCAGCAGGATGAACAGGAAATTGACGGACATCGTGCCGGTGATGCCCGGAAGATTGACCTTCAGCCGGGAGGCCGCCACTGCCACCAGCAAATAGCAAAGGAACTTCACCGGCTGGTGGCTGGTGGGATGCATCGCCCCAACCGTTAGCACGAACGACCCAAAGGCGACGACCACACTGATGTAGAGACGCGCGCCTAGAGTCATGGCCCTCCATGACTGTGTTCTGCTCGCCATGCTCCGTAACACCCCGGCCCGCTTGTTTTTGTCTTCAGGGGGAAGTCAAAGACAGCCGGGCAATAGGTTGAGAAATATCAGCTAACATGCGTAAATTCAATCAATTGCGGGAGTTTGTACAAACTTTCGTAACTGTGGCGGACCGCAGTTCCCAGGGGTCGCGGGCACATCGCCCAGGTCGGGTGCTGGACAAGCTGTCGCATGGGAGGGTGCCGAGTTGGTATCCCATTGCCGGGTCGTGGTTTATGCCGACGCTTGGGGATCAGAGAGAAGGCCGCGGGCAACCAACTTGTCCGCCAGGGGTCGTGGGCGGTTCATCGTAAGGTGTTGCGCCAGAAGCGCTTACTTCGCGCGAGACGCTGGACAGAAAACTGCAGTATCGAAGGCGTCCACGGATCTTGGTGGAAGGGGTCGTTTCATTCGGAGAACCGGAATGAAGTTGACAACGAAACGAAAGGGAGCGGTCCCGACCCGGCGGTCCAATGCTCGTCGGCGGACAACTCCTGTCATGGTGCTGGCGTTCCTGGCTCTGAGCCTGGGCACGGCCTTGAGTCAAAGGCGTCCGACGGTGGCACGGTCGGACGCGGGTGATGGGGCTGGTCGGCGCTCCAGGATCTCGTCTGAACTGGCCGCTTTCGCAACGCAGAAAAGTTCCTCGAATCAGCGCATCGAAGTGATCGTGCAGTTTCGCCAATCGCCGACCACGGCGCATTACCAGCGGATGAGGAGTCTTGGTGGCGTACATCGGAGGGCCCTGGGCCTGGTCCGTGGCGGACTCTTCAATCTTCCGCTCAGTGCGATTCGCGCGCTTGCCAACGATCCCGATGTCCTCTACGTCTCGCCGAACCGCCCGGTAAAGATGACGGCTTCGGACCAATATGAAGCCACGGTGGGCGGAGACGCGGCCCAGCGGTACGGCTGGGACGGCACGGGAGTCAGCGTGGCAGTCATCGACAGCGGTATCAGCGATCATCCTGATCTGCATGACCCAGCGACCGGTCTTTCGCGGGTGGTTTACAGCGAGAGTTTTGTGCCGGGCACGAACGCCAGCGATCAATATGGCCATGGCACGCACGTAGCGGGCATTATCGCGGGCAACGGCCAATCTTCGGGCGGCAATGGGACGAGCGGCGGCTCCGCCACCTCGATTTTCGGCGTTGCTCCAAACGTCAGATTGGTGAACCTCCGCGTGCTGGACGCCAATGGGAGCGGCAACGACGCGCAGGTGATCGCCGCCATTCAGCGTGCGATTGCTTTGAAGGGCACTTACAACATCCGCGTTATCAACCTGTCCCTAGGCCGCAATGTGTTTGAGAGCTACACGCAGGATCCGCTATGTCAGGCGGTGGAAGCCGCCTGGCGTGCGGGCTTGGTTGTGGTCGTGGCGGCCGGAAACAATGGACGGGACGATAGGCTGCACACAAATGGTTACGGAATGATTGGCGCGCCGGGCAACGATCCTTACGTGGTTACGGTGGGCGCCACCCGGACGATGGGCACGGCCTCCCGAAACGATGACCGTATCGCCAGTTTCAGTTCAAAGGGTCCCAGCCTGATCGACCACGTGGTGAAGCCCGATCTGGTGGCACCCGGTAACAACATCGCGTCTCTTCTGGCGACTGGCAGCACTCTGGACGCGATGCACAGCGACAAAGAGGTCAGTCCCGCTTCCTATGGAGGCGATGGCGCAAAGCGGTACTTCGTGCTTAGCGGAACCAGCATGGCTGCTCCGGTGGTGAGTGGTGCGGCGGCGTTGCTGCTGCAGCAGTATTCGGCATTGACACCAGACCAGGTCAAGGCACGGTTCATGAAGACGGCGGACAAGCTGCTGTTTCCCTCCTATGACCAGATGTACGAGCCGAAGTCCGGCCGCACCTACCAATTCCAATACGACATCTTCACGGTCGGGGCGGGCTACCTGAACATCACTTCGGCTCTGGCGAGTACCGACGTGGCTCAGAAGAATGCGATGTCGCCCATCGCGACGCGAGATCTGGTTGGAAACATCCTGCTCAAGGCGGATCCCTCTTCCATCTGGGGCACTTCGGTGATCTGGGGCAACAGCGTGATCTGGGGCAACAATGTGCTGTTGAGCGGCACCTCCGTGATCTGGGGCAATTCGGTGGTGTGGGGAAACTGTTTGCTGGGCGGGAACAGCGTGATCTGGGGCAACAGCGTGATCTGGGGCTCGAGCGTCGACGCCAACAACGCGGCAGAGAGTGTCGAGGAGTCGGGAGACCCCGACTGAGCCGGCAAATCAAGATGTTTCAGGTGTTACGGGAAGATAAGTAGGGCGGGCCAGAAAATCTTTTGGGTTGGGACGGCAAGGCAGCTTGTCGTCGGAGGAGACGATCAACATGACGATCAACATGAAGAGAGCAGCAGTGGTGGCATTGCTGGTTGCGGTATCGGTGCTCGCCTTTAGCCTGGTTGCGGCAGCTTCGGCAGTCTGGGGCAGTTAACCGCGAACCAAAGACACGCGGCCTCGACCATGCGCGTGATCTTACCCAGGGCGACCAAAAGCGGGTTGCGTGGCCACTTCGTCAACGGGTCGCCAATACGAAAATCCGTAGATGTCCCCGTCGGCCTCCGTTTGATTTCCCGTCTGCAAACCATTGATTCTCGCTGGCGATCACTTCAGTAACCTACCTGAGAGCCCGCAAACCTGTTAAAGACATGCCGGGGGGGTGTGTCGTCGGGAGCCTCGCGGCGCAGAAAGCTTGCCGACGTCCGGATCCATACCCCATGAGCTTTCCTTTATGAAGCCTGCGGTCGCCATGAAGCTTGTCGACGGGACCACTGCCATTGTGCGCAGTGAGGTTATGCACAAGCTCATGAGCATGGTGGAACGTGTCGCAAGACAGGATGCCGCGGTCCTGATCGTCGGGGAGACCGGCAGCGGCAAGGAGATGATTGCGCAGGCCATCCACCAGCATTCTCTGCGATGCGGCAAAGCCTTTGTGGACGTGAACTGTGCGGTTTTTCCCGAGCACCTGGTCGAAAGCGAACTGTTCGGATACGAGAAGGGCGCGTTCAGCGGCGCCGATGCCACCAAGCCTGGTCTGTTCGAACTCGCCGACCAGGGGACGCTTTTCCTGGACGAGGTGGGGGAACTCGACTCCAAAGTTCAGGCGAAGTTGTTGCGCGTTCTGGATGGAGTTCCTTATTATCGCTTAGGCGGCAGTCGCAAGGTCGATGTGCACGTCCGCGTGATTGCTGCCACCAATCGCGATTTGGAGGAAGAGGTCCGCAACGGCCGGTTCCGCCGCGATTTGTACCACCGGCTCACCCAGTTTCAGTTGCGCGTCCCCCCGCTGCGGGAGCGGACAGAAGACATTCCTGCGATCGCAGAGCACTTTCTGCTCATGCAGCTCCCCGCGGCTCGGTTCACGGACGACGCCTTGACAATTCTGCAACGCTACTCCTGGCCGGGCAATGTGCGGGAGTTAAAGAATGTGGTCTCGCACTCGACCGTGAGCTTGAATCCGGGCACGACGGAGATCCGAGCCAGCGATCTTCCCGCCGCGATTTGTGGCCTCCCCGAAGTCACGACCTCGACCGCTTCATGGAGCGGCAACCTGGAGGAAATGGAGAGGTACATGATCCTTCAGGCCCTGGCGCAGAACGGAGATAACCAGGCGAAAGCCGCTCAGCAGCTTGGAATCTCGGCCCGCACACTGCGCCGCAAGTTGGACAAATACCGCAAAGAGAAAGTCGCAGGCAGTCGCCTGTCCGTGCTTGGATCCCTGCGTGTCGAACAGCAGCGCTACTTCCGGGTCACGGTGGAGATCCCGGTTACGCTGCATCTCGAAAGCCAGCAGATTGCAGCGACCATCGTGAATCTGAGCTCCGGCGGGCTGGCGATCGAGACTCCGGTCCCAATTGCTCACGGGGCAAGCATGGAGCTTTCCTTCCTGTTGCCCGAGACCAAAACGATAATCGAAGCGAAAGCCAAGCTGGCATGGACCAGCCCGGGCGGACTTGTGGGTCTGAGCTTCGAGGACATGCATCCGGCGCTAGACAGCGAGTTGCAGCAATGGCTCCTCGAGCGAACCCGCGCCGAGGGCTGGACGGAGACCGACCCCGCGCGCTGATTTCCCAGTCGTGTCCGACTACTGGACTCCTCCGCTGTTTCCCGCGGTTCCGCGAATCACGTTAACCGAGGCTGGTGGCAGATCAAACCACGTGTCGGCGCTCGCGTTGACCGTGGATTTCAGGGCGGGGCCGTCGGGCTTGGCGTTGCCGCCCTGGGGGTCGGGATGCCATTGATACTGGGCGCTGCCGAAAGTCGTCACGCTCACCGGACCCGAAAAAGAGCGATCGGCGTTTGCCTTGGCGTCATGGAAGACGACACGAACCTGGTGGCCATTCGACTGGTCGCGGTTCACCACCAGGAGTGACCACTGACCATCGGGACGGAGGGTTGCATAGGCGGTGACCGGCGCGTGGCCCGCCGGGTCCTCGAGATCCGCGGCGGCAGGGAACAGGCGATGCTCACCGCTTCCCGGCTGTACCCATTCCAGATTGATCAACTGGCTGGCGAAGAACTGCGAAGTGGGCTGCTGGATGTGGTAGTCCTTGTCGACTGTGAACATTCCGAATGTTCCCATGGAATCGTTGCAGCCGCGATGGACTCCCATGGGCAGATAGTGGAAGTAGTAGAGGGCATTGCCGCCCGCTGTGAGGAAGGCGCCGACATAGTCGGCCAGCCAGAGTGCTCCGAAGATGTCGACGAATGACTCGCTCGTGTTCCACGCGATGTTCGATTCGGTGATGAACAGCGGCACGTTTCGTGGCACGCCATCATCCCGCCAAACGTCAACCATATGACTCACCAGGCGCGGCTCGTCGTAGAGGCTGCTCCAGGAGATTGTGCAGGGGACATAGGGGTAGTGTTCGAAGGAGAAGAACGCCAGGTCTTTCAAGCGGCCGCGGGCTTTCAAATAGTCGATGAAGCGACGGGTCCAGGAGCTTCGACCTTCTGCGTCCGGCCAGACCTGGATATCTTCATTCACCCCCTGAAACACCGGGCCTCCCAGTTTGAGAGACGGGTCAACTCTGTGCAGGGCATCGGCGAACTGCAGGTAGAGGGCCGCGTAGTCTTCCGGGAGCATGTACTGGCCGTCGGGTTCCTCGCCCATCTCCACGTAGGAAATCGGGTAGTTTCGTTTTTCCAGATACGCGAGTTCGGCCGCCGCGTCCTCCGGGATCGCATAGATTAAGGCAACCGGCACCATGGCAGGCAGTCCACGGGTGACACCGCTGGTGTAGAACAGGTCGAGCCCGACCTGGTCGTGCAACTGGGGATCGAAATTGGACGGCTCGTGCCACGGATCCACCGAAGAGCACCAGGTAGTGGTCTGATCCGCTTCGGGAGTGTGGCGTACTACATCCTGAAACTCACCGTTCGCGCTCAGGGTTCCAATGTAGAGTTCGCGAATCGCGAAGCCGACACAATTGCGGCGGTCCGCAGAGCCGTGGGAGTCACAGGTGTTGGAGGAGTCCGTCATCCGAATGCGGAGAAAACGCACGGGGACGGGAATGGAGTTCAGGGGCAGGGTTACGAGGCCACCCTGTCCGATTTCGACGGCCCCGCCCGGGAATGTGACCCAGGAGCCTTTCGTCGGCTGCTGGATCGGTTGCTCGCCGGTCCAGTACTGCACCCGATAACGCTGGGCGTAGGGATCGGACCAGGCGATGCGGATCGCACTGATAGGCAGAGGATTGGCTAGGTCGACCACCACCCACTGCGGGTGCAGCGAGTCCGGTTCGCCGGTGAAGGCTTTGGTCAGGTACGGACTGCTTTTCCAGTATGAGTTCAGGTCACCATCCGTCAGCCGCGAGTATCCGTTGGTGTCCGTTCCCTCGTTTCGTGTAAAACCACGATGAGGCAGTGGGTAGCCGTAAGAGTTACGGATGATTTCCGTCGGCGTATCGCTGCCGGTGAAATAGCCTTTGCCGCTGGGATCGCTCCACGTCCCTTTCGGATTCCAATGCCATGCTTCGACCTTCAGTTCCGTGTTCTGCCGGTACGTCACTGGTTGCCAGCCCGCGCTGAGCACCTGCCGGATGGCCGGTTCCGTAAACAGCTGGTCGATCGAAACCGCGGACATGCGGTCGATCCCAGCTCCCAGCGCCTGGTTGGGAACAAACTTGTTGGTGGAATGCTCGGGAGTGATATCGACATGGATGGTCTGCCCGTTTGCCAAGTTCGTCAGGAGTTGGGCGAGGAGAATGGGAACCAGGTGGACCATACGAAGCCGTTTCACCCGTACATCCGTCGACGGTGTTTCCCGTGTTAGCGCTCGGTCAAGAGCGCGGAAAGAGGGTAGGATCACTCGTGGCTCCTTGTTTCAGTTTGACGATTTAATAGCGGCAGTTGCCCGAGTTTTTGGAGCGCCCATTGTATCTGAGAAAGCCCCTTGCGATGGAGCGCGAGAAGGCGATCGCGAAGGGCCGATGTAGGAAACCGGGTCCGAAATTGCTTCGTGGGACCGGTGCTTTCGTAACCTGCCCAGCCCCGGTCGAGAGTGCGATATTGGGGAGGGTGTATATGTCGGAAGCGCCTCAAAGGCAACGCGAAAAGCGTGGCGCCCGTGTCAAACTCGGGGGTTCCGTTCTGGCCTTGCTTCAGTTACAGAATCGGCGGCAGGTTCGAGGCCGGCTCAGCCAACTCTCCGCCAACGGAGGTCTCCTGCATCTGGAGGCACCGATCGACGAGGGCGTGGTGGTGGAGATTCTGTTTCACGTGGGGACGACCACGGTGCGGACCAAGGTGGAAATGCTGTTTCCGATGTGGGCCACCAAGGGATGCTTGCAGCCTTTCCGCTTCAAAGACATTGCGGAAGAACTGCGTGGCCAACTCGAGAAGGATCTAAACGCGCTGCTGAAGGTCTCTCCTGGCGCCGTGGGCGACGACGTCAACCTGCCCTAGATCACCCGACGAAATTCACAAGCGTTCCGATTCCGACTATCGTGATCCGAATCTCATCGCATTGATTCAGCGTAAAGGAATCGGGCGGCACGATGCCGGTCCCCGTGAGGAGAAAGCATCCGTTGGGGAAGACATTGTCCCGGTAGAGATAGTGCACCAGAGTCGAGAAGTCACGCTTCATGCTGCGGAGAGTTGTGGAGCCGGCAAAGGCAGTTTCTCCGTTGCGCAGAATCTCAAGCCGAATCTCAGTTGAGGAGGGCAGCGGCTCCGACGAGACAAGAATGCCGGGGCCGAGGGAGCAGCTTCGGTCATAGACTTTGGCCTGCGGCAAGTACAAAGGATTTTCGCCTTCGATATCGCGGGAACTCATATCGTTCCCGATGGTGTAACCAAGAATGGTTCCGCCGGGGCTGATCAGGAGCGTAAGTTCCGGCTCCGGCACCGACCACGCCGCATCCTGCCGTATTGCCACTCTTCCGCCGGGACCGACCACGCGATTGGCGGTGGCCTTAAAGAACAGCTCTGGCCGGTCAGCCCGGTAGACGCGATCGTAGAAATCTCCCCCACCCGCGGACTTCGACTCCTCCATGCGCGCATCGCGGCTCCGATAGTACGTCACGCCTGCCGCCCACACTTCCTGACTGCCGATGGGAGCGCTGACCTTCAAATCCGCCAACTGTTTGTCTGGCCAAGCGCGGCAGTGTGTGACGAGATCCCTCACATACGCGTTCAGATCATCCCGGGTAACCAGTTCGTCCCATGAGCAATCTGCGGCGGTGTAGAAAATGTTGTTCCGCTCGATCACGCAGCCGCGATCTTCGCGGTAGAGTCTTATCGGTGGTTCCGCCATCGGTGCTGATTTTATAGGAAGGAACAAATGAAGTTGCGGAAGATTGCCGGGGGGACTTCCCGCGGCTTCGAAGGCCATCGACCGCCGTGGAGCGAGCGTGAGGGTATAGGCTTAAGACGAAATTTCGTGCCGCGCTGTAGTTCCCCTCGCGGATTCGCGTGGCGAACTACAGCGCAGTCACGATCTCCTTACGCTCCTTCCGAGGAATGCAATACCCGGAAAGTGTTTCCGCCATTGGACCAGACGAGCAGTAGGGCGTCTTGTCCCTTGGGCACGTTGGCGAGCGCCTTTTGAACGTCAGCGGCGGTCTCCATGTCTCGCCGGTTGACACCCAGGATGACGTCTCCAGGCCGGAGACCCGCGTTGTCGGCGGGGCTGCCCGGGAGCACGCGCTCAATCACAGCGCCTTTGAGGTCGCCCGACGCCCGCAGTTGCCGGCGGACATCGGGAGTGACGTCGGCAAGGCCCAGGCCCCAGCGTGGTCTGCCGGACGCGCTGCTGGCGCTCTCGTCTTCGCCCTTGTCACGAGCTCCCATGGGCTCGAGCGTGACGGGAAGATCCATGCTCTTGCCGTCGCGCAGCACCCGCAGCTTTACCGTGGTTCCCGGACGGGTTTGTCCGACCACCACCTGCAGTTGGCCGGCGTCGCTGACGTCGCAGCCGTCAACCCCGGTGATCAGGTCGCCAACTTTTAGGCCAGCCTTCGCGCCCGGTGAGTTGGGTTCGACCTGGGTGACGATCGCGCCGTAGTTGTCCTTCGATTCGAAGAACTTGGCGTTCTCGGGCGTGACGTCGGTGATGCCGATGCCCACGTAGCCGTGGTTCACCTTGCCGTCGCGGATCAGGGCTTCGACGGTCGGGCGAACGATTTGCGAGGGAATCGCGAAACCCATGCCGGAGAAGGTGCCAGACTGGGAGATCAGGAAGGTGTTGATGCCCACAACCTCCCCGTGCGCATTGACCAGCGGGCCGCCGGAGTTGCCGGGATTGATGGCGGCGTCGGTCTGGATGAACTGGCCAGGCTTACGCGCATCGGTGGGCGACGGGTTCGGACGATTCAATGCGCTGACGATCCCGCGCGTAACCGTGAATCGGAATCCGAAAGGATTGCCGAATGCGAGCACGGTCTGTCCCGGATGTAGGGCGGTGGCGTCTCCCCAGGGAACGTTGGGAAGGTTCTTACCTTCGATCTTGATGACCGCGAGGTCGGTCAAGGGATCGGTGCCGATGAGCTTTGCCGGAAGGACCCGGCGATCGCTCATGGTCACGCGAAGATCGACCGCGCCGTCGACCACGTGGTTATTGGTGACGACGTAGCCATCCGGGGAGATGATCACACCGCTGCCGATACCATGTTCGATTTGCGGCTGCTGTTGATGGAAATTGAACCCGGGGCCGAAGAACTGCCGCATGTCGTCGGGGATTTCGGCTTGAGATTGCTCGTCCGTTTTTGGCTTGGAGGTTACGGCGACGTTGACGATGGCAGGCGTCACCCGCGCAGCCAGAGTCTCCATTGCCTGGTCGACGGCCAGCAGCGCGCTGACGCTGTTGTCATCGAGTGGAGCGGTGCTCGGCATGGCCGAAGCGGCCTTGGCGACCACCGGTTTTACGGTTTGACGGGCCGCGAACGATCCGACCATGCCGACAGCCAGCACAGGCGCAAGGACTCGGCGACCGAGGGATTTTTCTTTGAAAGTGTCAGTGAACCACGTTTTCATCTTGCTGCTCTCCTGGTGAGGTTTTGATTAGCAACTAATTCATTAGTTGTTTCGAGCGAAAAAAATTTGGGCCCGCCCGTGAAACGCTCCTAAATGGATTTCGAGAAGATCTCCTCAACGACATGGGGGCTGCCCTGGGGATCAACCGTGAACCGCCAGATGCAGACCTGCCACAGCACGGGTCCTGCTTGGCCGTACCGCTGGCCTTCCAGGATGACAAACATCGCTTGCTGGTACGCGGGAGCCTGGATGGAACTGGGAGCGCCCGTTCTCACCAGAGCGGGGGCTGGCGGGTTGCGAGTTGGACGGCCACGCCGTGCGACCACCGCTGCTACGGATGGCTTGGCGCTCGGTCGATGGGCCCCTGCGCTCGAACTATGCTCCACGTATGAAGCCGGAACCACGGTCGCTGTCATGGCCCGGGGACTCTCCGTAGGCGTGGCAGGCGTCGCGATTCTGGCCGACGGAGCAGCCATCCCTGGAACTGCGTCCACGAATGCCACCAGCTTCGGCGAGTGCGCCGAGGAGACCAGACAGACGAGTGAAAACGCTCCCACCACCCAGGGAGCCGGCTTCCAGACCTGGACCGCGGGCGAGCGGCGCGCGTCCAGAATCCGCAGGATGCGGAGTGAGGTCTGTCGCATGCCTCCGACCGCCGCCTGCGCCAAGGCGACTCCGCGCCGCAGGAGATTCTTCTCCGCCAAGGAGACCAGACACTGCGCATAGGCGCGCGGGTTTGCCGTTTGCCCCAGCACGATGTCGTCGCACGCCATCTCCCGCTCCAGCGCCAGCCGGCTTTCCACCCACCACACCGCCGGATGGAAGAAAAACAATGCGCGCAGTATTTTCTGGGCGAGGTTCGTCCAGTCATCCCAGCGGCGCAGGTGCGCCAGTTCGTGCAGCAATACGGTATTGAGTTCGGCGGTCGAAAGCTCGCGCCACGCCCAGGCGGGAAGAACCACCGCCGGTTTCGCAAAGCCGATCGCGGTCGGCACGCGCAGTTCATCCGAGACGCAAAGTTCGACCGGCCGGACCGACCGGAATTCTGCGAGTGTCCGGCGGAGCATCAGGTCCAGGTTTTGCAGGCCGATCGGCGCGCAGCTCCGGCGGATGGTTCGCAGATGCCAGAGGCCGGCTGCCACTCGCAAGAGACCCAGCAGGGCGATGAGAGCCCACGCACCGAACAGATACGAGGCCCACGAGCCGGGCATGGTGATCGCGGCGGTGGGGGAGTGGATCAAGGCGGTGCGACTCGGCGACCCAATTTCGAGAAGGGGGGATACCGCGATGGCGAGCAACGCGCAAAACCAAACCGCAAACCGCGTGCCCGAATTGCGGCGTCCGATGAGGCGCAACAGGATCCAGGCAAAAAGCGCAATGGCGAGGCCTGCCGCGACGCAGTTCAGCATTCTCTCAGCTGAGATCTGCGCAAAGGCGTGAAGGTTGAACGCGATGGTCATGATTCCTCAGCGACCCTCGTCCAGCACCTGGCGCAGGTGCTCGAGTTCCTGCGCGTCCAGTCCCTCGTCTTCGAGGATGTTCAGCACCAGCAATTCGCGGGAGTCCTGGAAGAAGCGACTTACCAGGCGCCGGATCTCGGACCGAGTCGCTTCCCTCTGGTTCAACAACGCGAGGTAGATATGAGCGCGGCCATCCTTCACGTGGCGCACGTAGCCCTTTTTCTCGAGGATCCGCACAATGGTCAGCACCGAGTTGTACGCCAGAGGTTTCTTGCGGGGGAGGGCCTCGAGAACCTGCTGGACGGTGGCTGACCCCCTGTCCCAAAGCACCTGCATAATGCGCAATTCAGCTTCGGTGAGGGTGGCGGATTGAGCGCGTGGCAACGAACAACCTCCGGGTAAAGATGGCCTGCGACAAATTTGACGTAAAAGGCTCGCCCACGTCAACTAAGTATTTAGTTGCTAGCCGGGCGTTTCAGGTTGCTCGGACGCTATGCGTCTCATTTTTATTGAGTTACGGGGAACAAATAAATTCTCGTTTTGTAACCCGACTGCATCTTCTCACCAGCAGAAGGAATGGGGTCCCGCGGGGGCAAAGAGGGCGGGTCATTTCTCAGAACCGTTTGAAAGGTGTCGCACGTCACGAGCTATCGGACGCTTTTTTTCTGTGCCCGCTTGAGCGCCTTCCGCTGCGCCTTCGCCGATTTCTTCATGGCTTTTTGCTGCTGCTTTGAATACTTGTTGGAGGCTTTCTGCTGCTTCCCGGCCGCTTTTCGGGCAGCGCGCGATTGCTGTGGGTAGTGGTTGCGGTCCCGGGCAGGGGCCGGGATGGAGCACGAGGCGCTCAGGATAGCCAGAAGGACAAGGGCAGCGATGCTTCTCATGGAGTGTGCCCGACGGGGCTGGCAGTGATTCTACACGGGCGGAGTGGCGGAAGGACGTTCACCCCCCTGAACAAAAGTCCCAACATAGGCACGCTTCTCTTGCCGGGCTGCCCTAGCGGGACACCTGCGAGGATTCCTCAAACCAGGTGCTGGACTCGACAGGCTGTGCGAACCCCGCAAAGACAGGACAAGACAAGTGGGTAGCTGCCATCTTCCGCCGCAAGAGCTGCGGGTTGGCTCGTATAGTAGAATCGCCGAATCACGGGGAAAAGGCATCAAGTGGCACTCTGA